>JBDKID010000013.1:0-87596 GCA_039797295.1 Pseudomonadota bacterium | reverse complement strand
GAGTGCTGTCAGTGAAGCATTGAAGTGGAAATCCAGCTTTTCTTTGCGGGTCGCTTGGCAGTCGCACAACCCGGTGTGTTGCTTGGCATCCCGGAACAGCAATTCCATCTGGAATCGCGCCTTGTAATAACGCAGGATGTCCAATGCGGGACAATCCGTATCAGTGCTGAACAAACGTATGGCTCAATACTTTGCGGAATATTCTGACGGTCAGATGCCACGGATCTCTGGCTCGGATGCGCTGGAGATGGAAACGCTCCGTCAATTGTCCAATCACCGTCTCGACCAACCGCCGTTCCCGCATCAACGCCTGAACGTATTCCTTGGGACGGTCGTCCTGCATATTGCGACGCAATGGTGTCTGTAAATTCAGACCAATGGCCTGCAAATCGGCTTGATGGATTGGGCGGATAAAGCCTTTATCCCCCAGCAGAAGCCCAGTTTGTCCCTGCAAACACTCCCAAATACCATCGGCTTCATCATGGTTGGCAGCTATCACGTTGATGCCCGTTACCACCCCACCACCGCTCACCAACACAATCGCTTGAAAACCATAATAATGCTGAGCTTTGGCGGCACAGTAACCGTATCCCGCCAAACCCGCAAACAAACGGCAATGCTTCGCACGGCGGAAATTGCACAACTTCAACGGCAAACCGTCCACTCGATGTATGCCCTTTTCCATCACACCCATCGTCCAGCACAGCTCCGCATGGAGTTGTTGTTTGACTCGCCACCAATGTGCCGCTTGGCGGACATAGGTGCTACGACTGGGCAGTTGGGGAAACCACTCCAGCCAGTGACGATGGAAATACGCCCAAGCCTGTTTGTCCTGTTCATATCCCATCAACTCCGCGACTACTTCCAGTGTGAGCACTTCGGCATCACTGAACGCGGGAGCAAAACCACGCTGGCGCAAAACAACCGGAAGTTTATTCAGCCAATCCGCTATCAGGCAGTAGACGTCAATGATAAAGTCTTCCAAGAGCATGGTGTCCTCCTCTCGTTTGGATTCGCTATCCTTGAGGATACCTTGCTCTGCTTAAGTTTGAGACGGGAAAACTAGGAAAGGCTGTGGGAAGTTGCACTCGGCGTTATATTATTTTCTGACATCACCAATAGGATTGAAAGAACTTGGTCTTGGTGTTACTGCAATAACACAGCCAAACATTAATGCTCAAACTATTAAATCAATTAAATTGAATCTGCCGGTTATTGAAGAGCAAACCGAAATCGTGGGGCGGGTGGAGGAGTTGTTTGCGTTTGCAGATCAGATTGAGCAACGTGTGAAGGTTGCCCAACAGCGCGTGAATCATTTGACGCAGGCGATTCTGGCGAAAGCGTTTCGCGGTGAATTGACGGCAGAGTGGCGCGAGCAAAATCCCGATTTGATCAGCGGGGAGAACAGCGCAGTGGCGTTGTTAGCGCGGATTCAAGCGGAACAGAAGCTCAAACAGGTCTTGGCAAAACCTGCCCGCCGTCAACCTAAATCCTTGGAACTGGATACCACCGATTTCAAATTTGATCGGGAAGAAGCCAATCAACGATAAACCTAAATCAACTTTATTTTTGGAGATTGAAATACGATGAAAAAAGCATGGATTCTCGATCCGCATTCCGGCGGCGTAAAAATACCGGAAAAGGTCAAAACAGCCACTACCGAGCGTATTTTGAAGTATGCAGAACAGCATCATGCCGGAAAGTACAGCAGGATTGATGTGCGTTTTCGCAATCAGTTGTGCTACATCGACGCTTACAAAGAGCCACGATTACCCCCCGACTACAATGCTGAACGTTGGGGCGAATCCGGTGAGGAACGCTTGGAACGCCTGCGCAATATGCCTATTCACCTATGCCGCTTGCGCTATTTCGGCGGTGAAAATCAGTGGTCAATGGCTTTTTTCGCTTACAGCAGTGAAAGCTACAAACTCTGCTACTTCCGCAATGGCACGTTCTTTGGCACACCCGAAGAAGCGTTTGAAGCGTCTTCGGGTTATCTAGTGGATTAGCAGATTAATATCACGCAGCAATAGCCTGAATAACTGCGGCTGGATTTTTATCCATAACCTGCAACAACACACGGGCAGGGCCACGCGGATTACGTAACCCTTGTTCCCAATGGCGCAGTGTTCCCAAGGAAATGCCAAAGGTTGCACAAAATTTCTGTTGGCTCATGCCTGTTTTTTGGCGAATGTCTTTTACATCCAACGATTTAGGTTTGTGTTCAATAACATTGGATAGCTCGCCTTTCGCGTGATTGATTGCGTCATTAAGTCCCGCCATGATTTCAGTGAATGCGTTGCTCATTGCGTTCTTTCCAATAACGGGTGAGTTCAGAGACTGCTTTAGCAAGCAGGTTTTTTTCTTGCGTAGAAATGTTGGCTTTTTCGTTTTTGCCGAATATTCCGCCAGATAAGCAATCAGCTCCTCACGTTCTTCTGACGCGAGGAGCTTACTGACTTTTTTCTGGAAAGGTTCGGTTTCGGCAATAGTGATCATGCCAACAAGCATATACTCCAATGGAGTAGTTTTCAATGCCGCGTAGACGCACCCTTGCCGAAATGCGTGATTTCGTCGTCGCGTTTTTGTGCGTAAATCGAGCGGTAGGGGTGGATTTCGCCTTTTTCCAGCGATAGCAAGATATTGGCGATGTCGAATAGCGTTTGGCGCGTTCCGGCGTAGCCTATCCATTGGCGTTGGTAGCCGCCGACGAGATCGTATTGCGGGAAGCCAGCGCGTAACAGCGGGATATTGAGGCGTAGCGCGGTTTCTTGTCCGTGCGAGTTGCAAATCAGGACTTCGGCTTCGTTGGTGGCTGCCATGTATTCCAAGTCTTCTAAGTCGCCAATGTGGACGTGTTCGGTGGCAATTTTGTTCACCGCCGGAGCATTGGCGGGGACGACGGCGGCGACGGTGTACGCGCCATTTTCCGCGAGTAAATGTGAAAACGCATTCAGCAAGTCGGGGTCGGCGGCGATGGCGAAGCGTGACATGCCGGTCATGAAGTGCGTATCGAGCATCGCGTCTTGGAGTTGGGCGCGTTGGCGTTGCAGTTTCAGCGGCACGGCTTCGCCAGAGATTTGGTGCAGGGCGTGAATGAATTGGTCGTTAGCTGCCAAGCCCATTAAGTGGTCAAAGCGGTAATCGGGTACGCCCGTTTTTGCCAGCAGTAAATCCGCCGCCGCGTACAAGGATGCGCCCACGACTAAAGTGGCTTTGGCTTCGCCCAAGGTGGGGATTTCGGAAACGGACGTGCCGCCAATGGTGAGCGGGTTGAAGTCGTTGTCGGGTAGATGCCCATCGAGCGAGTCGGAAAGGTCGGGGATGACGACGGGGCGCAAGCCGAACATTTCCACCATGTCTTTGAGGGCTTCTAAATCACCGGGGGTGAGCGAGGAATTGACCAGCACATTGACTTGGCGCGGGCGTTTGCCGACTTTTGAACCGACGTTTTGCGCGTCCGGCACGAGCACGCTAATGATGCCTTCCACTGCTTTGGCGAATCCGGTTTCCAAACAGCCGCTAAAGTCGGGCGTGGATAGCGGAATCACTGGAATGTGGTTGTATTCGGGGTATTTTTTGCGGAACTCGCCGACCGCCATGTTTATGTCGCTGCCTTGGGTTTCGGCGAGTCCGGTGGTCGGCACACCCACCAGTGACGGGTTATTTTTGCTGCAAATGGCTTTCAAGCCTTCGGTGACGTTTTCTTCTGAACCCATGACGGCGGCGATTTGATCCATCGCGCTGGTTTGCAGCGGAATCGGTTCGCGGAAATGGCGCACGAAGAACACTTTGCCAAACGCGGTACAACCTTGCGCCCCGTGTAACATGGGGATAGCGCGGTGGAAACCCAAGAACGCGAGTGCCGCGCCAAGGGTTTGGCTGGCTTTTAGCGGGCTGACGGATAGAGCTTTTTTACGGCGGGTAATCTCAGGCATGGGCGACCTCCTTGGTTTCAATAACGGTTGGTGCGGCGGTGACTGTTGCCCACGGTGCGGGTTGGCGTACCGCTTGCCAGATCGGGCTTTCCACGGTTAAGGTCAATTGTTTGGCGAGTTCCAACATGCCTTCGTAGCCTGCGTAACCGAATTCGCGTTCTTGGTTAATGTCGAGGAATGGCACACGCGCTTTGAGGGCGGTGTACATATTGCGCCCACCTGCGATTAAAATATCGACGTTGTAATCGCGCACCACGTCGAGTAAGGCACGCGGGTTGCCGTCTTCGATCATTTTGGTGTCTTCGCCCATGAGTTCACGAATCCGCGCTTTGTCTTCTTCGGTGGATTTTTTCGTTCCCGTCGCGACCACGGTCATACCTAAATCTTGCAATGCGGAAATAATCGACCACGATTTTACCCCGCCCGTGTACAGCAGCACACGCTTACCGCGCAGGCGTTCGCGCCATTTTTCCAAGGCTTTGTTAATGCGGGTTTCTTCGCTGGCAATCAGTTTTTCGGTGCGTTCGGTTAAATGCGGGTCATTAATTAGGCGGGCGAAATCGCGCAGGGCTTTGCTGGTGTCTTCCACGCCGTAAAAACTGCCTTCAAACCACGGTGTACCGAAGCTGTCTTCGAGTTTACGTGCCACGTTTAGCATGGCTTTGGAACACACCATCATGTTCACTTTGGCACGGTGCATGGTTTGCACTTCGCGGTAACGCGCATCACCCGACAGCGTACACAACACGCGCAAGCCGAGGTGATCAAGCAGCGGTAAAACGTGCCAGAATTCGCCCGCGATATTGTATTCGCCGACTAAATTCACGTCATGAACCTTGAACGTGCCACTTTCCGCGCCGCGTGGTAATGGGTCAGGTTCGCGTGTGCCGCAAACGTATTTCACCATCGCGTCGCCTGCAATGCGGTTGCCGAGGTTTTTCGTGCCGTAAAAACCTGCCGAATCCACCGGAACGACGGGCGTGCCCCAGCGTTCTTGTGCGGATTTGCAAATCGCTTCAATGTCATCGCCAATCAGCGCGGGAATGCAGGTGTTGTAGACGAAAACGGCGGCGGGGTTGTAGTCATCGATGGCTTGTTTGATGGAATGGAACAGGCGTTTTTCGCCGCGCCCCATGATCACATCCTGTTCGGTTAAATCGGTGGTCATGCCGATTTTGTACAAGCGTGCGCCGCTAGAACGTGTGCCACGGTTATCCCAAGAGCTACCCGCGCAAGAAATGCTACCGTGCACAATGTGCGCCACGTCAGCAATCGGCAATAAAGCAATCTGTGCGCCGTCGAACGCGCAACCACCCGCCGAAGCTCCCGGTTTGGGGCGTGCGCAACCGGATTTTTCCTTCTTATTGTGGGCGCAAGCGGGTTCGTTTAATAACTCGGCGATGTCCTTAGACTTCATCATGGGGCGTTACCTCGGCTCATGTCGTTACAGAACGCTTGTGCAAAGCCTGTGCCAAACAGATAACTAATTGTTTTAATGGGAATAGCATCGCGGCAATTGTGGGAAAGCCGACAAAGGCATAAAAGGTTGGGGGGATTTGTGACAGGGGAAACGTGAGTTGTACAACGTTCCCCCTCGCGTGCTAAAACAGCCGCTCAATAATCTGCATAACCGCGCTTTCGTTTACCGTCGGATTGCGTCCCGTGTCGACTTCTGCTTTATCCGCCATGCCGTCGTTGTCGCTGTCCGTTTGGGTTGGATTGGTAGCGCGTTGGTATTCGGTGAGATTGTTCAGCCCATCGTTGTCCGTATCGGCAGCCGCGTCGCTTGCGTCCAATGGATTCAAGCCGTACCGCTTTTCCCAAGCATCGGGTAAGCCATCGCCATCATCGTCGGTGTCGGCATTATTGCCAATGCCATCGTGATCGGTATCAACCGCTTCTTTAGGATCATTCGGAAAGGCATCGTCTTTATCCATGATGCCATCGCCATCACGATCCCCAAAGCCGAGTAAGTTGACGATGTGTTGCGCAGCGGTTTGGCGAATACTGTCGAGTTCGGCAGGCGTGCGTTCTTGGGTATTGCCAATGCTGATGCCATCCAACACGCTTTGCAGCCACGTTTGCGCTTGTGCTGGGTAAGTTGCATCGCTTGTCGTTGCCAGCATTTGTTCCAGCAATTGCAAATAGCGGTAATCGTCAATGGCTTCGCGGAACCGTTCGATGTTTTGTGTGGCAATCAGCTTACCTGTAGTCGAGGTGGGTAATGCGCCTGCCATATCATCTTCGCGCCCGTCCAAAGCGTAATACGGGTCGACGTGTATGGAGTTAAATGCAAATTGGTAATAACCCGCAGTGCAACCCATGCGGTGTAGTTTGTACTGGTAAATACCGCGTGCAAAACGCCCGCCGAGGTTGTACGTGCCGCAATCATTACCCTGATCCAAAATGTATTGCATCGCGGCTTGGCTGTGTTGCGTGAGGTAAAGCGCGTTAACGTGTTGCGCGAATGCGGCTTTCGGTTCGCTAGCACTGGTGAAACTGGTGAATAATGAACTGCGCCCGCCCGCTGCTTTCACCGCATCGGCTAAGGCATTGGTGCTAGTAATCGCCTCTTCGCCCGGTTCATCGCCAACCGTGTAGGATAAATCCGCCCAGTGATGGCTTGCGCCGCGTTGTTTGGTGGCGGTAATCACATCGCCTAAAACCCCTGTGTAAGTTTTGCCATACGCGGAAGTATCCACCATTTGATAGCTATCAAAACCCAAGTTCGTGGGGTACAAAGCGGCATACGTTAGTGCGGGTAAGCTAAAGCGCGTGGCGGCAGCATCCAAGATTTTATCGGCATTGGTGAAACCCAGATTAACCGCGCCATTGTTGTAACCGAGGAAATTCACCCCGCCAACGCCGCCACTAATCGCGGTCATGCTGTGTGTTTTGAGCAAATCCATTGACGGCGCAATGTCCGCATCGCGTTTGGCGGTAACTGCCGCGCCAAAGGCTGAACCGGTGTACAGCGGCACGCTACCCAAATAACCAAACGGCACATTCGCGCTGGGTAACTTAAACGGCAATACTTTTACGGTGACGGGTAAATTGCTGCTCGAACCATCCGCAAATGCCAGCTTCAGCGTACCCGTGACTTGGGTTGGGGCAAAATCAGCAGGTGCGTGTACAGTAAACCACAAGCGGCGCGATTGTCCGGCGGCAATATCCAACGGCAGCGATAAATCATCCAGCAACAACGGCGCATTGCTGTAACGCGAACCATCCGATGTTGCTCGCTGCAATTTGTAACGCACACTAAAGGCTTGCGTTGCCAATCCCGGTAAGTCCAGTTGTGCTTGGGTTAAACGCATGGCTTGCCGCGCATAAATCCCCAGTGTGAGCGGTTCGTATTCATCCCGCGCCAATTGCACATTAAGCTGATTCGCTAGCTCATTGCTTTGCGGCCAATCGGTTGCTTGAATGTCATTCAGGTAATGACGTTGGAACAGCAAGACTTTATTACCCAACGGTTGTGCATTGGCATCCGGCAGTGGATACGTTGGGGTATTGGGATGATTTTCCGCGTATTCGATTTGGAATTGCTGTTGCTGTTTTTGGCGTAACTCACTGATGAATGCTTGCCCTTGCGCATCTTGGGCTTTCGGCCAAATGATCAGCGATGACAGCGTATTAGCGTAAGTCAGGTAGTCGCCGCCACCAAATCGCAGGTTCAATTGCCCATCCGTCAGCGTCACATCAAATTCCACAGGAACATAACGCGCACTAATGTAACGTTGCCAAATATTGTCATTGGGTAAGTCTTCAACGTGTTCGTGGGCGAAATACTGCGCCCAGAATTCGCTGACCGTCATGCTGTGATCGTATTTAATTTGCTCTTCCGCACTCACCGTGCGGCGGTCATAGCTTTGGTAATACTCCCAATAACCGGGGTCTTCCAACATCATCCAAACGTGGTAATCACCATTCGGCAGGTCGAGGTTAATCCCGCCGCTGGCAATCGACATCCAGTCACGCAGCAAATTATCCGGGTGACGGCGATCTTCGGTGTGACGAATTTCCGTACCATCCGCCAAACCATAACCGCGTATATCACGGTAACTGGTGGTGGGCGTAAATGGCGTGAAACCGTAGAAAATTGGGCTGGTTTCCGTGCCCATGTCCAGCTTAATCAGCTTGTCGAAATCATGGTTGTAAGGCGTTTCGATGTTTAGGGTAATGTTTTCAATCTCGGCGCGACCTCCGGCATTCAACAATCCCACGTACAGTGCGGTAATGTGCGCGGTATCCAAACGGCGACGTTCTTTGATCACGGATTTTTCGCCGACGAAAATTTGCAACGGAATGCGAATGGTTTGTGCGCCCGGTTCGTAGCTGGTGTACCAATTCACACGCGACCAATACCCTGTGGTGCGGGTATCGCGGATTTCGACATAGCCATCGGTGGTGGTGGGCAGCGGATTTTTTAGCTTAATGTCGAGGTAATCGTAAGCACTCCAATCCGTGGGCAAATTGACTTGTTCGCCAATGTCCAGCCACGCCCGTCCCTTATCTCGATCCAGTGCGTAAGCTGGATTAAAATTCGCAATCGTTAGGGGTGTAGTGGCTTTGGGTTTGCGCACGCTCGTTGGGTCAATGCCTGCCAAACGCCGACACACCGCGCTTTGGCTGAAAGTTGCATCGTTACAATAGCCGTACAGTAACAAATCGTCTTCGGTAATGGGGGGCGTAAAACCCAAGGTTTGCAGCGGGGTGCTGTGCAGCGTAAAGCCGGTGTTATCGGTGGCGCAAGGTTCTAAGCGTTTCAAACTGGCATCGTCTGCCCACAAATAACCTGAGCCGTAATTGAAAAAGTACACCACGACGTCGCCCGCTTGCTTGAGGTCGAACACGCCTTCCACTTGCGTCCAATCTTGATCACCGTGAGCTATCTCCAACGACACGGGGTCTTGTCCGGGTAAAGCAATGTGTAAACGCCCTGTTAAACCATAAATGCCCGCACGTAAATCCCACGAGGCGACTTTGGCACTGAAACGGTAACGTCCGGGTTGCAACTTCACGGTTTGGAAAATTGCACTTTTACTCGCACCAAAATTTTGTAGGCGTGCCGAACGCGAACCACGGTTGTGTAAGGTGTCGTGGTAAAGTTCACCACTACCATCCCACACGTAATAGCCCCAACTGGGTAGGCTGTAAGCATTACTGCCAGTGGTTTCAAAGTCGGGATTGGCTAACAGATTCGCTCCGGCATCGCCCAGCGTGGAAACTGGCAGCGTCATTTCCACGCTTTTACCGAGTTCATTCGTCGCCGACACGGTAATGGTGGAGACGCCACATGCCATACCGCTGATCGGGGTAATGATTAATTTGCCATCGACAACACTGGCTGTGACCGTGCCGCCCGTTACGCTCACGATGTGCCACGTTAAAGCTTTACCGTATTGTAAATCGAAAGCGTATTGCCCCAAATCCACCGTCCAATTGCCTTCATGGGGTTGCATGAGCGTGGTTGTCGGTGGTGAGGTAATAATCAATGCGGTATCCGCAGCCGCAATTTTCCACACCCGCCGTTCAAAACCGGACAAAGTATCGCTAAAACCATCGGCATGACTGCTGAAACTGCGATTTTCCAGCGGTACAGTAATGGTGGTATTGGCTGCCAAGCCGGTAAGTTGCAGGTTTAAAGTTTGCGTTGATGCGTCTTTATTTTGCGCGGCAATGTAAAGATTTCCTGCGGCATCTTTATACCAGTGTAAGGGCAGGGTGGCAGTTCCTTGCAGGTTGGCGGGAACATTGATTTCAGCTTGCGTGGCATCGGCTTTAGTTTTGTCCGTCCCGATTAAATCTTCTTCACTATCCAACAAACCATCGCGGTCGGTATCGGCGTAAATCAGCAGTTTTTCCAAACTCGCTTGGTACAAATCATTGTAATAGGCATACATGCGCACGCCGACCCGCACATTCCCGACATAATCCACGCCCTCTGAGCCGCTAATAGGTACGCCTTTCCATGCATTATTTTGCCAATAATAAGCTTTAACCTTGCCTTGCTGGCGTGTCAGGCGGAAATAGCCATCAGTTTTGCGGGGGAATTCAAGGTTTTGCCAGTTTTGCCCACTGTGATCGCTGAACGTAATCCACGAAACATCGTAATTCGGGCTATTGAGGATTTGATTAATGATAAGCGGGCGAAGCGTGGTCGACTTCTCATCCCATGTGTAGCTATCGTTCGCAAGAAATAAACCTAACAAACCTTGATAAGCATCCGGCGCGAATAACGAATGCCCCGTGAATTGCAAAATGACATCCAAATCCCCCGCGTAACTGGCTTTACTCAGAATTCCCGCATCGTGGTAGGTATTGGTTTGTGTGTCACGTAACAGCAATTGCCCATTATTGAAGTCATTACTGCTGACGTAATACGGGGTGAAAGCGGCAAGCTCGGTGGGATCATTAAACGTGTAACTGCCTGCTAGCGTTGCATTGGTTTCGGCGTATACAATGGGATTCACCAACATTAGGTAGAGACCTACTAACACCATACACCGCTGCCAGCTAAAACGTATTCCCTTGTACATCGTTATGCCGTATCTCAAGTTTGATTCAACACAAAGTTTCTATCGTTCGATATGCTTTAATTCTAGTCACCTTAACTCATAAAAACAATTAATTGAATGACATCAGCCAGTTGCTACGGTGGGCATCAACAGCCTCACCCATTAACACAAATCCATGAATCATCCAGCAAAATATGCCGTTGGTGAAGATGTCGCACATGGCGCATATAAAGAACCTAATATCAAGGTGTAGGTCATCAGGAAAATTATTTTATTTTTAACAATAAATTGCTATTGGAAGGAGAATGTATGTCTACCCATCATCCACGTTTTGTCAGTTTGCTGACCCGCGACACGTTGGCGTTAGTATTGGCAGGAGGACGTGGTTCGCGTTTGTATGAACTCACGGATCGACGTGCCAAGCCTGCGGTTTTTTTTGGCGGAAAGTTCCGCATAATCGATTTCCCACTGTCCAACTGCGTCAATTCTGGTATCCGCAAGATTGGCGTATTAACGCAGTACAAGGCGCATTCTTTGATCCGTCATTTGGTGCATGGCTGGTCGAATTTTCGTACTGATCAAGGCGAATTCGTCGAAGTGCTTCCCGCTTCACAACGCACGACCAGCAATAACTGGTACGCGGGGACTGCCGATGCCATTTATCAGAATCTTGATATTGTGGAAGCACTTAACCCGAAGTACGTGCTAGTGCTATCGGGCGACCATGTTTACAAAATGGACTACGGCGAAATGCTTGCGAAACACGTTGCCACGGGTGCGGACATGACCGTGGCGTGTGTGGGTGTGTCGTTGGAAGATGCCAAGGGTTTTGGGGTTATGACGGTGGATGAGCAACATCGTGTCATGGCATTTGATGAGAAACCAGTCAATCCGCAACCCATGCCGGGATCGGATGACACGGCCTTAGCATCGATGGGTAATTACATTTTCAACACCGAATTCTTGTTTGATCAGTTGCATAAGGATGCCGCAAACCCTGATTCCAGCCACGATTTTGGTAAGGATATTATCCCTTCCATTATCCATAGCCATGCGGTTTATGCACACCCGTTCCTTGATCCGGTGACAGGTAAGCAACCTTACTGGCGTGATGTGGGTACGATTGACGCTTTTTGGGAAGCCAATATGGAGTTGGTTTCGGTCGAGCCAGAACTGAATTTATACGATGAGACATGGCCAATTCTGACCCATCAACGCCAGTTACCGTCTGCTAAATTCGTGTTCCGCGATGTCGGGCGTGAAGGTAAGGCATTGGATTCGGTGGTTTCCGCAGGCTGTGTGATTTCGGGGGCGGCAGTGATTAATTCCTTGCTGTTTTCCAATGTGAAAGTGCATTCGTATACCACGGTGACAGATTCAGTGATCTTGCCGGAAGTGAGTATTGGGCGGCATTGTCGGATTAGCCGAGCCGTCATTGATCGCGGCTGTCAGTTACCAGCAGGTACGGTGATTGGTGAAGACCCCGTGGCGGATGCAGCACGCTTTCGGGTGACAGAAAAAGGCATTACCTTGGTCACACCATCGATGTTGGGGCAGAAGGGTGCTGTTTACGTGAAGTAATAGAGACGCGGGAAGCCTCGTTTGGTTTCCCGTTTTCCGCGCTCAGCGTCGGATACACCCGTTGATAGACCTGTTTTGTGTGGCTAACTAACAAAGGAGTCATTATATTCAGGCATAAAAAAAGCCCAAGTACAGGATACTTGAGCTTTTTTAAAATTTGGTGCCCGGAGCCGGACTCGAACCGGCACAGCGTTACCGCCGAGAGATTTTAAGTCTCTTGTGTCTACCGATTCCACCATCCGGGCAGGACATAAATGTCGGTAGTACTCGAAAAGAAGGCATATTCTATACAGCTTTTTTGAAAAAAGCTAGCCCTCAAGTTGCACAATTTTAAGAGTTGTTACACGATACTTCGCCATTCATAACAAATAGGAGCAAGCGGATGCTGTTAGGGTCAGTCATGTTAGACATTGCAGGTACGGAGTTGAGCGCGGAAGATCGTGATTTGCTGCGTCATCCTGCGGTTGGGGGTGTGATTTTATTCGCGCGGAATTATCAAGCACCGGAACAGCTTGCAGCGTTGACGGCGAGTATTCGCGCCTTACGTTCGCCGCCGTTATTGATTGCGGTGGATCAGGAAGGCGGGCGTGTGCAACGTTTCCGTGATGGTTTTCAGCGTTTGCCCGCAGCGGGTGATTACGGTTTGCTGTATCAAACGGCACCGCAAGCTGCATTACAGGCTGCTCACGTCATGGGGTGGTTGATGGCGGCGGAGTTGCAAGCGGTGGGGGTGGATTACAGTTTCGCGCCGGTGTTGGACATTGATCGGCGGATGAATCGCGCGATTGGTGATCGGGCTTTTAGTCAGAATCCACAAGCCAGCGCGTTATTAGCAGCGGCTTGGATGCAAGGGGCGCGAGCAGCGGGCATGGTGTCGGTGGGGAAACATTTTCCTGGTCATGGTGGTGTGAGTGCGGATTCGCATTTGGAACTGCCCTCTGACCCGCGTGCTTGGGAAAGTTTATGGCAGGAGGATTTGTTACCGTTTCAGCACCTGATTCAGCAAGGCGTGGAAGCGATTATGCCTGCGCATGTGGTGTTTCCGGCGGTGGATCATTTGCCTGCTGGTTTTTCGGCGCGATGGTTGCAGGGGATTTTGCGCGAGCGATTGGGTTTCCACGGTGTGATTATTAGCGATGCTTTGGACATGGCAGGTGCAGCCGTAGCGGGTAATGATGTGGAACGCGCTCAAGCTGCGTTAGCAGCGGGCTGTGATCAGTTATTGGTGTGTAATAACCGTGCTGCGGCACGGCAAGTGGTGGAGGCTTTAGCGGATCATGTGAATCCTGAATCGCAGGCACGTTTGGTGCGTTTGTATGCGCGTCAAGCTGGCATAACGCCCGCAACGCCGTTTGCAATGTCGGCATTGCCTTATCGCCAGCATCCGTATTATGCGCAAGTTGAACCTGTATTGGCGCAGTTAGCAGCCATGCGTGAACAACATGCTGCTCGTGTTGACGGGACGTATGACCCAACCACACGCGGTGGTCAGGTCGTGTAAGGTGTTATGTTGCGTCCTTAGGAAAATGCAGGTCGGCACGCGCCCGGAATGCGTCCAAAACCCACTAGGTTTTGTTGCCAATAACCGTCCAGTTTGCTGGTGGTAATAGCTTTACCAGTACGTGGGGCGTGTAAAAATTTGTTTTGACCGAGATAAACGCCAACGTGACTGACTTTATGACCGTGAGTATTAAAAAATACCAGATCACCTTTACGCGCTTGCGCAGCGGGGATTTTAACCGCAGAGGCGTATTGTGCGGCTGCTGTGCGCGGAATGCTAACACCAGCACCCTTTTGGAAGGCGTATTGGGTTAAACCACTGCAATCAAAGCCTGTAACAGGGCTAGTACCGCCCCAGCGATACATTTTGCCTTGTTGCTTTTGGGCATTCCAAACAACTTTTTCGAGAAGCGTAACGGATTTTTGCGGGTGGCTAACTTGTGCGGTTGCCACTTGTTGCGGCGTTACACGGGCGGTAGTTTGAGGGGTAGGGGCAGTACTACAGCCGCTGAACAGCAGCATCGAACAGGTAAACGCAATCCCCAACGACCATACGTTTTTTACACTGACACAACTCATAGACACTCTCTTCAATCAAGACCAGTAACAAAAGTAAAGCTCTAAAGCAGACCCGGGCGCAATGCCCGGGACACCGCATTCAGCAGCGCGTGAGGATGTGGTCAAATAATAATACCTCACACTCTGCTATCCCACGGTCAAGGCACTAATCGGGACACGGGCTATCCCTACGCTTTTGTTTTTGTCATTCCCTTGACTTAAAAATGAATTTAGCCTGAATAACAAATAATGCAAGCAAAGGTTACAAAATTATTCAGATACGGTTACAGAAAGTTCAGATTCGGAGCTTTCTGTCCGATGAACGGTAATTATTTGCTTTGTTTATGGGAAAGGTCAAGAATTATGAATCAGTTATGCGAAATTTTACTAACTACTTGATTAGCTTAAAAAATCTTCAAAGAACCATGCGGCGAATTCATGGCGACCATTTAAGCCAGATTTACGGTAAATAGCCGTGGCTTGTTGGCGTACTGTTTTTTCTTTGGTGTCGCGAATGGTTGCGATTTCTTCAAAGCTCAAGCCCTTGAGTAACAGTAACGCAACGTCTTTTTCGCTGGGGGTAAATTCCCACGCGCTCATTTGTTCCTGAATCACTTGCCCGTATTGACGACTGGCTTGTAGCAATTTCTCGTTCAATTCACTGAGGTCGGCGCGGGTGTTATGCAAATCGGCACGGGTAAGGCTGAGTTGGGTGCGTAAATTTTCCATTTCACATTGCCGTTGGTGAATATCCCACATCAAAAACACAATCCCTGACATGGCTAACAACATCACACCACCTTCCAGAAAAATGTCCCACCAACGGTGGTATTCCTCGTTGAATTCATGAAGAAATTCATAGCCATAAGGCAAAGCAATCAAAACCAATGTGATGATGAGGAACATTTCCTTGTTACGGAGCATGGTGTTGGTCGTTTCCTGACGGTGAGTGGTATTGATCATTTTAGGTGATTGCCGATGATGCGTCATGGTGTTTTACCGCGTAACAGTTGAGTAACTGTTAGCAGGTGTAGTCCAAATTGTGGCGGTCGTTTATGACGATTTGTTCATTTGCTATTTTAAAAATTTGGGAATATATTCCCAAAAATCTCATTAGCGTTTGGAAGGAATAGACCTCGTGTTGTCTTTATATCTACGAGAGAACGATCTAGCGACGGCGAAGCTGAGCTTCCACAGCCGCCGTGTCTCAAAACTGAGCCATGTCATGCCGAAGGTGATTGATATTACTAGCGATATTGAACCCGACCGCGTGCGGGTGGAAACCTTCATCAAAACCGTGTTTCGTGATGCGTATCAGGCGGATATTCAAATCCATTACCCGTATTTGATTAGCGTGAGTAATGAAGCGGGCGAGATTCTGGCGGCGGCGGGGTTTCGTTATGCGCAATACCACGCTTTGTTTTTAGAGCAATACACTGCCAGCCCGATTGAGCAGGAACTCAGTGCTTTGTACGGTAAAGCGGTGCAACGGCAGGCGATTGTCGAAATCGGTAGTTTGGCTTCGCACGGGACGGGGGCAGCGGTATTTTTGTTCGCGGCGTTGGCATCCTACCTCGCGTTTAAGCAGATTCAGTACACCGTCATTACGGGGACGCAGGATTTGCAGCGTCACTTGCAGTTATTGGGTTTGCAGCCGCACAAAATTTGCGACGCTGATCCCGCCCGTTTGCAATATCAGCGTGATAATTGGGGCGGTTATTATGCAACCCAACCACGGGTGTTAGCGGGTTCGGTGCAGCAAGGCGTGGAAAGTCTGCAACGCACATTAGGTTCGGTGTATGAAGAACAACTGCCGTTGCGTTTTCATCGTGGGGCATTGTCATGAGTCAGTTATTGCAGCAATTAGCCCAATACACACAGGATTTCCCCACTCGTATTGCTTTACAAGACCACACACTTTCCCTCACTTATGCCGAATTATTGCCAGCGATTGAGCACAAAGCCGTGCAACTGCGTGAGGCATCCTGTCGTGTGTTGGGGATCATGCTGGATAACAGCGTGGATTGGGTATTGTGGGATTTGGCAACGGTGGCTTGTGGTGTGGTTTGCGTGCCATTACCTGCCTTTTTTACCGCGCAACAACGCCAGCATGTGGTGCAAAGTGCGGGCATTGATCACCTGATTACGCCGCAAGCTTTGTTAGCCACGGGTGTCACGCCAAGCCCTGCGATTTTGGCGCGTACCAGCAAAATCACGTTTACGTCCGGCACGACAGGGACTCCGAAGGGTGTGTGTTTGTCGCAGCAAGGTTTGGAACAAGTCGCGGCGAGTTTGGTGCAAGTGATTGGTGCAGAGCACGCAGGGCAACATTTGTCCGTGCTGCCGTTAGCGATTTTGCTGGAAAACGTCGCAGGGATTTATTCCGCATTGTTGGCGGGGGCAACTTGCCATTTGTACGGCTTGGCAACGTTGGGCATGGCGAATCCTTTCCAGCCGGATTTTGCGCAACTCGTTGGCCTGTTAAAGCAACAGCGCATTAGTTCCGCGATTCTTGTGCCCGAATTATTACGCGGTTTGTTGTACACCTTGCACGTCAGTGGGGTGAAGTTGCCGGATTTGCAATTCCTTGCCGTGGGCGGCTCGAAAGTCGATGCGAGTTTATTGCAACAAGCGCAGGCGTTGGGTTTGCCGCTGTACGAAGGTTACGGCTTAAGCGAATGTGGTTCGGTGGTCGCGCTGAATACGCCAGCCGCACAGCGCGTTGGTGCAGTGGGTAAAGTTTTACCGCATCTGCAATACGCTTGTGTGGAGGGGGAAATCGTTATCCAAAATCCCGCGTTTTTGGGCTACCTCGGTCTGCCGCAGCAGGGCGCGTTTGCCACTGGGGATTTGGGTTACGTTGATCCCGATGGTTTTTTGCACATCAACGGACGTAAAAAGAACCTGCTGATTACCTCGTTCGGGCGCAATATTTCGCCGGAATGGGTGGAAAGCGTCTTGCTCAGCCAGCCAGAAATTGCGCAAGCCATTGTGTTTGGCGATGCACAACCTTATTTAACCGCTTTGCTTGTGCCAAGTGCGTTATTGCATGGGCAAACGGATGTTAATACCCAACACCTATTGAATGCCGCACTGTTGCGGGTAAATGAACGTTTGCCGGATTATGCCCACGTCCAAGTATTCCATGTAATTCCGCTTTTAAACCTTGCTGATGGCACATTAACGGGGACGGGTCGTCCACGTCGTGAGGTGATTGCCCAGCAATACACCGCATTA
Organism: Pseudomonadota bacterium; assembly: GCA_039797295.1. Taxonomy (GTDB): domain Bacteria; phylum Pseudomonadota; class Gammaproteobacteria; order Thiotrichales; family Thiotrichaceae; genus Thiothrix. Next base: position 70,261 of record JBDKID010000013.1, on the reverse strand, counting down.
TTGCATTCTTGAATAGTAAAGGAAGACTGTCATGACATTTTACGATCAATTAGTCACTGCTACACAAACGCAACGCCTCGCATTATACACCGTACCGCAATTAAGCGGTGCTTTGCGCGGGGCTATTAGTGTGGCAACTTATCAAGCGTATTTAACCCAAGCGTTTCACCATGTAAAACACACAGTACGTTTTCTGATGGCAATGGGATTACGCTTACCTGAAGAAAAACAATGGTTACAAAAAGCCATTACCGCTTACATTGAAGAAGAGCAAGGTCATGAAGAATGGATTTTAAATGATATTGCTGCGACGGGTGGTGATAAAGAAGCGGCGCGGCGTTCCATTCCACATTTAGAAACCCAAGTGTTAGTGGCGTATAACTACGATTACATTCAGCGACGCAATCCAGTAGGGTTTCTCGGAATGGTTTTCATGCTGGAAAGCACTTCCACGCAATTAGCCACGCAAGGGGCAAGTACCATTCAACAGGCTTTGCAATTACCGGCAGATGCTTTCACTTATTTGCAATCACACGGTACTTTGGATATTAGCCACATGGCATTTTTCCAACAGTTGGTTAATCAAATTGATGATCCTGCTGATCAAGCGGCGATTATTGAAGTGGCGCAAAATACCTTTATCTTATTCGCCAATGTGTTGCGTAGCATTCCCGTGTTTGCAGAAATAACAACGGAGCTAAAACATGCCGCTTAATCATGCACTTTTCGGCAAGCATATTGTGATTACGGGCGGTAATGGCGGTATCGGGCAGCTATTGGTGGGTTTGTTAAAAGAACAGGGTGCTCGCGTTACCATTATTGATCGTAGTAAAGCATTGGATACGCCAACATTGTTATGCAATCTAGCGGATACCCAAGCATTAGACGCGCTGTGTCAAACCCTAGCCAATCAGCCCGTTGATGTATTGGTGAATTTGGCGGGGTTAATGTATTTCGGGCATTTCCCTGAGCAATCCGCGCAAGCTTTGGCAAATTTACTCATGGTGAATTTGCAAGCCCCATTGCGTTTAGCTCAAGCCGTTATTCCGGGGATGTTAGCGCGGGGTGAAGGGCAGATTGTGAATATTGGTTCGGTATTTGGTTCATTGGCATTCCCGCATTTTACCGCTTATTCGGCAAGTAAAGCAGGTTTAAAAGCCTTTTCCGAAGCCTTACGCCGTGAATACGCAGGGAAAGGCATTAGCGTGACGCACATTATACCGCGTGCAGTTAAAACGCCAATGAATAATGCAGTCATCAAAACCTTGCATCAGCGCACACAGGTTAAAAGTGACCCTCCAGAATTAGTCGCGGCGGTGATTGTGGATGCGATTGTGCGTAAACGTAAACAAGTCACGATTGGTCAGCCCGAAGGCTTCTTTACGCAATTGAATGCGGTATTCCCTAGCATTATCGACAATGCTTTGGTGAGTAAACGTGATATTGCCGATGAGATTTTAGCGTCGCAGTTAGTGTGACCGTTAACTGAGTGAGTAATGGCTTAAGGTTTTAATAAGGCTTTGAGTTGTTTTTTAAGAATTTGGAGTAATCAAATGAGTTTCAAGCAAGTATTGTTAAGCATGGCTGTTATTAGCGGTCTGAATTTTTCTGCTCTGACACAAGCGGCGAGTTTAGATACTGATGTTAGCCAGTTACAACAAGAATGGGCGCACATTAAATACCAAGTGTCGGGTAAAGATGCGCAATTAAATGCGATTCATGAGCTGGAAAAAACCGCTGAGTCAGTGGTGGCAGCAAATCCGAATCGTGCTGAACCATTAATTTGGCAAGGCATTATTCTGGCAACCGATGCGGGCATTGTGAAAGGCATTTCTGCATTAGGCACGGTTAAACAAGCCAAGGCATTATTTGAAAAGTCCTTGCAACTTGATCCCACTGCTTTGCAGGGTTCGGCGCAAACTTCGTTAGGTTCAATGTATTACCAAGTACCGGGTTGGCCGGTAGCCTTCGGTGACAATGAAGCAGCGGAAAAGCACTTGCAAGCGGCGTTGAAAATCAATCCAACCGGCATTGACCCTAACTTTTTCTATGGTGACTTTTTGCTGAAAGCCAAACGTTATGACGAAGCGGTGAAGTATTTAAACATTGCTTTACAAGCTCCAGATCGTCCTAATCGTCAGGTAGCAGATGTGGGTCGTCGCCAAGAAATTAAGCAAGCTTTAGCCACTGCACAAGCTGCGGTTAAGTAGTGAAGTGGGTTTTGTTATCCGGCATTTGTCTGATATGACCTTATATCCGTACTAATTTAACGGAATCACTTTGACATTCGGAGTATTCGGGAATAACTTCCCAAATTATGGAAAAGATGTTGATGCAAGCGGCACGCCGAATCTTAAAGCCTCTGGTACGCATTTTGTACCGGAAAGGCGTCGCATTCGGTGAATTTAGCCAATTAGCGCGGCAAATGTACGTTGAGGTGACAGAGGAAATGTTGGCAGCAGCCGGAGAACGTCCGACGACATCACGCATTGCTATCGCGACCGGATTGACCCGTAAAGACGTAGCGCAGTTACGCCAAGCCCCCGATGATGGTTTTCCGACCAGTAGTTACAATCGCGGTGCACGCGTCATGACGGGGTGGTTGCACGATCAAGAATTTCACGATGAAACGGGTAAGCCTGCGTCATTGCCTTTGCAGTCCGAAGGCGATGTGGGTAGTTTTGCAGCATTGGTGAGCCGTTACAGTGGCGATATGCCGTACCGCGCGATGTTGCACGAAATGGAACGTTTGGGCGCGGTACAACTTGATGCTGCTGGACGTGTACAGTTAATGGGCGGTGGCTATATTCCTCATGCGAATGAATCCGAAAAATTTTCCATCCTAGGCACGGATGTTGCCGCCTTAATTACCACGATTGAACACAATCTAATTACCCAAGATCGCAGTCAGTTACGGTTTCAACGCAAAGTCAGTTACGACAATTTGCCCCAAGAAGCCATTCCAACCTTTAAGCAAATGGTCGATAAAGACGCATTGGATTTGCTGATTAAGTTTAATACGTGGCTCGCTACCCAAGACCGTGACAGTAATCCTAGCGTGGGTGGTACGGGGCAGATGCGTGCTGGTGTGGGCATTTATTATTTTGAAGAGCCGGTTGTTACACCGCCTATTGACTTGAATCAAGCACAGCAGGGAGAGCGTCAATGAAAATAAGGATGTTACTGGTCACGTTAACGTTATCCCTTTTGTTGGGAGCGTGTGGCGGTAGTGCGCTAACGCAGTTGGCGAATGGCGGGATTGGCGGTACGGGGATTTCATCGGGTTCGATTACCGGATTCGGCAGCATTTTCGTCAATGGTGTGGAATACGATGTGGAGCAAGCCACGTTCACCCGTGATGGCATGGTTGCTAATGGTCAGGGCGAATACGCTGTCGGTGAATACGTCACGGTACAAGGCACAGTGAATGCCGATGGTGTAACGGGTACAGCTAGCAGTGTTGTTTACAGCAATGCACTCAAAGGTGCGGTCACGGCAGTGTCCACGGATGCTACGACCTTGGAAGTTTTAGGGCAAAGCGTGCGGACTCATGCCTTAACTGTGTTTAGCGGCTTTAGTCAGTTGAGTGATTTGCTGAGTGGCAGCATGGTGGAAGTGTCGGGAATCCGCGATGCCCAAGGCGTATTGGTTGCCAGCAATATCCGTTTGTTGAGCAAACAGTACACGGATGGCGACGGTTTAGAACTCAAAGGCGTAATCCAAAGCCTCGATACCAACCAGCAGCGTTTGGTGTTAGGCAACTTGACGGTCGATTACGCCAAGGCGAGTTTGCAAGGTTTCCCCAATGGTGTACCGGAAGTCGGGCAATTCATTGAAGTGCACAGCCAACAAGCGTTGCAAGGCAAACTGATGATTGCGAGCACATTGGAGTACGGTAAAGGCAGTGCGTCATTCAATAGCGGCGATAATGTGGAAATTGAAGGGGCGATTACACGCTTCACTAGTAGCAGCGATTTCGCGGTGAATGGCACTGACGTTACCACGCAAAGTAGCACGGTATTTGATGGCGGTGCGGCAAGCGATTTGGGCTTGAATGCGCTTGTTGAAGTCGAAGGCACGATCAATGCGGCAGGTGTCTTGGAAGCAAAAACCGTCGACATTCGCCAATCCCATACCAAAGAACTGGACGAAATCGAAGGTCGCATTACCGAGCTGAATACCGCCAATAAAGCTTTTGTGTTAGCGGGGAGCGTGATTCTGACGGATACCACTACCTTGTGGGAGGATGAGAGTGATTACGCTGTCCATCAGATGAATTTTAGCCAATTAAACGTTGGCGATTTATTGGAAGTCAAAACCAGAACCATTGCCAATGGCAGGCTATTGGCGTTACGTGTCAAACGCAACAATAGTGAAGATGATTGATTTTGGCTAAAAATGTCCCAATGTTGCGAGCATTGGGACATTACCTCACTTACTCAATAGCTATTGGGTAAGCCTTTCTACAAAGTGGGAGATCAACAGTAATGTACACTAATATAGTAAAGATAATAGCAAAAGGATTGTGCTTCATCGCAATATCCTTACCAGCTATCGTAGTAGCCAGCCCAGCTACTTTAAACCATGCAGGGCGTACCTTAGCAGCGAACTGTTTCCAATGCCACGGTACGGATGGTTATGGCATGGAACACCTCGCGGGGGAACGTGCTTCAGAAATCGTCGAAGAGTTAACGGAGATGAAGTTTGAATCCGCGCGTTCCAATATCATGAATGTTCATGCGCAAGCGTATACCGCAGAAGAAATTAACCTCATCGCCGATTATTTCGCAAAACAACCTAAGTAAGGAGCAGATCATGCAACGCAGAGATTTTTTACGTTACTTAGGTGCAAGTGCTGCATTGGGTATGATGTCACCATTGGAACAAGTGTTTGCTGCGACTTCAACCGTCATGCCCGGTAATACCGGCGCGAATGGTAAAGTCGTGGTGGTCGGTGGGGGGATGGCGGGTGCAACCGTCGCGAAATACTTGCGCTTATGGGGCGGTACGGGTGTCGATGTTACCTTGGTTGAACCCAATTCAACCTATTACTCGAATATTTTCAGTAATATGGTGCTAACTGGTGAGCGCACATTAAGCAAGTTGGCTTTTAACTACAAAACCCTGAACAGCAAATATGGGGTGAAGGTCGCGACAAAATCCGTTACCGCGATTGATCCGATTGCGCAGAACGTCACACTCAGCGATAACAGCGTTTTGCCTTACGACCGTTTAGTGCTCGCACCGGGGATTGAGTTTGACGCGCTTCCCATGACCGGCAGTGCTACCGCGCAAGCAAAAGTGGTTCATGCATGGAAAGCCGGGGTGCAAACCACTTCATTGCAATCCCAAATTAGCGCGATGACCAATAAAGACACGTTTATTTTAAGCATTCCGGCGAAACCGTATCGTTGCCCGCCGGGGCCGTATGAACGTGCGTGTGTGGTGGCGGATTACCTCAAGCGCGTGAAAAAAGGCGGCAAAGTTATTATTCTGGATGCTAACCCCGGTATTCAGGCGGAATTAGAAAACTTTACCAATGCTTTTAACAATATTCACAAAGGCATTATTACTTATGTACCGAATGCCACGGTTAGCAGTATTAATGCTGATACGGGAACGGTTGTAACCAGCGCGGGTGCGTTTAAAGGTAAAGTCTTAAACATTATTCCACCCCATAAAGCGGGTAATATTATTCTGAATTCGGGTATTGGTTTAGCCAATGCAGGGAATAATCGCTGGGCAGGTGTGAATGTTTTAAGTTATGAATCCACTGCTGTACCCAACGTGCATGTCATTGGTGATGCATCTTCCACCACGCAACCGAAAGCAGGGCATATTGCCAATGCCGAAGCTAAAGTGTGTGCGGATGCGATTATCCATTTATTGCGTGAGGAAGCAATTAATCAAAATCCGATTACCAATTCCGCGTGTTTTACCCCGATTACTAAAAACACGGCTTCGTGGTTATCCGTGGTATTCCGTTATGATCCAGCCACTGGCACTATGGTGCCTACCGGTAATGGCGTAACCGAATCCAGTCGTATTAGTGCCGATAATTATGAAGAAATGTTATCGTGGTTTAGCAATTTAATGTCAGATACTTTCGCTTGATTTTCGTGTAGCAGTTGCGGGGGGAGGAAGCCACTGTTCTAATTAGGCAGTGGCTTTTTTTTAGGTGGTTTAGACAATTGCAGTGGCTTTGATTTGCACATAAACCGCCATGCCAGTGGTTAATGCCAATTGCACTGCCGATTTGTAAGTAATGTGCGCCAGTAATGGCGTGCCATTTAAAGCCAATCGTACCAAGGTTTGCCCCGCATTATCGTGCGCTAGTGCAGTAATGGTGGCAGGTAACACGTTCAAAATGCTGGTGTGGGCTGGTTGTTGTACGCTCAGACTCACATCCCGCGCACTGATTCTGACCCGTAATGTTGTACCCATCGCCATTTCTGGCAAATACGGCAAGCTTAATGCGCCGCCCGCAAATTGTGTGTGCGTCAGGTGGTAGTCTGGTTCGTGCGCTGTGACGGTTACGTTAATCATGGACGCGGCTTGTTGCCCTTGCGCTAATGGCGAATCGAGGCGCGTTAGGGTTTCGTCGAGCGTGCCCGCCGCGACCACTTTGCCCGCTTCCATTACCACTAAATAATCTGCGAGTTGTGCGACTTCTTCCGGCGAATGTGTAACGTACACAATCGGCATGTCGAGTTCCCGATGCAAGCGCGTCAAAAACGGTAGGATTTCCTGCTTACGTTTGAAATCAAGCGCGGCCAGCGGTTCGTCCATTAACAAGATTTGCGGGGAAACGGCTAAGGCGCGTGCAATCGCAACGCGCTGCTTTTCACCACCGGACAGTTTTTCCGGCATCCGTTCCAGCAAATGTTCAATGCCCAATAAGTGCAAAGCTTGTTCGAGTGCGATGCGGCGTTGGGCGGCGGGAATGCGCTTTTGCCCAAATTCGAGATTGTGCCGCACATTCAAATGTGGGAACAAGCTGGCTTCTTGGAACACATAACCGAGCGGACGTTGATGCGTCGGTAAGAAAATCCCGCGTTGGCTGTCTTGCCAAACCGTGCCATTCACGCTGCAAAATCCGGCGGGGGCGCGTTCCAAACCCGCTATGCAACGCAACAAGGTGGTTTTGCCTGAACCCGAATGCCCAAACAATGCGGTGACACCGCTGCTGGGTAAGGTTAAATCCGTATCCAAACTGAAATCAGCAAATGACATGTGGAAACGGCCTTGTATTGCGGGTTTCATCATGCGCGTTTTTTCCACGGGTTTGGGGTGAGGGTGTACAACGCCAGTAATACCACGAAGGAAAACACCAACATACCGCCCGCCAACCAATGCGCGGCGGCGTATTCGCCGTTTTCAACGTGATTGAAAATCTGCATGGAAATGACTTGGGTTTTGCCGGGGATATTGCCGCCGACCATGAGTACCACGCCGAATTCGCCCAACGTATGCGCAAATCCTAAGATCGACGCGGTTAAAAAGCCGGGGCGAGCCAGTGGCACAATCACGCTGAAAAAAGTATCCAAGGGACTGGCGCGTAACGTTGCAGCGACTTCGCGCGGGCGTGTGCCAATCGCTTCAAAGGCATTTTGCAACGGTTGCACCACGAAAGGTAAGGAATACAGCGTTGAAGCGACGACCAAGCCGCCAAAGCTGAAGGGTAACGTGCCTAAACCAATGGCTTTGGTGAATTGCCCGACCCAACCGTGTGGCCCCATTAAGACCAATAAGTAAAATCCCAAAACTGCTGGCGGTAGTACCAAGGGCAGGGCAACCACCGCGCCCATGATACCTTTCCAGCGTGAACTATTGTTTGTCAACCACCATGCCAGCGGTGTGCCGACCAGCAGCAAAATCGCTGTGGTCAGGCAAGCCAACTTTAGGGTAAGCAATATGGCGGTAAAATCTTCTTCACTTAGCATCCGTTGTTGCCCATGCTGGCAGTTCGTAACCGTAGGATTTAATCACATCCAAGCCCGCTGGGGATTTTAAATAATCCATTAAGCCTTTGGCAGCGGCATTATTTTCGCCCGTTTTCAACAGAATGGCATCTTGATACAGCGGTGAGTACCAATCTTGGGATACCATCCAGCCTGAACCTTCGCCAATCTTGCCGTCTTTAATCACTTGCGACAAAGCCACAAAGCCTAATTCCGCATTACCGCTGCTGACAAATTCTTTAGCTTGCGCAATGCTTTCGCCTTGCACGATTTTTGGTTTAAGGGTGTCGAGTACGCCCATTTTTTCCATTACTTGCATGGCGGCTTTACCATACGGGGCGGTTTTGGGGTCGGCAATGGCAATGTGCTCAAATGTACCCGTTTTTAGAACCGCGCCTTGGTCATCCACCAAACCTTCCTTGGCTGACCACAATACCAATTTACCAATCGCGTAAGTGAAACGACTGCCTGCCACGTCTAACTTTTCGGTTTCGAGTTTAATGGGGTTTTTCTGGTCGGCGGCTAAGAATACTTCAAACGGTGCGCCATTTTTGATTTGTTCGACCAATTTACCGCTTGCCCCTTCCGAAACTAAAACTTTATTACCCGAAGCTTTTTCGTAATCGGTGGCAATTTGTTTCATGGGTTTGCTGAAGTTGGCAGCGACAGCAACGTGTACGTCTTCTGCCCAAACAGTGAAACTCAGTGCGGCTAAGACGCTAATGCCTAATACTTGCTTTAACATAAGCAAACTCCTGTTTTGGTTCGTTTAAGTCGTTTTCTCAGTAAGCGTTATGACCTATTAGTGCATAACGCAGGGTAAAAAAATGCCGCAAGGCTTACGCTGAAACCGCCAAAATGACGTGCGATGATTTGATTAAGGCGCAAACCTTGTCTTCTACATTCAAGCCCATGTCTTGCACGCTTTCGTTAGTGACAATCGCAATCACAGTTTTGCCACCCGCCAGTTCGATAGCCACTTCGCTATTCACTGAACCTTCTTGGCAAGCAACGACTGTGCCGCGCAAGGTGTTGCGTGCGCTGGTTTTGATTTTGCCGTCATCTTTCGCGACGATCACCCACGGGGCTTTGACCAATGCGTAAGCTTGTTTGCCCACTTCGAGTGCTAAATGCTCCACGCTGTCATTGGTAATAATGGCGACGATTTCATCATTACCACCGATGTTTAAGATCACTTCGGCATTCACCGCGCCTTTGTGGACTTTGGTGACAGTGCCTAAGAATTGGTTACGGCTACTGGTTTGCATATCGAATCTCCGAATGAGTTGAAAGTATTGCTCGACGTTATCCGCGACTTGCCCCAGTTGGGCGAGAATGCGGGCGTGCTCTTTTTCCATGTGGCGATACACCATTACCATGCGCCGCCCGTAGGGGCTAAGGCTGGTATTGCCACCGTGTTGACCGCCAGCTTGCTTGGTGGCGACGGGTTCGGGAGACAGGTTATTAATGGTCAACACCGCTTCCCATGCAGCTTTGTAACTCATGCCCATAGCTTTGGCGGCGGCGGCAATTGAACCTGTGGCATCAATGCGTTCGAGCAGTTCCAAATAGTCCCAGCGTCGCCCGTGGCGCACGGGGTTGTTTAAGAGAAACTGCATTTGTAAGGAAGGTTCTGCCATAACGTTATCTCTCATGCGGTTAGCAAATTGGAATCGATGCTTGAATATCAGCTTTAATGTCGGCGGGTTTGCCAAAATACAGTGCGGATGTCACCAGCATATCCACACCCGTGGCAGCGTAAGCCGCGCAGTTTTCCGCATTAATCCCGCCCGCAATCGCGACTTTTACACTCGGTGCGGCGGTTTTCAGTTGCTCATTCACTTGGCATGTGGCATCGACTGATAATTTATCGAGCTGCACCATGTCCACGCCTGCTTGTGCCAGTTTCAGGGCATCGGCGGCATTGTGTGCTTCGGCAACGAGCATTTTTTCCCCTAAGCGCGTTTTGATGGCGCGTAATTGCGGTAATGCTGCGTCCAAGCCGCCCATGAAACGCAAGTGTTCATCGAACAGCAAGAAAGTTTCCGACAGACCCAAACGATGCGGTAACGCGCCGCCCGTGAGAATCGCTTTCACCATCATTTTCTTAGCCCACGGCAAACTTTTGCGCGTGGCAGTAATGACTATGTGCGGATTCACCGCACGAGCACGTTGCACCAAAATATGGGTGCGCGTGGCGACACCGCAGGCGTGTTCCATGAGGTTTAAGGCTACGCGCCACCCGCTGTGAATCGCTTGTGCCGAACCGTGTGCAGTGAGAATCAGGGTGTTTGCTTCGACGTAAGTGCCTGAAGACAGGGAAAAATCCACTTGTAAGCCGACTTTCTGCAAAATCCGCACGGCTTCTTCGGTGCAACACAATAAAGTCGGTTCACGCCCGCTGTAGCGCATCACGCCTTGCGCCGCGCCAATACCAAGGACATGCGTGGTCAAATCCACAAAGGGCACATCGTCGTGGATGAGTTGATCCAATTCGTTATCGCTGAAATACATTTCACAACCTCGTTATTACGTTGTAGTTCATAACGCTAGTCACACCATTAGGTTGTATGTGCTCAGCAATTACCATGCCATTGGATTTAATCATTATTAATCAGTAATTTGCTATATTTTGATTGTGTAGTGTTTACGACAATCGTCAGGAATCGCGCAAATATGGGTGTGGGTTGATCTTGGCTAATCCGCCGGTGCTTTGTTACGGGTCTGCTACTAGGTTTTTCTAAATGAAGTGTCTACAATGTACTCAAACACTTTAAAATATACCGAAAATGAACGAACAATCTCGTAAAACATTAAGCATTGTACGCAAATCATCCCCCTCATCTGTTGCAGCGGAGACGGTGAATGAAGCGGCGAATGAAACCGTGAATACCCCGCGTCCGGCGATGCGGACTGGTAAACGGTTAATCACCCGCGACCAGTTACCGCATGTGCAAAAGCCCGGCAAACTCAAAGCGCGACCAAGTGTGCCGAATCGTGCGCCGCCACGCGGGTCGCGTGCACCTGAAGCGGATCAGCCAACCTCGGATAAAGCATTGCCACCATCGGTGTTGGAAGCGAAAGCCCTGAATGCGCAGTTGAATCGTTTGCCAGTTTGGTACGAACGACAGCCTTTGGTTCTGGGTATCGAACAGCAAATCTTTCAATACTTTGCGGAACAAGGTATCTCGGTAAGTCGGCGCGTGATGCAAAGATTATTGCATTATCAAACCCGTAACCGTTTGTATTTACAGCAAGTGCAACACGGCGGCGCACGTTATCACCTTGATGGAACGGTTGGCGGTGAAATTCAAACCTCAGAACGTGAACACGCCAGCCGAATGCTGGCGGCTCTGGGCGCGTAAGGATTCAGCGAGCAATGGCTTAGCAAATACGCGGTAATTGTTCACCGGGTAGCATGTCGACAATGCGTTCCCCGCCGAATCCGGTTTGCAAGATAACGTGCCCACGCCCTGCGACAACGTTGCCCACGATGCAAGCATCTTGCCCTTCGGGGATGGTTTGCATCGCGCTGATGACCGCTGCCGCCGCATCATGCGGCACAATCGCCACGAGTTTGCCTTCGTTAGCCAGATACAGCGGATCAAGCCCTAAAATTTCACACATACCGCGTACAGGCGTGCGAATCGGCAGCGTATCTTCTTGCAATACCATGTCCACGCCGGAACGTTCGGCGAATTCATTCAGCACGGTTGCCAAGCCGCCACGGGTCGCATCGCGCAAGCAATGGATGTCGGGGCAGGCGGCAAACATTGCATCCACCAAGCGATTCAAAGGGGCGCAATCGCTGGCAATGTCCGCATCCAAGGCTAAATCGCCGCGTGCATTCAAAATCGCCGCGCCGTGGTCGCCCAACCAGCCGTTCACGATAATGACATCACCCGCTTGAGCGCGTCCGGCAGATGGGTTAAAGCCAGCGGGAATTACGCCCACGCCAGCAGTATTAATAAACAACTTATCCGCGCCGCCGCGTTGCACGACTTTGGTATCACCCGTGACGATTTGCACGCCAGCCGCATCCGCCGCTTCGCGCATGGCTTGTAAAATACGGCTGAAAACGGTCAGCGATAAACCTTCTTCAATAATAAAACCGCAACTCAAATACAACGGTTTTGCCCCGCCGACGGCTAAATCATTCACCGTGCCATTAATCGCTAATGTGCCAATGTTACCGCCGGGAAATTCTAGCGGTGTGACCACATACGAATCGGTGGTAAATGCTAAACGGTCGCCGATTGCATTCAATGCAGTTAAGGGAAGCCGCGCTTGATCCTCACCTTCTGCCAAAATGGGATTGCTAAAGGTTTGGCGAATTAAATCATCCACTAATTGGTGCATGGCGCGTCCGCCGCTGCCGTGGGCGAGGGTAATAGAACCAGTGAGTTTCATCCGTCTTGTGCGAGAAACCTCGCCCTTGCCTCGGCTACGCTCAGCACGAGTCAGGGCGGGGAGGGATAGCACATCGGCGTTAGCCGATCCTCTTACTCGCGCCTCCGTTCGTCGTTAGCTACCTTATGGAGTAAAAACTCACAGGATTTTTGTCTACACTGTGAGCCATGAAAGTCAAACGCGCCTACCGATTCCGATTTTACCCCGACCAGCAGCAAGCAAAACTGTTGGCGCAGACGTTCGGTTGTGTGCGTTTCGTTTACAATCACATCTTGCGTTACCGCACCGATGCTTACGATCAGGCAAAAGAAAAGGTCAGTTATGTCGGTGCTAATGCACGGCTCACCCTGCTCAAACAGATGCCCGAATTTGCTTTCCTGAATGAGGTTTCCAGCGTTCCGCTGCAACAATGTTTGCGGAATCAGCAGACTGCGTTCAAAAACTTTTTTGCAGGTCGAGCGAAATACCCTACCTTCAAATCCAAAAAACACCGCCAATCGGCTGAGTTCACTTACCGCGCTTTCACCTTTAAAAATGATGAATTGAAGCTGGCGAAGTGTGATAAACCACTGAATATTAAGTGGAGTAGACCACTTCCGTCTGACCCCACAACCGTTACTATTTCCAAAGATCACGCGGGCAGGTATTTCGTGTCCTGTCTGTGTGAATTTGAGCCGACGTTGTTGCCTGTCACCGATAAAAAGGTGGGCATTGACGTAGGTCTGAAGGATTTGTTCGTCACCAGCGATGGTTTTAAGTCTGGCAATCCCCGCCACACCGCGAAATACGCCGCTAAATTGGCAAAGTACCAACGCCGTCTTGCCAAGAAAAAACTCGGTAGCAAAAATCGCTTGAAGGCTAAAGTCAAAGTTGCCCGTATTCACGCGAAAATTGCCGATTACCGGATGGATAACTTGCATCAGTTGTCCCGCAGATTGATTAACGAGAACCAAGTAATCTGTGTTGAAAACCTCGCTGTGAAAAACATGATTAAGAACCCGAAACTAGCCAAGCATATTGCTGATGCCAGTTGGGGAGAATTCACTCGCCAGCTTGAATATAAGGCAAACTGGACGGGAAGAACGTATGTCGAAATCGACAGATTCTTCCCCTCCAGCAAACGTTGTTCTTGCTGTGGCTTTGTGAAAGACAGCCTGCTGTTGAATGTTCGCGAATGGGAATGTCCCGAATGCAAGGCAATCCATGACCGCGATGTGAACGCAGCAGTCAATATTTTAGCCGCCGGACTGGCGGTGTTAGCCTTTGGAGAGAATGTCAGTGGCGATAGCATTTCAGTGTTGTCGTCCCGTTCTCGATGAATTAGGAATCCCTTTCCTTTAGGGAGGGGAGGAGGTCAAAATCTTCCTTATTAAGGCAATGCTATGCAGTGTTGATAACGCCCATACACCGTATTAGCGTATTTCTCAGTTGTTAAAATGCGCGAACTCTTTTCGCTGTGCAATTCAATTTTAGGCACGCTGGCGTAAATGGGCTTAATCTTTTTGATTTTGGCATACAAACCCATAATGGTTTTATAAACAGTGGTGTCATTGAATGCCAAGGTTTTCTCTTGCATTAAATCGCGACGCACTTTGAAATCATTAAGATTGAGCGTGAATTTTTGCACAAGATCACGCACCGCTTGTTCTGTACCACTAACCGTCATTGCCGCATCGCCATCTTTTTGGTAAATCAATAAATCGCCATCCGTTGCAATGCTTTTACCTAATAATGCACCAACCGCTTTTTGAAAAGCAGCATTACGACTGCTATAGCGTCCGGCATTGAAATCGGCAAAGCGGTAAAGCTTTTTATCATAGCCGGATTCATAACCTAATAATAATAACGTACCATAATACAAACCGCCGGAGCGAGTGTACATATTATTGCGTACTTTATAAATTTCTTCCAAGGATAAGGTTTTGCCGCCACGTTTTTCAGTTTCGTATTGCACAGCAAAATTCACTGCAACTTGCATTGAACCAATCGTGTCAATTTCATTGCTGCCTTCAATTAAATCGCGGGCAATACCATTGTCGACTAATAAACCTAACTTGTATTGACGAGCGTATTGTTCCAAACCGCCAATTAAATCGCGGTAGGCTAAATCCAAGTCACGTTCGGTTTTAGCATGACGCACACGTTGCATAAAATTGTCATTCTGGCTGGGAAAGCGATTCAAGAATAAAATTGCCCCTTCACCCAACACCGACAATTTGCGCAGTTTCTCGCTAACGGCTTTTTCCGCTAATTTGCCCAAATTCGGCACGGCAGGATTTGCCACAAAACCCGATTCCTGATCCGTCACCGCAATAATCGAACACACGTTTTCGCGTGTTTGGGGTAAACCGTGTTGTTTCAGCGCGTCTAAAATATCCGTTGCCCAACCGCGCGGGTCGTTCACATTCTCCTCGGCAGCCCTGATCAATGCCGTGGTTTGCAACACACTGATCGTATTTGCCGTGGCAGCGGGGGCGGTTGTCGCCACTTGCGGCTTCCACAAAAAATGGCTGATTTGCGGATAATACCACCAGCCCGCAAACCCCACAGCGGTCAAAAAGCCTACTAACCAAATGGTCAGATTTTGTATTTTTTCTAGCACCCGAAAGATCATGGCAAAGCGTCAAACCTGTGTTATTTAGTGTTGTCAAACAAAGCGCAGGTTTTACCATTGCTGGTGTCAGTTCGCTAGTTTTACCTGCTAGTCGTTGTCGGTGGTGCAGCAGCAGCCTAGAAAACGTCGCTGCTTCGGCGAGGGTTTGCTATAGTGGCAAATACACTGAAAAATGTCACAAGGTGGTTCTCATGTCAGCTATAGCTATGCAAACTGCCACCCGTAAGCAACGTCTACAACGGGCACGTCAATTAGTGCAGCAATATGTTAAAACCAATATTTCGTTAGTAGATGAATTAATAGAAGAGCGGCGACGGGCTGCGGTAGATGAATAAATAAAATGATATTGGATGATTTAGACGTGGAAATTATCTCCTTCGATACACAACAAGCCTTTGTTACGGGTGAATTGCGGACAGTTAGTAAAGTATTTGGCTTATCGCTTGGTGATCGGGCTTGTTTGGCTCTTGCCAGCGTATCGCAACTTCCCGTGCTCACGGCAGATAAAAATTGGCAGTTAGTACCCTGCAATTGTGATGTGTGTGTGATTCGTTGAGGGGGTAATTGCTCTCAACGTTTTGCCAATTTGCCGTAGGCGTAATACGCGGCGCACGAACCTTCTGGCGATACCATTAACGCGCCGAGCGGGGTTTGTGGGTTGCAGGCTTTGCCGAAGGCGGGGCACTCCCACGGTTTCATGACACCGCGCAGTACGTCGGCGCATTTGAGGTGTGCGGGGTCGTGGGTGGTGGCAGCGGCTTGGAGGTTGAATTTCTTTTCGGCATCGTAAGCGGCGTAAGCATCACGGATTTGTATCCCCGCGTCGCCGATATTGCCCAAGCCGCGAAATTCGCTGTGGTGGCGGGTTTCGTAGACTTCGTGAATGGCGTTTAGCCCCGCCGTATTGCCTTGCGGTGGGACAATGCGGGCGTATTGGTTTTCGACTGCGCAACGTCCGTCGGCGATTTGTTTGAGCAGCATCCACAGGGCTTGCAGAATGTCGAGCGGTTCAAAGCCGGTAATCACCAGCGGTTTGTGGTAATCACGGGTAACGAAAGCATAGGGTTGTGCGCCAATCACCATGCTGACGTGACCGGGGGCGAGGAAGCCGTCGAGCTTTAAATCAGGGTCGGTGAGAATCGCCCGCATGGTGGCGGGAGTGGTGATGTGATTGCAGAAGATGGAAAAATTCTTCAGCCCTTCGCGGTGCGCTTGTAACAAGGTTAGCGCGGTGCTGGGCATGGTGGTTTCAAACCCTAGCGCGAAAAACACCACTTCACGTTCAGGGTGTTTGCGAGCCAGCGCGAGTGCATCCATCGGTGAGTAAACCATGCGCACATCGCAGCCGTCGGCTTTGGCTTGCAACAGGCTTTTGCGCGTACCGGGGACACGCATGGCATCGCCAAACGTGGTGAAAATCACGTTCGGTTGTTCGGCAATCGTGACGCAATCATCGACCCGCGCCATTGGTAATACGCAAACCGGACAGCCGGGGCCGTGTACCATTTCAATGTTGGCAGGCAGCATGGATTCAATGCCGTATTTGAACAGTGTGTGGGTGTGTCCGCCACAGAATTCCATGAGTTGTAACGGTGTGTCGCGTGGCAGGGTAGCGGCGAGTTTGTGGATTTCGTCGACTAACTTTTTGGCTTTGGTGGGGTCACGGAATTCGTCGATGTATTTCAAGCGGATTCCCCCGCGTTTTCCATTTGGCGCATCATGTCGAGTTCGGCTTGCATATCGCCGAGTTCTGCGAGTAATGCCAGCGTGCGGGCGGCTTCTTCTTCGTCCAAACGGCTCATGGCAAAACCGACGTGTACCAATACCCAATCGCCGACACAACTGGCGGGCGGGTGTTCGTCATCGACAATGCAGGCGATGTTCACGTCGCGCTTTACGCCGCCGACATCAACTTTAGCAATTAAGTTTTCCGCATCCACAATGGCGGTAATTTGACCGGGAATACCCAGACACATGGCGATAACTCCTTAGGCGAATTTGCCGCGTAAAAAATCACGACGCGAAACAGCCGGTTTGGCTGGTAAGGTTGTGGCGGTATTATGCGCCTGTTGCGTACCTGCATCCATGACCGCAAGCATAATGTGTTGCGCGGTGAGAACGGCAGTGGCGTGATCGGCAAATTGCAGCACGGGCGAGAATAACGAAGTGGAATAAAACGTACCCACAGCGGCGGCGTGATTGGCATTGAGTGCGTATTCGCCCGATGGCAAGCTCAACAAGCGCGTATTGCCGGATACGAAAGTTTCGGCGGTATCGGCTATCCACAGCAAATTCATGAACCACGGCGTAATTAGCACGCCAACCAAACCCGCATGATCCGGCAAGGTTTGAAACCCCACCGCTTCCACTTGTAACTGCGGGTTCAGAATCGGCACGTCCTGCATTTGCGTGACGTGGACGTGGCGAAAATGCGCCGCTAACGCGCTAACCACTGCCGCCAATTCAGGCATTTTGCACAACCATGAATTGGTTTTTGTCGCCGTCGCATTCGGGGCAACGCCAATGATCGGGCAGGGCGGAAAATGCTGTTCCGGCGGCGATTTGCCAATAATCGTCACCCACGGTGGGGTCGTAAACGTGCCAGCAGATTTTGCATTCCATGCGTGCTGTATCAGGAATACGTTCCGCATGTCCTAGGTACGAGCCTTCAAAGGTATTCAGTAACGCGCTCATAACAACGCCTCGCGGATTTCTTGCAAGCGTGCGCGGCTATCGGCTAAATCTTCATTTGAAGCGCACGCCACCAATGGCACGCCGACCACTTCCAGCGTATTCAAAATCAGCGTATCGGTGGAATTGAAATATTGCACCCACCACACGTCTTGAATCGCGGTGGCGGTAATGCGGCAATTGCCATAACCACGCGACAGAATCGCAGTTTTGCCCACGCCCAAATAAGCAGTAATGAAAGCCAAATCTTCCGGCGACAACGGCAATAAACTGAGGTTGATGACATAACCGAAGTTTTGCTGTTGTACCGCTGCTTGCAGTTCCGCCAATAAACCGGGGGCGTTAATTGTTCCGGCAGGTAAAGCGGCAGCATTCGGCATTGGCAAGCTGGGGTTAGCATCTGCAAAGGTGTTTTGCTGAACTAATTGTGGAATCGCGCCTGCTTCGAGGTTTTCATCCACGCAAGTTTTGCTTGCATCCAGCGTGCGTTGCCACCACAAACCGGGCAAGCTGGTTTCTTGGATTTCAATGTGTCCGTCATTGCCCGTGTCGAATAACACACTGACTTCGCCATCGCCGAGGATTTGATTCAGCAAGCGTTTTTCAGCGGCTTGCAGGTGGGTTAAATCCAAATGCCCCGTACTCGCATCCAACAAGCTTTGGGTTTGTTGCAGTAGGGTGTGAACTTGCGGGTAATCGGCTAAATCGTCCTGTTCCGGCAAAATGTTCGGGCGGTAAGTTGCCATGCCTGTGGGCATTTCGAGGTAGTTTAAAGCTTCGTCTTCTTCGGGTTGAGAACCCATGCCAACGACGGGAATTCCCATCAGGTGCATATTCATCATTTCAATTTACTCCAGCGTATTTCCCCTCGTGCTCCCTTCACCCCTTGCGGGGGAAGGGTTGGGGATGGGGGGTAATGTTATGTTGCGGCAACTACGGGAATGCCAATGCCCGGTGCTTTGCTGGGTTCGGCATTCAAGAGTGCGTTGATTTTATTTAGGTAAACATCCCAATCACGCATTCGGGCAATGCTGCCCAAGTAAGCCCCGTGGCGTAAAAATAGCAAGGCTGGCCATTCGGTAATGGCGTATTTGGCGGCAAGGTCGCGGGCAAAGGCTTTATCCGCTACAGCAGGTTGCAACTGCGCTTGGAAGGCTTTAACCAGTTCTGGCAGTACAATCGCTACGTCCAAAGTTTCGGGGTAGGCTTGTGGTTCGGCTGGCAGAAAAATCACGCTATTGCTGTGGCGCGTGGCAAATGCATCGAGTGCGGCTTGCTCCGTCACTAACGGATAGCCTAACTCAGCGGTGAGTCGTTCGACTAAATTCATGACGGCTTCCTTAACTTTTTTAGATGGGCTGGTAATTCGGGTTCACGATCCACTAAATCGGCAAAGCAATGCTCAAAGTCTTCGCCGCGTTGGATGGCTGCTAAGGCTTCGAGTGCGAGGGTAATTTGTTCGGCGCGTTCCGGCGACAACCCTTCACGCGCCGCACCTTTGTACACCAATAACCAATCACCGATGGCGACTTCACCGACTAAGCTGGTATCCACCGTTTCAGGCGGATAACCCGCGCATTCGCAAGTGGCGATATAACCATTGAATGCGGTGACTTGCATGGGAATGCCAATACACATTACGCACCTCGCAAGGCTAAAAAGCGTTCATCACCAATGCGACAAGCTTCAGTTGCACTGGGACGTTGCGTTTCGTAATCGTCGATGTGCAATGCCGAATGCCCCGCAATCGCGGTGGTAATGGCTTGTTCGCGCGGAGTGACCGCAATGCCGTGTTGCGCAAGGTAATCAAGTGCAATTTGGATGGCGGGCTGAATTTGCGCTTTGACTTCAGGGCGTAAACTGCCGCCGAAATCGTCTAATTCCACGGGTTGCACGCCGATTAACAGCAAATGTTTGGGGTAACGATCCAGCAATTGCGCCATTGCCAACACTTCTTGGAAGCCAGTTTGGTGCAGGCTCATTTTCTTTGCCCCCATGAAACGCGGTACTTCGTCATCTTCGACAATTTTTAGCGTGCCAGCGGGTAAGCCGTAATCCACTGCATCGAAAACCACCAAAATATCGGCAGCTTCCACGTATTGCACCAGATAAATGCCTTGCGTACCGCCGTCGAGTAATTGCACATTGGCGGGGAATTGGTAATGGGCGTGCAGGTGTTCCAATGCCCGCACGCCAAAACCTTCGTCCGCCCACAGCAAATTCCCAATGCCTAATAACAGAACATTGGGAAGATTTGCTGCCGCGCTCATGGACGATTGTCCTTAAACATGCGCCAGCCACTGACCATTGTGCTGATCAGGCTTTGACGCGACATAATGTCTTCCCGCACGGCGACGTAAACATGTGTCATAACGAATGTAATGATGTACCACATGCCCAAGTGATGCCAAGTGTGTACGTCTTGGCTTTGCCCGAACAAGGGAATAACCCAACCGAATAGCGTATCCATCCAACCGCCTTGACCTTCGCCTTCGCTGTACAGTGCAAAGCCGGTGAAAATCATGAAAATACTGCCCAAAGTCAGCATTAAAAACATGAAAATCTGTGCCAGTGGATTATGTCCGACGTATTTGTGCGGTTCTTTTTCGAGGAATAAGTACCAACGCAATTCAAACAGCGCACCTTGCCAGAATTCACGATCAAAAATCGGTAGTTTAAACAATTGTTTGGCGTGGTGATTACCGACAAATGACCAGTAAATACGCCCTACAAAACCAATTGCAAACACAAACGCTGCGGCAAAATGCGCAAAACGAATGTACCCCATCAGGAAGTTCGCGCTGGCTTCACCCGGCATGGTTGGCAGTGGGCTACCAATTAGATAGCCCGTGACTGCCAAGACGACAATGGCGAAAGCGTTGACCCAGTGCCACAAACGCACTGGTGTTTCATACACATAAACGGCTTGTTGCGTAGTCATAACTCACCTTCCTTAGCGTACTTTTACATGCGCCATTTCTTGACCGTCGGGACTCATGACGTGGGTCGAACACGCTAAGCACGGGTCAAAGCTGTGCAAGGTACGCAAGATTTCCAGCGGTTGATCAGCCACTTCCACTTTGGTGTTCATCAACGCCGCTTCAAACGCGCCGATATTGCCCGCAGGGTCGCGCGGCGAACCGTTCCAAGTGGTGGGAACCACGCACTGGTAGTTGTGAATCTTGCCATTTTTAATCACGATCCAGTGACCCAACGCACCGCGCGGTGCTTCGGTAAAGCCCACGCCTTTGGCGGATTTTGGCCAAGTGGACGGATCCCATTTGTCGATGTTCGCGGTAGAAGAGTCGCCCGCTTTGATATTCGCCATGAGTTTGTCTTGGAAGTAACGCATTTTCCGCGCTGCCCAAGCCGCTTCCAAACCGCGCGCGGCCGTGCGTCCGAGGGTGGAGAATAGCGCGTTAAAGGGTAAGCCCAAGGTGGATAACAGTTTGTCTACCGGCTCTTTGAACTCCGGGTTATTCTGGGCGTAACCAATGATGTAGCGTGACAAGGGGCCGACTTCCATCGCGTGGCCTTTCCAGCGCGGGGCTTTAATCCACGAGTATTTGGCGGCTTCGTCGAGGTTCTCAATCGCGGTGCGTTTACCTTTGGTGTTTTCGCCTAAGACAAAGTTAGGTTCGGTAATGCCTTTCCACGGGTGCAGACCTTTGGTTTCATCGGGGTATTGATACCAAGAATGCGTAACGAATTCTTGAATCTCATCCGGTGCGGTGAGGTCGATTTCGTGAACTTCTTGCAAATTGCCGTTAATAATCGCGCCGCGCGGCAGCATTAAGTTGCTGGCGGTGTAGTCATTCGCCTTGTCGGGAATGTCGCCATAAGACATGACGGATTGTGACGATAAACCGCCGCCATACGTCCAATCTTTGTAGAACGAGGCAATCGCGGTCAGGTCGGGAATGTAAACTTTATCAATGAACTCAATGCACTGGTCGATAATGCTGGAAACCAGATTCAAGCGTTCGATATTAATTGCACCCACTGCACCCGTATCGTGAACATTGATTGCGCACGGCATCCCGCCAACTAACCAGTTCGGATGCGGATTTTTACCGCCGTAAATGGTGTGGATTTTCACAATGTCTTTTTGGAAATCAAGGGCTTCCAAATAGTGTGTGACTGCCATGAGGTTGGCTTCGGGCGGTAGTTTGTACGCCGGATTACCCCAATAACCGTTCATGAATGGGCCTAACTGACCGGATTCGACAAACTTTTTAATGCGGTTTTGGATGTCGCGGAAATAACCGGGGGACGACTTCGGCCAGTCAGAAATGCTTTGCGCCAATTCGGACGTTTTTTTCGGGTCGGCATTCAGTGCGGAAACCACATCCACCCAATCCAGCGCGTGCAAGTGATAGAAATGCACCAAATGGTCGTGCACTTGCAAGCATAACTGCATGATATTGCGGATGGAGTTGGCATTTTCAGGAATCATAATGCCTAACGCATTTTCCACGGAACGCACTGAGGTTAAAGCGTGCGTGCCAGTGCAAACGCCGCAAATCCGTTCGGTGAATGCCCATGCGTCACGCGGGTCACGTCCGCGCAAGATCACTTCCAGACCGCGCCACATGGTGCCGGTGGAAACCGCGTTACGGATAATGTTGTTTTCATCGAGGTTCACTTCGCAACGCATGTGACCTTCGATACGGGTAACGGGGTCGACGACGATACGCTTACCGCTGTTATCCAGATTAAAGCCGTTAGGTGTATTGATAGCAGCCATTATGCGTCGCCTCCCTGTTTGGTTCTTGCGTGATGTTTAA
The DNA here is from genome assembly GCA_039797295.1 of Pseudomonadota bacterium. Classification (GTDB taxonomy): domain Bacteria; phylum Pseudomonadota; class Gammaproteobacteria; order Thiotrichales; family Thiotrichaceae; genus Thiothrix. The sequence continues at coordinate 47,798 of JBDKID010000013.1, read as the reverse complement.
CCGCACTGACGGCTGCGTGTGCTGCGATTGCTGCACCGACCACGCCAGTTACGCCCATGCCGACTTCATCCGCATTCGATTCAATGCCAAATTGGTTAATATGGGTTAAGCGGTTGTAGAAGCTGCCTTTATCCCAGAAACCGTCTTCCGAACAGCCAATGCAGCCGTGACCGGACTGAATCGGGAAGGAAACGCCGCCATTCCAGCGTGTGGTCGAACAAGCGTTGTAAGTGGTTGGGCCTTTGCAACCCATTTTGTACAAGCAATAACCTTTACGCGCGGCTTCGTCATCCCATTCCTCCACGAATTGCCCCGCGTCGAAATGTGGACGGCGGTAACATTTGTCGTGAATGCGTTGCCCGTAGAACATTTTCGGACGACCTTGGCGATCCAGTTCGGGGATGCGGTCGAAAGTGAGCATGTAGGTAATAACGCCAGTCATGACTTCCGCAATCGGTGGGCAACCGGGGACTTTAATAATCGGTTTGTCGGTAATGACTTTGTGCACGGGGGTGGCGCGGGTTGGATTCGGGGCGGCAGCTTGTACGCAACCCCACGACGCGCATGAACCCCATGAAATAATCGCTTTGCAATCTTTGGCAACGCGGCGCAGCTTTTCCACGAAGGGTTTGCCGGATTGGATGCAGAACATACCATCTTCGTTTAATGGCGGATTGCCTTCCACGGCGAGGATGTAATTGCCTTTGTACTTTTCAATAATCTCGTCGAGAATCGCTTCGGCTTGGTGTCCGGCAGCAGCCATGAGCGTGTCGTCGTAGTCGAGTGAGATCATCGACAAAACCACGTCTTTAGCAAGCGGATGGGCGGAACGAATGAAGGATTCCGAACAACACGTACATTCCAAACCGTGCAACCACAATACGGGCGTGCGCGGTTTGGTTTCCATTGCTTCGGCGATTTTGGGGGCGAATGTTGGGCCTAAGCCAAGGGCAGCAGCAGTAAGGCTGCAAAATTTCAAAAAGCTACGACGTGTAATACCCTGACGGCGCATTACGTCGTAAAAGGTTTCTAGTTCAGACATGACTCCTCCTAGCTGTGGTTATTCTGTACCAGCGGTAACAAAAGTCATAAATGCAAGATGCAGGCCAAAAATAACTTATTGTTTTACTGGGAATAATTTCTCAAGCATTTCAAACGGAGTGGAAAGAAAGTTTTCTTCTTCTGGTTTTTGTTGCAAAGAAACTTTGCGTTTAGAACCAGTTTTCTGCGGCGAGGTATTCGGCATTCAGTTGATCACGCAAGTTGCGCCAGTTCGGTAGGGCGGTATCCATTATTTGCCCAAACAACAAAGCCAGCCGTGCGGCATACTGTTCATGTCCTTCGATGGCGTACATGAAAATATTGCTATCCAGATAAATACACGAACCTAACATTAGGCAGCATCCCAAGAATCGCGCTCGTTGCGTAACCAGTTATCAATGTCTTGGGGGGATTGAAACGCTCTGATTTCCCGTCCGCTATTCAACAAACTCAGTAGCGCGTGTTGTTCCGGTGCGGGGGAGGCAAGTTGCAAACATGTTTTGGCAGCTTCAACTAATTGGTAAAATTGTTTAGCCGCCAGTATGATCACAACATCACGATTACGGCGGGTAATGCTGACAGGTTCGTGAATGGCAGTGTCCAATAATAAACCAAACTGTTTTTGGGCTTCGGTAGAGTTGATGGTTTTCATGGTAAATTTCCTTGAAATACGTATTTCAAGGATAATATCACACGTTTCGCGTCACTTTACACCAAGCGCGTCCGCCCTGTTAGCAATTCCTGCATCATGCCCTGTTTGATCGATCTTGCGCTAGATACCCCGTCCTTCAGGTTGGGGAAGGATAGCGCATCGGCGGTAGCCGACCCTCTCTCGCTCCTCTTTTCGTTAAGCTAACAAAAAATCATCTGGTTGAAAGGTAGTCAATCATTGCGTTGGGCATTTGCGGCAGTATTTTGCGAATCTCTTGAGTTATCTCAAACAATGATTTGCACTCTTGCTTATTATGTTGGCTAGTGAATCTAATCATCAATTAATTATTTTAATGAAATCTACCATTCGAGTTTAACAAGAGAAGGACATTTTGATATGGATAGCAAAAAAGCCTTTTTCATGCAGCGTTTAAATGATCACATTCAGTACCTCGATAAAGTAACCAAAACGATCAAGGGTAAAGCCGATTTTCATGGTAGCGACTGCCATTGCTGCAAATTAGGGGTGTGGCTAGACACTGAAGGTAAACAGGAAATCGAAGCTTATGCGTCTGGTGCGGCACATTTATTCGATACTTTAGTCACACAACACGAACAGTTCCATAGCATTAGTAGTGACGTGCTGACCTTGCATTCTGAGGGTAATACCGATAGTGCTTATAAATCCATGACGGAAATGCACAAACTATCCGGCCAATTAGTGAGTCTATTGTTACAAATTGACCGTGAATCTAGGAAAGTAAACGCAGTAGCTTGTTAGTAGTCTGGCGAGTGACAGAGGGAATAAGTCATGTCTTTATTCCCTAATGTTTCAAGGCGTGTTTTTGTATAAATGTTATACTGATGCTGCTTAATAATTGACTGAGTAGGTGTGTGATGAAGCAGCTATCTAATCCATTACTCCGGCTGTGCTGGTTATGGATAACATTGGCCTTGTTTGCAACGGACGCGCTGGCGGCGGTGAATCGACCCTTCCCGCAGCACGTAACTTATGCCGCCGGTTCGATTCGACCGACTAATTTTACCCAAACAGAACAAGATCAGCATGTGCGGGATTTTTACGATTACTGGAAAAGTAATTATTTAGTCGCGGCGGGAACGAGTAGCGCTGGTAAGTCAATGTATCGGATTGCTTTTGGGAAAGGTTCGGATACGACGGTATCAGAAGGACAAGGCTATGGTATGGTCACAGTCGCTTTAATGGCGGGTTATGATGCCAATGCGCAAACATTATTTAATAGCTTGTGGTATTTCTCGCGACAATATCCGAGTGCAATTAATAAAAACCTCATGAGCTGGAAAGTGCAGAATGGTGCAATAGTCGGCGGAAATAATAATGCATTTGATGGCGATATTGATATTGCCTACGGTTTATTATTAGCCCATGAGCAATGGGGTAGTAGCGGCGAAGTCAATTATCAAGCCGAGGCAAAGCTAGTTATTGATGCGATTTTAACTTCTACCATTGGTCAAACCAGCTTTTTACCAAAACTGGGTGATTGGACGAGTGATAATGGCAGTAAGTATAACCAGTACACGCCGCGTTCTTCGGATTTTATGCCTGCTCATTTCCGTGCTTTTGCTAAAGCTACACAGAATAGTGCGTGGACAAAAGTTATTACCAATACTCAGGCAGTGATTGACACGCTACAAAAGAATTACAGTAGTAGCACGGGATTATTACCGGACTTCATTGTGGATTGCCAAGTTTTAACTGCTTGCCGCCCAGCTTACGGTGGTTTTTTAGAAGGTTCGCATGATGGTGAGTATTACTATAATGCTGGACGTAATCCGTGGCGCATTGGTTTGGATGCCTTATTAAATGCCGACAGTGCTTCCAAAACCGAAGTGGTGAAAATCATTAAATGGTTAGCTGGTTCGACTTTTGGTGTGGCAGGCAATATTAAAGCTGGTTATACTTTGAATGGTACGCCGATTGGTCATTACAGCACGAGCTTTTTCGTCGCACCATTTGGTGTTGGTGCAATGCTGGATTCAACACAACAGTCTTTTCTGAATGATATTTACAAGCTGGTTTATAATAAGCGTGAAAATTATTATGAGGATTCTGTCAATATACTAAATTTGCTGGTATTAACAGGCAACTATTGGCAGCCTGATGGTGGTGTATTACCAGCAGCCGCTTGTGCTGATAAGGTTGATAATGATGGCGATGGTAAAATCGATTATCCGAATGATCCCGGTTGCAGTTCCGCAGCGGATAATGATGAAACTGATCCTGTTTTAGCGATTTGTGCTGATGGTTTGGATAATGATGGCGATGGTAAAATCGATTATCCGAATGATCCCGGTTGCAGTTCCGCAACGGATAATGATGAAACTGATTCAACTGGGAACAAAGATGTTGTGGTGACGGTAAAAAATACCAATGATTGGGGAACGGGTTATTGTGCCGATGTATTCGTTAATAATCCAACTAGCAATGCAATTGATTGGTTAATCACTTTTACCATTGATGGCACGATTAACCAATTGTGGAATGCGATTTACAAACAAACGGGTCAGCAAGTAACGGCTGAAGGCGTGAGCTGGAATAATTTGGTACAGCCGAATCAAACCGTTAGTTTTGGTTTTTGTGCTTTGCGCAATAGCACTCCGCAGAATTACACATTAACCGTGAATAAATCAGGAACAGGTTCTGGCACAGTTAGCAGTTCACCGACGGGAATTAGTTGTGGTGCGGATTGTTCCGAAAGCTATAAAAAAGATACCGCTGTAACATTAACGGCTAAACCCGTTGCAGGGTCAAAATTCACGGGTTGGTCTGGGGCTTGTGCTGGTACAACGACCACTTGCACCGTGAGCATGAGTGATGTCAAAAACGTCGGGGCGAATTTCGATTTGATTACGTATAAGCTAACCGTCAGCAAAAGTGGGGCGGGTACCATTACCAGTTCGCCCATTGGCATTAGTTGCGGGACGGATTGCTCGGAATTTTACGTCAAAGGTAAAGCGGTTGTACTCACAGCCAAACCCGCAACTGGCTATCGTTTTACGGGTTGGACTGGCGCGTGTACTGGTACGGCAACGACTTGTAGCCTGACCATGAATACAGCTCAAACCACCAAAGCGGTATTTGTGAAACCTTAATGCGTGCAAGCTTTGAACCTAATCAGTGTGCCGTACAAACCATGCACGGGTCGAACGAACGTACAATGTGCTGCACGCTGATGGGTTCAGTTTCGCCGCTACGAATTGGGGCATTGCGTAAAGCTTGTTCTAATGTGTATATCGATTACAACAGTTTTTGGGATAGAGCTAAAACCATGATATACCAGAATATTAATGCTCTTCACAAAATCATAAACAGGTTTTTTGCTTGTAATCACATCAGAAATAAGTAATCTGGCGTAATCTTCTGCAAACCGAACTATCAACCAAGAAACCGGATGCGCCGACCCAAAGTTTTCATCAGCCACAGTAGCAAGACGCCGGAAAGCACCGCTTTTCTGGAGCAAGTCTATGCGGCACTGAGCCAGCATGGGGACGGACAAAGCTTTAAGGTTTTTCTTGACCGTAAAATCCATGCTGGCGAAGAGTGGCACAAGGAAATCCTGAAAGAGCTTTGTACCTGTGATGCGGTTGTCATTTTGTTATCGAAAGCAGCATTGGCTTCCCATTGGGTGAGGCAAGAAGCGGCTTTCTCTGCCATGCGCCGCTATGGCGACCTTGCGTTGAAGCTGGTGGTGGTGACATTGGACGATGTAACTGCCCAAGAAATTCAGGCTTGCCCCTATCTGGGCGGTGTTGCCCGGTTGCACGATCTCCAGTTTGCTCCAAAGCACAAAACGCCGAAAGACATCATTGATGAACTGGCGGATGTAACTATCAGACCCTATTACCCATTGGGTGATTTTCTACTCAGAATGTGTTTAACATTGGGATGTATACACTCCAATATCTTGGAATATGCTATAGGGGTTCTAGACAGCAATCGTGTCGCCACACTACCTTGGCATACCAGCCCTGCTCACACCTTGGCACTCTCTGTTGTAGCAGAACCAGGCAGAGAACTAGAGAGTTTACGCAATTTACTACCAGCAATACGGGATACCCCCAATAGACGAGATATAGCCAATATCTTACTGGAAAAGGTAAAACTCTTATGGGTAAAACCCGAAGCAGCAGACAATCTTGCATTAGTACAGCGACAGGAAAAGCGGGTTCCACTAATAATCAATGGGTTCAACCCACAAGACTTCACTGCTGAAAGCTACGCTGACCGGGCATGGGGAAAAGGCAATCATAAACTCGTCCCAGTGGGTGCTTGTCGTAGTTTAGGGGAGATCGAAAATATCCTACGGGAAGCAATTGTCGGAAAAACCGTACCGAAGCAATTTGCCGATGATCGTCTGAAAACAATCAAACAACCCATTTTACTTGTGTTTCCTCCTCCAGAAAGTGAAGCGTCCGAGCCGTTATTACCAGATGAAGACTTACTGGAAACATTGATAAGCAAATATCCAACCGCTGCAATCCTGATACCAACTGGAAAATCCCTACCTGATGACAGGCCAGATTTGCCTCTCCTTGAACCGAAACTAGATGTCGATGAGGAAAAGAGACAATACTATGCCTATCTTGAGGTTAACGAATACATCGAGAGCATGTAACGGACTAAAGCCATGAACAACATACTGAAAGATTTTAAATTTCCTGATACCAATGTCTGGTTGGGCAACCCGGAGGCAGGGATACCGCCGTATGTGCTATCCGATGAGATCAAAATTGCCCTGCAAGTCGCTTTGGTGACAAAACGCCCATTGCTGGTTTCCGGCTTACCCGGTAGCGGCAAAACTACATTGGCAAAAGCAGTTGCTGAATCTCAGAACTGGAGCTATTTGAAACATACGCTGACCTCCCGTAGCCGTTTGGAAGATTTGACGGGTGAAATAGACCAGTTGCAACGTCTGCACGATGCTCATACTGCGGTTGGGAACAACAACGGACTGATGCCTGATTGGGCATACCTGAAGCCGGGGCTATTTTGGTGGGGATTTGATCCAGTTTCTGCACAATTCAAAGGTCTTAGACAACAAGAGTTTAACGTTCGAAAACGACACAATATCAAACAAGCGACTCCTCCCAAAACACTGCGAAATAATGCTGCCGGTATCGTCATCCTATTGGACGAAATCGACAAGGCCGAGCCTGACTTGCCAAACGATTTATTGGAGCCGCTGGATCGGCGCAGTTTCCAGTTACCGGATGGTACAGAAATCAAAGCCACTGGTGATTTGCACATGTTGGTAATGATTACGACCAATGGCGAACGTGATTTGCCGCCCGCCTTCTTACGCCGTTGCATTCATCTGGAATTGCAAAGCCCGGATTCGAAAGCCTTACAACGCATTGCGACTTTTCATTTCAAGGAAGAATATAAGTATTCGGATAAAGCAGTGATATTTTCCGCTGTTGCAGACAAATTTGCTGGCTTGGTAGTGGATGCCAAAAACACAGACCGCCGTCCACCCGGTACGAGTGAATATCTGGACGCAGTGCGAGCTTGCTTGGAATTGGGCATTACCCCGGACAGCGAAGTATGGGAGCAGGTTGAGCAAGCCACCTTACGCAAACAAGCCAAGCAAGTAGAGGACGCGTAATGGCAACCCGGCGGGCTGAAATCGGTTTGGGTGATTGGGTGCGAGTATTGGCGGAATTACCCTCTATCACACTTTCTGAACAAATGTTGATTGCGCGTTGTTTAGGCTTGGAAGCAGACAAGTTGGAGAATACACATAACGAACGCTCAACACGGGGAGCGTGGCAACGTAGACCACGTAAGCCGGAAACTCGCGCAGACAAACCCGCCGATAAACCAAGTACTACGCCCGACACAGAATCAGCACCTGAATTGCCGGATGAAATCTTGCCCATCCGCATAGAGAAGCTACCGAATACTTTGGAGGCAGGGCTTGCACCGCCTTTGCCAGCAGAAATTGCCAATCAAAAACCACTGGAGCTTGGTGCATCCAATCATCCACCTGTGCCCCGCCATTCGCTGTTTCCACAGCACACTGCACGAGGTTTATTGGCAGCAAGCGTTGCCCAGCCTTCACGCGGGTATGATTTGGATATGCCTCGGCTGATTCGGGCTTCAGTACAACGCCAGCCCTTACGAAGTTTGCCGTTACTGCCGCGTTTCAGTACCCAACAGGGTTGCCAGTTGTTGCTGGATTTCAGCGAGGCGTTAGTGCCGTGGTGGGACGACATGCGTGATCTGATCCAGCAATTTCATGCTGTGTTAGGGGAAACCGCTTGCCCAGTATATGAATTCACCGACAATCCAGGCCACGCTGTCCGTTGGACAGAAACAGGTGAACAAACTTGGCAAGCAATTGCTGGAAAACCCGTGGTGATTGCCACTGACTTTGGGCAAGTCCGTACTGCCCGCCACGAATTACGCCCCGGTCTATCCGTCTGGCGTGATTTTGCTTTGCACTGCCGCCGCTGGCAGATTCCTGTGATTGCATTGACTCCATTGGGGCATAAGCGTTGCCCCAAAGAATTGGCACACCTTATGTCCATCATCGACTGGAATCCACACACCCGTGCCTCTGATGTCAAACGCCTGATCAACCACAAACAAGGCATACGGCAATGAGTTGGTTGCAACCCACCCCCGAAAATGAGCAAGATATTCAGCAATTGCGGGAAGCACAACCTGAACTTTATGCGTATGCACAAGTGCTGGCCGTGGCTTTGCGGATAGATTCACGGTTGTTGCGGAACCTCCGCTTGTACTTTTTTCCCAAAAGCAGCGTGGAGCTGGAAACCGAACTCTGGTTTTCATCGTTAATCCATACCCGGAATGTACAGACAGCAACGATGTACTCTGGTATCGCCCGTGCTTTGTGTGATTCTTTGATGAAAGATGAGAATTCGGAACGCTTTGCATCAGCCAAAACCGAAATTGGCAAACTGACACAGCACTGGCCTGAAACCGAGCGGATTGAACAGGAAATGCGGTGGGCAATTTTGGAAGGTGATGAACAAGCTTTAAAGAATAACGTGCAACGTATTTTGAAGGCTTTAACCTTGGCAGAGGGAGATTTTGAAAAGAGAGAATTAGCGCGTTGGGTGAAAGGCACATTACCCATACTAAAAGCAACAACACAGGCTGATACTGAACAGCAATGGCTTTCTCAATATGTGGCAGCATCTTTGGGAATCGCGGGTGCTTGGTGGAAAAAAGATGTTGAATTACAGACTTTACCAGAAGCCTTAGTCAAAGCATTACCCAAAGCAAAAAAACAAGAAATAGGATTACGGCTGCGCCCCGGAGTATTGGAGGTACTAAAACCAGAGAAAGGGCTAAAAACCATTGAAATTTCCATTCCCTTGCCAACAACTGCGATGCTTACCTTTCCGTTTGAAAATGGTGTAAGAACCATTGAACTTTTTTGGATAGGTAGACTAATTCAATTACCCACAGCAATTCATAATATAAGGTTACAGTTACTAGATGGTTCTTTATTTAAATTAAGCCATGATAAATTTATTTTTGATATTTTTCTCTCTCACAATAGTAAGGACAAATCGATCATCCGGCAAATCAAGCAATTGCTGCGAGAACGGGAATTGTCATGCTGGCTGGATGAGGATGAATTGCAACCGGGCGTGAACTGGATGCCCATTCTCGAAAAAGCTATCGGTACTTGTCAAAGTGTGGGCGCATTTGTCAGTAGTAATGGTATTGGCTCGTGGGAAGATGAAGAAATACAGGCATTGTTGACTAAGGCTGTCCGTAACAAGATTCCTGTAATTCCCGTTTTGTTGCCCGGTACTTACGATGCCCCTGAATTGCCGCTGTTTTTGGGCAACCGCACCTTTATCGACATGCGTTCGGGCATTACCCCAGAACGGATCGACAAACTGTATTGGAGCATCACAGGCAAGAAACCTGAAGCATCACCGAAGAAAACGCAAACCACCATCCATTCTGACCGTTTACCAACCGTAAAGGGTGGCTTCTTTGGACGCGAAGCCGAACTGCAACTGCTAACTAATGCATGGCAGAAAAACAGCGGAATCAACATTATCCAGTTCATCGCTCCCGGAGGCATCGGCAAAACCAAACTGTTGCGCCACTGGCTCGACCACACGGATGGTATTGACACGCTGATTGCGTGGTCGTTCTACGCGCAAGGCGCAAGCGAAGATAAACAAACTTCCGCCACCCCATTTTTCAGCCATGCGTTTGAAAAACTCGGTTCAATCCGCGAAAAATTTGCTACGGAGGAAGACAAGGGTGAGCACCTCGCTGAGCTGTTGCGCCACCAGCGGTGCGTACTGGTGCTAGATGGTTTGGAGACGCTGCAACATACAGGTAGCGGGATGCGTGGCGAACTCAAAGACCGCGCCATCCGCCAACTACTGAAAAGTCTGGCGGGGCGCAATAATGGCCTGTGCATTATCACCACACGCATTGCGGTACATGAACTGGTTGACCGTTCGCCACCTGCTGTCATTTCCCATAACCTACAAAATCTTGCGTCTGCCGATGGGATAAAACTGCTGCAATCGCTCGGTGTGAAAGGCAGTCTGATTGAACTGGACAAGGCCGTACACGAATACGGTGGTAATACCCTCGCTCTCACTCTACTAGGTAATATACTGCGGCTGCGCTATCAGGGCGATGTGCAGCGGCGTGACACCCTCAGGGCATTGGTCAAACCCTCAGGCAGTCAAGAAAGCCGCCACGCTTTCAAAGTCATGCAAGCCTACGAAGAGTGGTTTGCGGGTCAAGCGGAAATGGCGTTACTGCATTTGCTGGGCTTGTTCGACCACCCCATTGAACAGGCTGTGCTACAAGTCCTGTGGGATGCACAGATTCCGCACCTAACTGCTGGCATTGATGAAGACGATTGGTTGGAAGCCATTGCCGTATTGCGCGAAGAACATCACCTGTTGTCAGTGGACGGCGGCGGCGTCCTCGACTGTCACCCGCTGATCCGCGAATACTTCGGCAAGCAACTGCAAACCCAGCACCCCGACTCATTGCAACAGGCACATGCACGGCTGTACGACTACTACAAAGCCCTGCCGGAGAAGGAACTGCCCGATACATTAGAGGAGATGCAACCTCTGTTCAGCGCAGTTATACATGGCTGCACAGCAGGTCTTCATCGGCGAACACTGAATGAGGTTTATTGGCCACGAATTCAACGTATGGATCAAAACTATCTGACTAAGAAACTGGGTGCATTTAGTGATGATCTTAAAAGCTTGGGGAATTTTTTCACAAACCAATGGCATACTCCTTCTGTGAATTTAACAGAAAGGGAACAGGCAGTAATTCTAAACTGGGCTGGTTTCCGATTACGTTCATTAGGACGCTTGCAAGAGGCAATAGAACCTACACGAGCAAGCCTGAAGATGCTAATCAAACAAAAGGATTGGGAACAGGTCGCAGCACAAACTAGCAATCTTAGTGAGTTGCAAATCGCTATCGGTTCTGTAGCGGCAGCAGTAGATGCTGCTAGTAAGAGTATGAACTATGCAGATCAGTCTGAGAATTGGCAACAGCGAGTATCAACATGTTTAACTTACGCACATACTTTACATCTGGCTGGAGAGATAAAACAGGCCATTACTTTTTTCCAAAAAGCGGAGCAACTTCAACAAGACAATCGATCTAATGAACCATATTTATACGGTCAAGGAGGTTTCCGTTACTGTGATCTATTATTGGAACAGAAAGAAATATCGCAAGCTCATGAAAGAGCGAAATATGTCCTAGAAATCTCCCGAAAAAACGGTTTCCTACTGGATATTGCTTTAGGTCAACTCATTCTAGGATGCACATACTTACAACAGGAGAATTTCACACAAGCGACTCATTGGCTGGAGCAGGCTGTATCTGGTTTACGTGCATCAGGAAATCAGTCACATTTACCTCTTGGACTACTCGTCCGTACCACCCTACTTCACCACACACACGACTTCGTCCGCGCTAGACAAGATTTACAAGAAGTTTTTGATATTGCTGAACCTGCTGGGATGCGCCTACATCTTACTGACTACCATCTTGAAATGGCTCGTTTATTGATCGCAGAGGAAGATTATTCATCCGATTCAATTAACGGGCATTTAAATTACGCTGTAAAATTAATTTCAGAAACTGGTTATCATCGAAGAGACAAGGAACTAGCGAAACTACAAAAAGTGGCTTCAGATAAATTTGTTAAAAATTAAGAAGCAGTCCTGCCTTCTGCCTTTTGAGGATATATTATCAGCTCCACAGCATTGCTTTTTTGCCACTCTCTGCGACGATGGCTGCTCTAATCATCCTGCGATCTGGTCATTCCGCAAATTAACCACCGAGACACCCAGCCGCCCCGCTACTAAAAAGCCACCCGCCAAACCCGAACAAATCACCTCAACTCTGAAACCCTGAATTAGGCTTTTGCCTTTGGCGAAGTGCTGGGCTAAGCTGTGAGTATCTTGCCAACCATATCGAGGTGCAACGTGGGTGCAGTGCCAAAATCCCGCTATATGTCGCCAGACGAGTATTTACAGTGGGAACATAGCCGTGGGGATGATGAAAAATACGAGTATGTAGACGGACAAGTGTATGCAATGGCGGGTGCTAGTCGCTCACATAACCGTGTTGCCATGAAATTTACCAATCTGTTGTACAACCATCTGGAAGGTAGCCCGTGTGAGGTGTTCCAGTCTGACATGAAAGTAGGCATCCGTTCACTGGAAACGGATCGCTATTATTACCCCGATGTACAAGTCAGTTGCGAGGAAGAAACCGAAACGTATGCCAACACTGCGCCATGCTTGATTATCGAGGTGTTATCAGACAGCACCGCACGCAAGGATCGCACCGAGAAACTGGCAGCCTACCGGCTGTTTGCCAGTTTGCAGGAATACGTGTTGTGTTCGCAGGATACGCCACATATCGAGGTTTACCGGCGTGCGCGTGACTGGGAACGGGAGATTTATACTGCTGGGCAAGTATTAATGCTGGAATCAGTTGGACTAGAAGTAGCGGTGGATGATATTTACCGCTTCCTGATGTAAAACCGAATTCACGTTGGCTCAGTGTGCCGTACAAACCATGCACGGGTCGAACGAACGTACAATGTGCTGCACACTGATGGGTTCAGTTTCGCCGCTACGAATTGGGGCATTGCGTAAAGCTTGTTCTAATGCGCCTGCTTTGCCGTGGCGGTCACGCGGCGAAAAATTCCAACTGGTGGGCGTAATAATTTGATAATTGAGAATGTGTTTATGCCGCACTTGCACCCAATGCCCTAAGCTACCGCGTGCCGCTTCCACCAAACCCACACCGCTGGCATCATGGGGTAACATCATGTTTTGGCAGAAGGTTTCACCGGGTCGGATGGCTTTAATCCACGTTTCCATGAGCGGCACGACCAATGCCAATTCTAACAAACGCGCAATCACGCGGTTTGGTACATTGCCGCCCGATTGTGCAACTAAGTCGCGAATTAACGGATGCCCTGCCACCATTTGCCGTGCTAATGCGCCCGTTTCCACCACTTTTCCGGCTAAACGCGGGGCTTTATTCCAACTGTAAGCATCGGGTTTGGGGTATTCGGGCAGTGTCACACCTTCAAACGGATGCAACGGTTCGTCGTCGCCTGTGAGCCAACTGGCGTGCAAATCCTCACGAATCAAAGCCAGCGGTACAGCGTAAACATGCCGGTTGCGTGGATGCCAAACGCCTTGCGCAAAATGATAAGTGCTGTTTTGTTCGGCATGACGGTACGCGCCGTAGCTTAAGAATTCGTCGGTTGATTGCCCCAATTGATGTAACTGCAAGCTGTCGGCAAGGTGCAAAAAGTGGCGAAAATCACTGCTTGTCGGTGCGGCTTGCGCTTGCCATTCTGCCAAAGCTGTTGTGGAATCCAGCGCGGCAATGCGTTCCAATGAATCGCCGAATAGTGCGCTTTCCAAAAAGCGGCGGAATTGTTGCACGCTGGTAAGCAGGCGAATTTTATCGCGCTGGTCAATGGCTTTACTCACGCCACCGATTTGCAAACTCAATGTGTGTGGCCAATGCCCACCCAACAAACCCAATACGTGCATGAAAGCCGCCCGCGCTGGTAATGCATCACGGGTTGCCGTGCCTTTGATGGCGGTGAAACGTTGTGCCGTAGCGGCATACCACGGTTCGTTTGCATAAATTTGTCGCGCAAAATCCGGCATGAAAAACAGGTAAAAATGCGTCAAATGATCAGCAAGGTTTTCGCACGCCAACATGAGGTTGATGCAATGTTGCGCATTTGCTGGCACATGAATGTCCGCCATATCCGCCAAAGCGTAAGCCGCCGCGACGGATTGCGACACCGAACAAATCCCACAAATACGCGGCGTAATGACTAAAGCATCGTCTGGCGTTTTGCCCTGCATAATTTGTTCAAAACCACGATACATGGGCACGCTGACCCATGCTTCACGCACCCGATTTGCATCGCGTTCCAAGCGAATTTCCAAATCGCCTTCCACGCGATTGAAAGGCCCCATAATGATGCGCGTCATGACTGTTTCTTATTTTGCATTAATAGGTTTCCGCCCAATTTTTCCATTTTTCCCATTGCGAAGGACGTAAGCCATAACGAGCAAGTACGCCTTCGTGTATTTGCCGCAATTCTTCGATTAATAACGCTTGCAACTCACTTTTTTCAGGATCATCTGTCAATGTGGCAACGAAGTCTTGAATCATATTCAGAGGGTGTTTATCTGGGTTTAATACAATATCACGCACGACTTGTTTAATGACATCGCGATAACGCAAGCGTAAGGGGTCTGGTTCGGCGAGATTGTTTTTTAATGCAATGTATTCTTGGGATGAACGTTCATACGCCCACATAAAAACATCACGCAATAATTCAATGCGGGTCAACTCATAAATACCTAGGATTGCTTGACTATAAGCAGCTTCTGGAACACCTAAGAATGTCAATGGGCATAGGTTGTTTAAAATGAGTGGGATATTTGCTGCCATACGAGAGGTGCGTTTATTCACATCTGCAAAAGGTTGTAAATAAGGTAGATGCACCATAATAAAAAACGATTGTTCAAATGGATCTTTTATTTGATTGGCTTTTGCCAATAGGTCATCAAATAGCGTGCTGATTTGCTGTGGTATATCCAATGGTCGGTAAACGCTGTGACTGATTTCAACGATGTGTTGACGTAAACGACCCTCATCTGTACGGTTAGACAGTAAGTTTTCTGATAAGGCACTGTGTAAGTTCATTAACGTATAGCGATTAAATCCTGCTGAGTCAACATTATCTATTAATAGTTCGATGGCTGCTTTATGATTCAGGATCATTTGGGTTTCTATTAATGCTTTACCATTAGCAATTATGCCATTTTCAATCAAAGCACGAGTGTCCAGTCGTGAATAAGTATTGCCTTCCAGATAACTCGATGCCCACGATAAATCAATTAATAAACGGTTTAAAATAGCGCGTCCATAAGTGCCTGCGGGACGCATACCTTGTCCGGTATTACCCATTTTGTGTAGTTGTCTGCGTAGCGTTTCTGATAAATAAGCGGATTGATTGGGGATGTAGCTTTCCAGAAAATCACGCTGATAACCCACAGGTTTACGGGCAGCAAGTGGTTTGTTGATATATTCAAGAATGTCTCGACTATCTGCTGATACACGAATGAAATCAGGAAAAACAGAATGTTGATAAGGCTGATTTACATCCATGAACTGACCTTAATAATTGATTGAATCTGTCGTTAATTATGTCGAATAGTGCATGTTGATACCATCACTACTGTCTCGTTTGGTTATTTCTTCTTCCCCGGTTGGATGATGATGTGGTCGGCGGTGGCATTTTCGCGCACGCGCTTGGGGGTGGCGGCTTTGGAAAGCGAAGCGAGGGCGACGAACCACGCTTTGGGCATGTCCGTCGGTAAGCCTATGGGGATGCCCGCAATGTTTGGGGTGTGTAAAAACGGGTGTCCCGGTTCTTCAAATTCCGGCGCGGTGCAATTGATGCAGGCGTAACCAGCGCGGGTACACGAGCCATGCCCATTCCACAGGCGTAAATTGCAATCGGCGTGGGCTTGCGTGCCGAGGCAGCCCAAATGTTCCATCATGCAGCCGAGGTCGGATGGTTTTTCCGCACTGGCTTTGTATTCGTAATATTCATTACGCGAACAGCCGTGATGTGCCAAATGGTCGGAGTAAAAGCGTGGGCGGGCGAAGTGATCCAGCTCGTGCGTTTGCATTCCTTGCAGTGCTAATAACATGAGCGTTTCTGTGACCCAATCGGGGTGTGTGGGGCAACCTGCGACATTGATCACGGGTAATCCAGCGCGTGAACGGTAGTTTGCCCCCAATACGCCGCCGATTAAATGCCCGTCGTATTGCAAACCGCAAGCATCGGTGGGGTTGAAATTCGCAGCGGTCATGCCGCCAAACGCCGCGCACGAACCAATGGCTAAGGTGTACGTCGCTTTTTCCGCCAAGCGTTGTACCCAATGCAACATGGGCGTATCCGTGCCTGCGAATTTATGGAACGCGCCTGTGCCATTAGGGCCGCGCAAAATCGCGCCTTCCACGCACAAAATATCCAAATTCTGCGTACCGTTGAGGATGTTTTCCAACAAGCTAATCACCGCCGCGCCGCTGCTTTCACTGAGCGATGGATGCCACAACCATTCCAAGCCCGCGTTTTCCAAGGTGCTGAGTACGTCGGGATTTTCCGCGCATAACAGTGACATGGTGCAACCGCCACACCCACCGGATTGTAACCATAAAATATTCAAGAAACCCCTCCCAATCTTCCCTTCTCAAGGGAGGAACTTTTAGGTTTAGGTAAGCGAATGCGAAATTCCGCGCCGCCCGCCGGATGGTTGCGCACCAATAATTTGCCGCCGTGGTCGCCAATAATGCCGTAACTGATCGACAAGCCGAGTCCTGTGCCTTGCCCAATCGGTTTGGTGGTGAAAAATGGGTCGAATACGCGCAGCAAATTTTCAGGGGGAATGCCCATCCCCGTATCGCGCAGGATTAACACCGCTTCGCTTGCGGTTTGTTTGACGGTAATGTACAGGTGCGGCTGTGGGGTTTGGCGCATCGCATCCAGCGCGTTTTGTACCAGATTAATAATGACTTGCTGAATTTGTCCGGGGATGCCAGCCAACATAACACTATCAGGTAAGTCGGGATTGTAGAGAATTTCCACCTCCATGCGGCTACCTTTGACGACCCAGCGTACCGACGTTTCCAGTACATGCAGCAAATCGAATGAAGTCGGTTTTTCGGTTTGTCCCGATGAAAAACGGCGCAAATCGCGCACAATGTCGCGGACTCGTTCCGCACCTTCCAGCGTGCCGCTGACTAGCGAATCCATGTCTTGCAGAATGTGGTCGATGCGCAATTGTTGGCGCAAGGCTGGCAGTTCGGTAGGCGATTTATCGTTGTGCAGGTGTTCCAAATACTCGCGAATACGATGGGCATAACGCTGCATGGCGTGCATATTTGCGTAGACGAAACTAATCGGATTGTTGAGTTCGTGCGCGACACCCGCGACTAAGCGTCCGAGTGCTGCCATTTTTTCCGCACTGACCAATTGTTGTTGTGTGCGTTGCAATTCCTCATGCGCTTGGTGTAATGCACTGAAAGCCTTGCGCAATTCGCCCACCGGACGACCCATTAATACCATGCCTTCCATGCGTCCGCGTGCGTCAATGCGCGAAGTGCAATTCATCGCCAGTAATACCGGTTCGCGCACGCCTTGCAGAGTGATTTCACAATCGTGAATCGCAGTATCGCGGATTTTGCGCTGAAAACTGTTCGCCAACGCAATGCATTCAGCGGTGAACAGCGTTTGAAACGGTTGGTTTAGCAATTCGCTGGAAGTTTTACCGACAATGCGTTCGAGAGCCGTATTGACGCGCTGAATCCGCCCTTGGAAATCGCACACGATCAACACATCAGTCATCGCGGCTTCAATGCTGGTAATGAACTGTTGCGCTTCTTCAAGTTCGGTATTTTTGCGCTCCAATTCCACCTGATAATGCAGCAAATCGGTGTAAGTCTCATCCATCTTGTGAATGACATCAATCCACGCCTGCTCCTGCGAAGCGGTTAAATCCCATTCAGTCGTCGTTGATCCCATAGCGTTCCAGTTTGTTGCGTAAGCCGACCCGTGATAAGCCGAGTTCGGCAGCGGCGCGGCTTTTATTGCCGTTATGGCGGGCAATGGCGGCGCGAACAATGTGAATTTCGAGAGCTGCAACGCGGTCTTTCAACGAGCCAGCGGTTTCTAGCAGATTGGGGGGAATGTCATTAAGGTCGGCGAGCATGAGTTCGCGCGGATCAGCAATGCCAATATGGGGGCTTAAGGTGCTAATGTCTAGCAAGCTGTTGGGAGTCATGACTAACATGCGTTGCACTTCGTTTTGCAATTCGCGCACATTGCCCGGCCAGTCGTAAGCTTGCAGAGCGTGTAAGGCTTGCGGGGTAAAACCGCGTGTAGGTTTGCCCATTTGTTGGCTGGCGCGTTGCAATAAGTGGTTAGCTAGCGGGGTAATGTCCATGCGGCGTTCGCGCAGTGGGCTGAGTTGAATCGTGACTCCGGCGAGGCGGTAATACAAATCTTCACGGAAACGACCCATGCGCACTTCTTCCAATAAATTGCGATTGGTCGCGGCGAGTACGCGCACATTAACGTGTTTACGTTGGCTACCACCAACGGGGCGGAAACTGCCGTCTTGTAACACGCGCAACAGTTTGATTTGGAAAGCGGGCGTGGTTTCACCGATTTCATCCAGAAAAATCGTGCCTTGATGCGCTTGTTCAAACAGCCCCATGTGGTCGGCAACCGCGCCGGTAAATGCACCGCGTTTGTGCCCAAACAGTTCGCTTTCTAATAAAGCATCGGGTAACGCGCCGCAGTTTTCCACAATGAACGGTTTGTCGGCGCGATGGCTGTTGTAATGCAAGGCGCGCGCGAATAATTCTTTACCCGTACCCGATTCACCGGTGATTAAAACCGAGACATCGTAAGGCGCGACTTTTTCCACCAATTCTAACGCGGCATTCAAGCCACTGTCGGGGGCGCGAATAATATTGTCGAGGTGGAAAGTATTTTGCAGGCGGCGGCGTTGGTTGCGCGTGTGTTCGTGCAAACTGTGGCTACTGGCTTTGAGTTCTAGCGATAACCATTCGTTGTCGCGTTGCAAGCGGTGTAAACGCGCGGCATTGCGCACGGTGAGTAATAAATTATCGGGATGCCACGGTTTGGCGATGTATTGGTAAATCCCCGCCGCGTTAATGCCTTCAATCATGTCTTCAGGGTCGCTGTAACCGGAAATAATCATGCGCACAATGTCGGGGTATTGCTCACGTACTTGGGTGAGAAATTCCACGCCGGTCATTTCGGGCATTCGTTGATCAGCGATAATGATTTGGATCGGGTATTCGCTTAAGGTATCCAACGCATCGGCGGCACTGGATGCGGTGTACACGTTAAATTCTTCGGTGAGAATCCGCGCCATGCTTTCCACGGAACGGATTTCATCATCAACCACTAAGACGGTTGTCGCGGAATCATGCAACATCGCAGTCACGTCAGAGCCTCACGGACGGCGTTGTTGTAGCCATGCTAACCACGTTTCCATGCCTTCGCCGCTGGTGGCAGAAACGTGCAGAATTTCAATGTCGGGTTTGACGCGACGGGCATAGGCTTCGCATTGGGCAACGTCAAAGCGCAAATACGGCAGCAGGTCGATTTTATTCAGGATCATGACATCCGCTGCGTGGAACATATCGGGGTATTTCAGCGGTTTATCTTCGCCTTCGGTGACGGACAAAATCACCACTTTGTGTGCTTCGCCCAAATCAAATGCCGCTGGGCAAACCAAGTTACCGACGTTTTCAATGAAAACTACGCTGTTGGGTTCAATGGGCATGGTGTCAAGCGCGTGACCCACCATGTGTGCATCCAGATGGCAGCCTTTGCCAGTATTGATTTGCAAGGCGGGTACACCCGTAGCACGAATGCGTTCCGCGTCGTGGCTCGTTTGTTGGTCGCCTTCGATAACGGCTAAGGGCATTTGCCCGTGTAAGCGTGTTAAGGTTTCGGTGAGTAAGGTGGTTTTGCCCGAACCGGGGCTGGAAACCAAATTCAGGGCAAGAATATTGCGTTGTGCAAACCATTGGCGGTTACGGTTGGCGTATTGATCATTTTTACCGAGAATGTCTTGCTCAATTTGCACCATGCGTGTTTGTGATAAGCCCGGTGCGTGCGCCCGTGCCGCGCCTTGCCCATAATCGTGGGTATGATCACCGTGCTCAACGGGAGCGTGTTCGGGCGTGTGTTCATGTGCATGACCGTGTGAATGCGCATGATGACCGCGTAAGCCATGAATCAAATCGTGTGTGTGAGGTTTGTAAAGCTGGTAATTCCCCTCGATTTTTACTTCGCCTTCGCTACAACCGCAAACAGTACACATTATTCCACCTCCAATTCTTTAATACGCATCGCGTCACCACCGGTAACGTGTAATTGATAACTACCGCATTCAGGACAAGCATCATAACGTTGTTGGATGGTAACGGATTGTGAGCAACCCATACACCATGCTTGTGCGGGGATTTCAATGATTTCCAAGCTTGCTCCATCGGCAAGGGTATGGCGACTCACGACTTCAAACCCAAAGCGTAACGCGGCGATTTCCACCCCAGCCAACGCGCCAATTTCCAGCCACACGGTTTTCACTTTGCTGAAGTGTTGCCGCGAACTTTCGGTTTCTAAAACTTGCACAATGCCTTCACACAATGACATTTCATGCATCAGTGCTGATCTCCAATTGGTACGCCACGCAAGGGTCAAGCGCGGTAATCAAGGCTTGCGCTTGTTGGCGTAGCTCGGTTTCATCCAACGCCTGCAAACCGTGCAACATCTGTGACAATGAACCTTGTGGGTGAAAGTTCCATTCGGTTGGTGCAACGATTTGGTAATGCCGAATCATACCAGCTTCTTGCACCACGCGGTGTGTCAGTAGACCGCGAGCGGTGTGGACAGAACACACACCTGCCGACAGTGTTTGCGGTGGGGGCTGCGCGTCGTGCAACGGTGTAGGGTAGGGTAGGGGGTGTTTAGCCATTGCGAGGGCGAGCGGGTACAGGGCATCCCAACATTCTAGCATGTCCAATACCCGTGCCATTAAACGTGTCAATAAACCGCTGCCGTAGGTGTTACGCCAATAACGCAAAGCGGGTTCTTGCCATTGGCGCGTCAGTGAGGAAGTTTCTACCGCACAACCGTCGATTTCAGGACGAGCAATGAAATAATCAGCATCCGCACTGGTGAGGCGATGCGTCCACCAAGTGTTATCCAGTACCGGTAAAGGGTTGAGAGCATGATGACCCAAATGCTCCCAGTGGTTAGCGCGGATCATGGTAATGTAGTTGCCAATTTTACCGCGAATGGCAAGTTTCTTTAGATCACCGCTGCTGCAATATTGTACCCAGCGTTTGCTACGTAAACCGAGTAAGCGATTTTCAAAGCACTGGCGAATGGCATCCAAAATCGGTTTGGGGTTTTCGGTTTTAAGGTCGATTTTGAGTAAGTCGCGTTTGAGTTTGAACAGCAATTGCAATTCGGTTGCGGCGGCGGTATCCCCGGTTAGGGTGTTACCCCAATCTTGAAACAAGCGCAGTAAGTGTTCAAACAGCATTTCCACATTCACTTGAAAATCTTGCTGTCGTGCTAGTTGCGGTTCGAGTGGTGCGGCAATGGCTTGTTCACAAGCGCGGGCAGCGGTAATGGATTGTGCCATGCCACACACGCTGAACAGCATTCCCGTCAAGCGCGGTGCGACCTTGAGGGGTTGGTTAATGAGTAACCGTGGGTTTAAACGCAAACGGTTAGACTGAATCGCTACTGCGGTGACTTCGCCGTGTCGCCACTTTAAATCGATGTTGAGTTGTCCGGCGAATGTATCGCTGACTTTCATGGAAATTTTGCTGCCATTGGGAAATACATCCCCAGAGCTTAGCAAGCTTTATGCCAGTCTGGTGAACACTTGGGCAAAATCACAGATAAAAGGACGATTTCAAGGGATTTTTCAAGCATTTCTCAGCGTATATCGCGCGGATGCCATTGTGATAGATCAACGCTGCTATCCAATTCCCAACGCACGGGGGGCTGATGCACATGAGCTTTGAGCAAACGCATGTAATCCACTCGCGCAATGTTTTCTGCACCCATGCTCATTAAGTGCGGGTTTTCGATTTGGCAATCAATCACCGCGAATCCCCATTGTTGTAAGTGGTAAGCCATTGCCACCATCGCAATTTTCGAGGTATCCGGTTCGCGGCTGAACATGGATTCGCCACTGAACACGCCGCCCGTGGCTACGCCGTACAAGCCGCCAACCAATTCGCCGTCGGGATTCCACACTTCCACCGAATGTGCAATGTCGCGTGCGTGCAGTAAACAATACGCGGTGTGCATTTCGTGCGTAATCCATGTGCCGCTGGCATAAGCACGCGGTGCGGCACACGCATTCACCACATCGGCAAAGCAGGTATCAAAGGTGATTTGATAGCCTTTATTGCGCAAGGATTTACGTAAACTGCGCGTAATGTGGATTTTATCGGGGAAAAGCACGGTACGCGGGTTCGGAGCCCACCAGTAAATGGGTTCACGCGGGCCAAACCACGGGAATACTCCGGCTTTATAAGCGTTCAGTAGGCGTGGAATGCTTAAATCCCCGCCTACAGCTAATAAACCGTTTGGTTCATCCCACGCTAATTCAACTGGAGGGAAGGGTTCTTCCGACCAGTTGCTATTCAGTAAGGTTAAATTCAAAGCGCGTGGTAGCAATTAAGCACCTTGTTTGGCTAAGTTATCGAGGTATTTTTCAGCGTCTAACGCTGCCATGCAGCCTGTCCCCGCCGAGGTAATGGCTTGACGGTAAACGTGATCCATGACATCACCCGCCGCAAACACGCCTTCAATGCTGGTTTGAGTGGCATTGCCGTGTGTACCGCTGTTGACTTTGATGTAGCCGTTTTCCATTGCCAGTTGATCACCGAAAATGTCGGTATTCGGTTTGTGACCAATCGCCACGAAAACACCCATTAAGTCAATGTCTTGCGTTTCATTGGTTTGCACGTTTCTGACACGCATCCCGGTTACACCGCTTTTATCGCCTAATACTTCGTCTAAGGTGTTATTCCACAGCAGCTTGACTTTGCCTTGTGCGGCTTTTTCAAACAAATGCGTTTGCAGGATTTTTTCAGAACGTAAAGAGTCGCGGCGATGCACCAAATACACTTCGGAAGCGATATTGGATAAGTACAAAGCCTCTTCCACGGCAGTATTGCCGCCGCCGATGACCGCGACTTTTTGGTTACGGTAGAAGAAACCGTCGCACGTTGCACACGCAGAAACGCCACGACCTTTGAACTTTTCTTCGGATTCCAGCCCCAAATACATCGCGGATGCGCCAGTAGCAATAATCAAGGCATCGCAAGTGTAAGTGCCGCTGTCGCCAGTCAGGGTAAAAGGACGGTTTTGCAGGTCAACGCTGTGAATATGATCGAAAATAATTTCGGTATCGAAACGTTCCGCGTGTTTTTGCATCCGTTCCATTAACTGTGGCCCCATGACCCCGGCATCATCGCCCGGCCAGTTATCCACTTCGGTGGTGGTCATCAGTTGCCCGCCTTGTTGCATACCTGTGACCAATACCGGTTTGAGGTTGGCGCGTGCAGCATAAACCGCTGCGGTATAGCCCGCAGGACCAGAACCTAGGATGAGTAAACGGCAATGTTTCGTCGAGTTCATGTATAATTCTCCTTGTAAAACGGGCAATCAGGATTGCCCCGTCTGGTATTGAACGGGTAATCCTATGTGACCTGCAAGGCTGGGTAAAGTAGTAATCAGAAAAACACCCCTTATAATCGTGGGATGCAACAAATAGGGATATTAGTTTGAGTAAGGTTATTCTCAATCAAAAAAAACGCCTGAGCTTGCAACAAGCAACGGTAATTGTTTTTCTCGGTATCGCAGCAGTCATTCTGTTGGCATTACTGTCGTACAGCCCGATGGATCCAGGGCCGTTCCATCATGACAGTCAATTGGTGCAATGTGCCAATTTAGCGGGGTGTAAAGGGGCATGGTTAGCTAACTTCTTGATTGGCTTATTGGGGTACTTGGCTTACGCGCTGCCCGTGGTCTTGGTGGCGTTGGGGTTAACCACATTTCGCATTAATCCCTTGGCACAGCAGAATCCGAATAATCCGGTTGGGGGCAGTAATGACATCCTAACCAGCATTGGCGCACTGTTGACACTGTTGTCGGGTGCGGGTTTAGCCCACTTATTGTGTGAGCCGTATCCTAGCGGCATCGGTGGTGGCTTGTTGGGGCAAGTCGTCGGCGAATTCTGTATGCGTACCTTGTTGGGCTTTGTCGGGTCAGTGCTGTTATTGCTGTCACTTTTTTTAGGCAGCATTACATTGGTTGGTGATATTTCATGGGGAAAAGTCACTGAAAAAGTCGGCGATTGGATGTTGCAATTATTTGAAAAATTGCAAGCGGTGCAAGGTCAAAACAGTACAAATACCAGTGGAAATGCACCTGCTCAAACCGCTGCGGCTACTCCGCGTTCAGCTAATGAAGCGCGTAATGCCAATGTCTTAGGGCGTATTTCTGGTGGCGTAACGGGGGCGTTACAAGATAGTAAAGGTTCACTAGGGGATTCGTTTGGCAAAGCAGCGGATTGGATGAGTCGCACCACGGGTTTGGGTAAAAATGCGCATCCGTTGCAAGAAGGTGTGGATGTCATTGATCTGAAACCCAACACGCGCCAAGACCCGATTTTGGACATTCCTGATTTTCCCGCGAGTCGTTCCACGGCGGGTAGCAGTGTGGCGAAAGCACCAAATCTGACAAGCGTGGGGACGAACGTTGGTTTGGTAGTGAATAAGCCACTAGCAGCATCTTCGTCTGTTGTGTCGGATGATTTAGTGGATTTGATCACGGGTGCTGGTGCAGTGATTACGCCGACTGCCGCCGATAAAATCGACACGAACAGTGCGGCGAACAAGGTAAAAGCCATCAAACCTGCCAAAGGTCGGGTAGGTAATGGGCAACGCTCCGCCTTGATTTTACCGCCTTTGAAGTTACTGAATCCGCCGCCAAAAGAGCGTGTTACGCAATCGAAAGAACGGTTACACGACTTAGCGCGTAAATTGGTCGAAGCGTTAGGGCATTACGGCATTAAAGACGGCGTGAAAGTTGTGGCGATTGATCCGGGGCCGGTGATTACCCGTTTTGAATTGCAATTACCGGATGGTACGAAAGCCTCGAAAGTGTCAGGTTTGGCATCGGATTTAGCGCGGAATATGTGCGTTTCCAGCGTGCGTGTGGTGGAAGTGATTCCCGGTCGCCCGACCATTGGTGTGGAAGTGCCGAATGACAAGCGCGATGTTGTTACCATTAGCGAAATGCTGAATGCGCCGGTTTACACCAAAAATTTGTCGCCATTAACTTTGGCATTGGGCAAGGACATCGCGGGCAATCCCTTAGTGGCGGATTTGGCGCGGATGCCGCATTTATTGGTCGCAGGGACAACGGGTTCGGGTAAATCGGTCTTCGTGAATGCGGTACTGATGAGCTTGCTGTATAAAGCAACGCCGGAAGAAGTGCGCATGATCATGATTGACCCGAAGATGCTGGAACTCAGCAGTTACGAAGACATTCCGCATTTACTCGCGCCCGTTGTGACCGACATGAAACACGCCGCGAACGCGCTGCGTTGGTGTGTAGCGGAAATGGAACGCCGTTACTTGCTAATGTCCAAACTCAAAGTGCGCAATATTGCGGGTTTCAATGAGAAAGTCCGTGAAGCCAAAGAGCGCGGTGAACCGATTCTTGATCCATTATTTGACCCTTTAAAGCATGTGGATGGGTATCCTGAACCGTTAAAACCACTGCCGTACATTGTGGTGATTGTCGATGAATTCGCCGACATGATGATGGTGGTGGGCAAGAAAGTGGAGGAATTGATTGCACGTTTGGCACAAAAAGCGCGTGCATCTGGCATCCATTTGATCTTGGCGACCCAACGTCCGTCCGTGGATGTGATTACCGGCTTGATCAAAGCCAATATTCCTACGCGCATAGCGTTCCAAGTTTCCACCAAAATTGATTCACGCACGATTTTGGATCAAAGTGGCGCGGAACAATTACTTGGTTTTGGGGATATGTTATACATGCCGCCGGGGACTTCCTTGCCATTGCGTATTCACGGTGCATTGGTGACAGACCGCGAAGTGGAGGATGTTGCCAATTATCTGAAGTTGCAAGGTGAACCGGATTACATTCTTGATGTCCTAGCTGATACAACGTCATCTGATTCGATACCGGGCTTGGAAACGTTGGCGGAACGGGATGGGGAAGCTGATCCACTGTACGATGAAGCAGTGGCAGTGGTGATTGAATCCCGTCGTGCTTCAATTTCTTACCTGCAACGCCGCTTGAAAGTCGGTTATAACCGCGCGGCTCGTATGATAGAAGACATGGAAACGGCTGGTGTGGTTAGCCCCGTACTGAGTAACGGTAGTCGGGATGTTTTAGTCGCTGCACCGCCTAAGGATTGACATAAAATGAGGTTAATGATGAGAACAATCTTTGCCAAAACACTGTTTACGCTGTTGGCGATTGCGATGACAAATAGTGCGTGGGCTGCTGGTGGGCGTGAAAAGATGAATGAATTCTTCACGCAGATTGATACCATGCAATCGGCTTTTACACAGCAAGTGCTTGATGACAAAGGTAAAGTCCGCCAATCTTCGAGCGGCAATGTGTATTTATCGCGTCCGGGGAAATTCCGCTGGGAATACGCCGCACCTGCCAAGCACCAAATCGTTGCTGATGGCAAAAACGTTTGGGTTTATGACGTGGACTTGGATCAAGTGACCGTAAAACCAATGGGGCAAGCGTTATCCGCCGCACCTGTGGGCATGTTGACGCAAAAACAAGCGGTGGATAAGCAGTTCACGGTGCAAGACATGGAAGCCGACGGCAGCAAGCTGGAATGGTTTCGTTTGACCCCGAAAAAGAAAGATTCAGATTTTACCACGATGGATTTGGGCGTTAGCGATGCTGGTGTTGAAGAAATGATCTTAAGCGATAAGTTCAATCAGCAAACTTACATCAAATTCCAAGGTATGCGTACCAATGTGGACATTGATGCCAATGAATTCCAATTCACGCCACCCAAAGGCGCGGATGTGATTGGTAAACCTTCCTGATTGGGTCAATCTTGATCCCGCTTGCTGAACGAATGCGCCCGGCGACTTTAAACGAGTACGCTGGGCAAACTCACCTCCTCGCCGTTGGTAAACCGCTGCGGCGTGCGTTAGAAGAATCCCGCCCACATTCCATGCTGTTCTGGGGGCCACCCGGTACAGGCAAAACCACGCTTGCCCGATTGATTAGCCATTATTGGCAAACCGAATTTCTCACGGTTTCTGCGGTGTTGGCTGGGGTGAAAGAAATCCGTGCGGCGGTGGATACAGCACGTCAAAACCGCGCGCAATTCGGGCGCAATACCGTGCTATTTGTTGATGAAGTGCACCGTTTTAATAAAGCGCAACAAGATGCGTTTTTGCCGCACATTGAAGACGGTACGCTGTTATTCATTGGCGCGACCACCGAAAACCCCTCGTTTGAATTGAATAACGCGCTGTTGTCACGGGTGCGGACGTATGTGTTACGCGCTTTGACTCCCGCTGACATTCAACAGGTGTTGCAACGCGCTTTGCAGGATGAAACAAAAGGTTTGGGGCAATTACGCTTGCAAGCCGACGCGGCGGTGTTGAATGCCTTGGCACAAGCGGCGGATGGCGATGCACGGCGTGCCTTGAATTGGTTGGAAATGGCAGCGGATTTAGCCGAAACCACCGCCACGGGTTTGGCATTGACGGCGGACGTGATTCAAGAAGTGATTGCCGAATCCCCGCGTCGTTTTGATAAAGGCGGCGATGTGTTCTACGAGCAGATTTCCGCTTTGCACAAATCCGTGCGTGGTACTGACCCTGACGCGGCATTGTATTGGTTGTGTCGGATGTTGGATGGCGGTTGTGATCCGCTCTACATTGCGCGGCGTGTGGTGCGCATGGCAAGCGAAGACATTGGCAATGCTGATCCGCGTGGTTTGCAACTAGCGATGAGTGCGTGGGATGCTTACGAATATTTGGGTAGTCCTGAAGGTGAATTAGCCATCGCGCAAGCTGTGGTGTATTTGGCTTGTGCGCCGAAAAGCAATGCGGTGTACCACGCTTATAAAGCCGCAATGCAAGATGCCAAACAGTCCGGTTCGTTGGATGTGCCCATGCATTTGCGCAATGCGCCGACGCAATTCATGAAAGCCTTGGATTATGGCAAAGGCTATCGTTATGCCCACGATGAGCCGGATGCTTATGCGGCGGGTGAAAACTATTTCCCCGATGCTTTGCGCGGGCGGCGTTATTACGAACCCGTGGAACGTGGCTTAGAGATTAAAATTCGTGATAAATTGAATACCCTTAGAAATAAAAAATAATAGAACGGTATTCGTTAATCATGCGTAGTTTCGCGGTGAGTTTTTTCATCGGTACGGTTGTACTGCTCGGTTTATCATCCCTTCCCAGTTTTTTGGCTTTGCTAAGCAGCGGTGTGTTAACGCTGGCATTGTGGTGGGTGGCGTTTCGTTATCCGGTGTGGCGGAATAGGCGAGTTACTGGTGTGGCGTGGGTGGCAACGGGAATGCTATTGGGGTGTTGTTATGCCACAGCGGTTGCGCACCAGATTCGTGGGCAATGGTGGCCTGCGGATCAGGAAGGGCAAGATACTTTGGTGACGGGGGTAATTGCGGATATTCCCGAACACCGCGCGGATGGTTGGCATTTTGTATTGGCGGTGGATACGGCGGATGGCAAAAAGTTTCGGGGCAAGCTGCAATTGGGTTGGTACGCAGATGATACGCCGCTACTTCATGCGGGTGAACGTTGGCAATTCAGCGTGCGGGTTAAACGCCCGAATGGTTTCAGTAATCCGAATGGTTTTGACTACGAACAATGGCTGTTTGCGCAGCGCATTGTCGGTGTTGGGTCGGTGCGTAAAGCGGCGGATAATCAGTATTTAGCTCCAGCAGCGTGGTTTGATCCGAACCACTGGCGACAAATCATCAAAGAGCGTTTGGATGTCGCTTTAGCCGAGCAGCCGATGCTGGGTTTGGTGCAAGGTTTGGCGATTGCGGATACGGACAATATTACCTCGGAACAATGGCGAGTATTGCGGCAAACGGGCACGATTCATTTGCTGGCGATTTCCGGTTTGCACATCACAATGGTGGCGAGTTTGGGAATGCTGCCGGTGTTATTGGTGTGGCGATGTTTCCCGCGTTTGTATTTGTGGTTGCCCGTGCGCATTGCCGGAGCGGTATTGGGCGGTGGATTCGCCACATTATATTCGTTACTGGCGGGTTTCAATATTCCCACGCAACGCACGTTATTAATGCTGTTGGTAATGATGGCGGGTTTGGTGTGGCGACGGCGGATTCCCTTCAGTGTGACGTTTAGCGGGGCGTTGTTATTGGTGTTATGCCTCGACCCCTTAGCCGGATTGTCGGTGGGATTTTGGCTGTCGTTTCTGACGGTGGGCTTATTGGTATTTCTGGGCAGTCGACAGCGTAAGTTGGGTAAAACCGCAGCGGTGGGAATGCAGTTGGTATTGTCGTTGGGCACAGTACCGCTGGCGGCGGGTTTTTTCGGCATGGTTTCTTTGGTATCACCGTTGGCGAATTTGATAGCGATTCCCGTGGTCACGTTTATGGTTACTCCCTTAGTATTGTTGGGCATGGTGTGCAGTGCATGGACAACACTTGCCAGCGGCTTATGGTGGTTCGCAGCATGGTTACTCGGTTGGTTAATGAAGTTATTAGCGTGGATGGCTGCGTGGTCTTTCGCCGCTGTGTATGTGCCGTTAATTCCCGCTTTGTGGTTACTCGTGGCAGGATTTGGTTTCTTTTTGCTGTTAATGCCGCGTGGAATGCCCGCACGCTGGTTGGGTGTGCTGTTTTTATTGCCGATGTGGTGGTATCAACCCGCGCGTCCCGCTGTGGGGGCATTTCGTGCCGATGTTTTGGACGTGGGGCAAGGTTTGGCGAGTGTGGTACAGACTGCACAGCATACTTTGGTGTTTGATACGGGGGCGAAAACTTCGCCAACTTTCGACAGTGGCGAAATGGTGGTCTTGCCGTGGCTGCGGGGGCAAGGCATTCAGCAAGTCGATACGCTAATGGTTTCGCACGCTGATAATGATCACAGCGGTGGCGCGGGTGCGGTGTTAGCGGGGATTTCCGTGCGATCCATTTTGGTGGGAAGTAGCGATACGCTGGATCATGCCGACCCTGCAAAGCGTTTTGCGAGTATTACAAGCCCATGTGAACACGGGCAGCACTGGGAATGGGATGGTGTGCAGTTTACGGTATTAAATCCGAGTAGCGATTTTCCGCAAGATAAGGATAATAACCGCTCGTGTGTGTTGCGCGTGGCGAATGCCAACCATCGTTTATTGTTAACCGCCGATATTGAGCGTCCGGCGGAAAATATCTTGCTGAAACAGTATGAAACCACAGGGGAATTGCGGGCAGATGTCTTGCTTGTGCCGCATCATGGCAGCAAAACTTCATCGAGTTTGGCATTTTTGCGGGCGGTTGCACCACAGCTTGGGGTGATTACCAGCGGGTATCGAAATCGGTTTCATCATCCACACCCAGACGTACTAACGCGCTATACTGCACAACAGATTCAGGTGGTGAATACCGTTGATACAGGGGCTTTAACCCTGTTTTTTCCGGCGGATGCAACTGCCTTTACACAGTCCGCATGGCGCGTGGATAAACCCCATTGGTGGAGCAGGTGAATTCGCTGTTACATGGCTAAATCGGCTTATTTGTGCCAGAATTTCCCGAACTCCGGGGTAAGATTATTAAGTGGCTAGCACGGTATGCTGTTCTAGTGTGATTTGGTACGCAGGAATCAACAATGAAGCTGGATGAAAAGGATCTCGAGATTTTTAGAAAATTGGATACGAATGTTTACCTAACATTCAATGACAAACAAGCCTTGAAGACCAGCGTCGATGAACTGGAACGTCGGGCGCACGACAGTGACCAACGCTTACAGGACATTTCTAACCTGTTATTACTGAAAGATAAAAGTCTTCAGGAATACGACAAGAAAATAGAAGAGCGTGATAAACGGCTGGAAATCCTAGCGCGATTATTGACCGAACGCGAACAGCAAATCACCGAGAAAAATTTACTCATTGCGGATAAGGATAAATACCTCCGCGCCCGCGATGAAAACATGTACAGCCGTGACCGTGCCTTACAGCAGCGCGATACCTTGCTGGAAGAACGCGAAACGCGCTTGCGTAGCCTTGAACAAAACCTCATGCATTACGAGAAGCTGTTGCAGGAAAAAGAACTGCAAATCCAGCAGCGTGACCGTGGCATGGAGGATAAAGATCGTTCCTTATTGCGCATTGATCAAGCCTTGCAAAGTAAAGACAAGTTGCTGCAAAGCCGCGACGATAGCATTAGTAAAAAAGATCAGCAGTTACTCGAACGCGAAGCTTTATTGCAAGAACGCACGCGCCAAACCTTAGAGCAGGAAAAAATGCTCAAGGAACGCGACCGACAATTGGGCGAGCGCGATACGCAAGTCACGGAACGTGATCGCCAATTAGCCGCGCGGGATTCCCACCTTGATCTTGCCAATAAGCACCTGCAAGCGCGGGATGCGAGTGTGTCGGAGCGGGATCAGCAAATCCAAGTGCGCGAACGCTTACTTGCCGACAAAGCCAAAATGCTGCAAGAGCGTGATCAGCGCATTGGTATTCAACAGCAGCAAATTGAAAAGCGCGACCTAACCCTGACTGACCGCGATAAGCAATTGAATGATCGGGATCACACGATTGCCGAGCGCGATAATGAATTGCGGATGCGCGAGGAAGCGATTCGTTTGCGGGATCAACAAGGTTTGGATTTTCTGCAAACCATTCGCGAGTTGGAAAACCACTTGCAAGAGCGGGATGCGCAGCTTTCTGAGCGTGATCGGCAATTAACCCAGCGTGACGAGCGCATTAACAAAACCGACGAAGATGTGCGGGAACGCGATACACGCTTAAGCAATCGGGATCGCAGCCTTGAGGAACGCGATAACGCGCTGTCGGATCGGGATCGGCGCATTAAAGAACGCGATGTTGCCTTGCGCGAACGCGATTCACGCGTTACCAGCCAAGATTTGCAATTACGCGAGCGCGACAAACAATTGCAAATGCGCGATTCGCAACTGCAAAGCCGTGACATTACGATTGGCGAACGCGAAAACAGCATTAAAGAACGCGACAATCACATTGCGTTACTCAACGGGCAAATTCAAGAACGCGATGAAAGCATCCACGAACGCGATGCTTTGATGACCGAACGCAATAGCGTGATTCAGACGCGCGACGAAGCGATTCGGGAACGCGATGTCAAAATCAGCGAACGTGATCAAAGTTTGCAATTCCGCGATGTGAACTTGCATGAACGTGATGTCAAAATCAGCGAACGTGATCACAGTTTGCAACAGCGTGACCAAAGCATTCAAACGCGCGATAGCGAAATCGCTAGCCGCGACGAGCAAGTGCGCAATCTGCAACTCGAAGTGCATTTGCGTGACCAAAGCCTTGCCGAACGTGACGTGCAATTGCAATTACGCGACCAAACCGTGCAAGACCGCGACGAATTAATCGCGGCGCGTGATGAAACCGTTGCCGAACGTGATGCGACGGTAGCGGAACGCGATGCACAGTTGGAACAACGCGATTTACAGATTCAGAAAAAAGAAGAAGCCTTACAAAACCGTGATGCGCAGTTGCGAGTGCGCGATGCGACGGTAGCGGAACGCGATGTACGCCTTGCCGAACGCGATGCGACGGTTGCCAAACGTGATGTGTTGCTCGGTGAGCGCGATAACCAGTTAAAAAGTCGCGATGTCGCAGTGAGTGATCGTGATCAAATGATTATTGCGAAAGAAGCGCACATTCGCCGTCGTGATGAACGCATTCAAGAGCTCACGCTGCACATTCAACACCTCGAAGGTACGCTGAAAGAGCAACTGCAACACCTGCAACAACGTGACGAAACCTTGCGCCAACGCGATTTGATTATTACCCAGCGTGATCGTCAGCTCGATAAATTGGATAAAAGCGTGGTGAAATACAGTGCCAATGCGCAAAGTGTTTTCATTAAAGGCGCGTTGACGGGCTTGGTTGCCGGTTTGATATTTGTGCTTGGACTGCGATTAATGCAAATTTTATAAGAGTTTTTATAGGGAGACAGGAATGCAGGAAAATTTACTGGCGTATGTGCCTGCCAAGGGCGCGTTGCAGGATCGCGTCATTTTGGTAACGGGTGCGGCAGCAGGTTTGGGTAATGCCATTGCCGTGGCGTGCGCAAAGTTTGGTGCAACGGTGGTGTTATTGGATAAAGACGTGCGCCGCGTTGAAGAAACTTACGATACCATTGTGAATGCGGGCTACCCTGAACCCGCGATTTATCCCTTGGATTTACAAGGCGCGACTGCGAAAGATTACGACGATTTAGCCAATAACCTGCGTGAGCAATTAGGGCGTTTGGATGGCATTGTGTTGAATGCGGCGTGGTTAGCCAGTTTTACCCCCATCAAGCATTACGAAACCGAACTGTGGTCGAAAATGATCATGGTGAATTTGCATGCGAATTTCTTGCTGACTCGTGCTTGTTTGCCTTTGTTGGATGAAGCGGCTGATCCGGCGATTGTGTTTGCCAATCACACCTCCAATAAAGCGTTTTACGGGGCGTTTGGGGTTGCCAAAGCTGGTATGCAAGCTTATTGCGACATTTTGGCGGCGGAATACGACGATCCGAAACAATTTATGCGTGTGAATAGTGTCGATACCAGCGCGATGCGTACCAGTATGCGTACTTTGAATTTCCCCGGCGAAAACCCTGAAACCGTGGCACGCCCCGAAGCATTAGTCGCGCCATTCTTGTTCTATCTGGGGGCAGATGCAGGGCGACGCACGGGTGAACAGTTGGTCTTACCACGCCAACCCGCTGACAGTGTTTGGGCTGGAGAAGCGTAAATGTCACGCGATGACATCTTCGCACTGCCACAAGGGCAGGTGGTGGATTTCGCGTTTACCGATGCGGTGGCGGACGTGTTTCCCGACATGATTCGCCGCTCCGTGCCCGGTTATGAAACCATCATTAGCTTGTTGGGCGTGATTGCGCGTCAGTACGCCGTAGCGGATACCCACATTTATGATTTGGGTTGTTCGTTGGGTGCGGCAACCTTGTCGATGGCTTCGCAAGTTCGCGCGGACGGTGTGCGTTTTATTGGCGTGGATAATTCGGTAGCCATGACGCAACGTTGTGGGCAAATTCTGCAACGGCATTTGCCCGCCGCCAGTTTTGAGGTGATTTGCGCGGATATTCAACAAGTCGCGCTGTGTAATGCCTCGGTGGTGGTGCTGAATTTCACCCTGCAATTCCTCAAACCAGCGGAACGCCTTGTCGTGTTGCGCACGATTCATGATGCACTGATTCCCAATGGTATCTTGGTACTATCCGAGAAAGTGCATTTTGCCGCCAGTAACCAACAGACTCTGCTTACCGATTTGCATTTGGCATTTAAACGCGCCAATGGTTATAGCGAATTGGAAATCAGCCAAAAGCGTTCCTCGCTGGAAAATGTGCTGATTTCGGATACACCCGCTGAACACGAAGCACGTTTGCGCGATGCTGGTTTTGCGCAAGTAATGCAATGGTTTCAGGGGTTTAATTTCGTGTCCATGTTGGCAGTCAAGGCAACAAACCACAATGATTGATCAAACATTACAGGCTTTTTTACAAAGCTCGCGCCTCGCGCCGTGGCTGGCAACTTTACCTGCGCAATTGACGCAAGCTGCCCAAGCACATCCGCACGGTAAGCAAGCGGAATGGCAGGCTGTATTGGACAGTTTGCCCGCATTAAGCGCATCGCGGGTGGATTTTAACGCCAGTGCTGTGCGCGTTGGTGAGGTTGCGGATACGGATGCCGCCACACAAGCGCAATTACGCACCGCATTGCAGGGTTTGATTCCGTGGCGCAAAGGGCCTTACGACTTATTCGGTGTTGAAATCGATACCGAATGGCGTTCGGATTGGAAATGGGAGCGCGTGTTACCGCATTTAAGCCCTTTGCAAGATCGCATCGTGTTGGACGTCGGTTGTGGCAGCGGTTATCACTTGTGGCGCATGTACGCTGCGGGGGCGCAAGCCGTGATTGGCATTGACCCAACTTTGCTTTTTCTCACGCAATTTCAAGCAATAAAGCGTTATGCTGGTGAACATCCGGTGTGGATGCTGCCGTTGAAGAGCGAAGATTTGCCCGATTTACGCCAGAAAGGTTTTGATACCGCGTTTTCAATGGGCGTGTTGTATCACCGTCGTGACCCGTTGGGGCACTTACAGGAATTGCGGCGGGCGTTGCGGGCGGGTGGTGAATTGGTGCTCGAAACATTGGTGGTCGCCGGTGATGCGCAAACCGCGCTGATGCCGCAGGATCGTTACGCCAAAATGCGCAATGTGTGGTTTATTCCGTCAGTGGCAATGTTGGAATTGTGGTTGCAACGTTTGGGTTTTACCCAGATTCGTGTGGTGGATGTCACCACCACCAGCGTGGCAGAACAACGCTGTACCGCGTGGAGTAAAGGCGAATCCTTGGCGGATTTCCTCGACCCACAGGATGCCAGCCGTACGATTGAAGGTTATCCCGCACCGTTACGCGCCACGCTTATTGCTAATACGCCTGTGTGATCTGTTCAGCAGGGTAACGCAATCTTACAATGTGATATTGCTTCTAATGAAAAAGTAGTGAGGACAGTGAATACGCAATTGCAACAACCTGGGTTTCTGTTCGAGATGGGGGAAACTAATCGCCTGCAACGTCAGCTTGTGCGACGTATGGGGCAGGCATATCGCCGTTTCCGCGCCAGTTGGAATGGTTTGGTGCTGGATCCGTATTTGCGAGATGGCGGCAGTTATCGCTATCGACGTTATTCCGTGTTTCATTGGCAACACCATCAGTTAAACGTGTTACCGCATGAACCGCATTACCAAAGCAGTCATTACAACCATGTGCATGGTGGTTTTAATCGGCATTTTCGCGCGTGGTTGCCCACAACGCTGCATAATCCGGTGTTGAGCAGCATTGTGCGTTGGGCAACACAGCAATTTTCACGCAGTTCGCATGAGCTGTGGCGCATTCAAGCCCACCAATTCCGCATTGTTGCGCGTCCAAACCAATTGGGGAAACCCACACCCGAAGGTGTGCATAAAGATGGTGCGGAATACATTCTGATTATGATGATGGATCGGCAAAATATTCGTGGGGGTATCAGTCGTATTTACAATAATGCGATGCAGCCCTTAGTGGAGGGTACTTTGCAGGCTGAAGGTGATTTGGTGATTGTGAATGATCAGGCGGTGTATCACGGTGTAACCGAAATCGCACCCGAAGATCCAACACACCGCGCGTGGCGTGATGTGCTGGTGCTAACGTTTCACCGTCAGTAGTTAGTCCATAACGGTGAACAGTGTGGGGGCTGGATTAACCCGGCCCCTCAAAATATTTCCACGGGTACTGTTGATCGTCTTTAATCAAACTCCAGAACAAATCACCGGAATTACGCCACGGGTCGAGCACCATCCCGCTTTCAAATGGATGACCTTTCGCTGTCACGATGAGTGTGCTGTGTTCTTGCCACGCATTGCCTTTGTGGGCGATTCCCCAGTAAAGATCAAAGGTTTGCAAGTTTTTAGAACGCATTCTGGCACGCATGGCACGCGCCCAATCCACACACAAGCCTGCTTTACGGTGGTTAGCATTGCGCAAGGTATTGTGATACAGCGGTGGCCATGTCAGATTCCAATCATTCGCCAAATACATCGGATAGATATAAGCATCATACGCCACGGTGTGAGCTTCGCGCGGGTCAATGACTGCTGGGTCTAACGCAATTAATGCTTTGGTTAGGTCTTCCATATTCGCTTGCATGGCAGGCGCAATGGTGGTTAAACGCGGGTCGCCATTTGGGGTTAAATCCACCCCATTGTAGTGGACTGCACACGCATTCAGCAGCAACGGCAGTGCCACACAAGTGGCAAGTCGTTTGAATGTCAACATGAACTCAATCTTCCTTTGTGAAATGCATCAAATAGTTAACGTCAACATCATTGCCTAAACGATAACTTTGGAACAGCGGATTGTAGGTTAAACCGGAGATATTCCGCAGTCGTAGTCCGACAGAACGTGCGGCTTTTTCGAGTTCTGACGGTTTAATGAATTTGCCGTATTCGTGCGTGCCTTTGGGGAGCATGTTCATCACGTATTCCGCACCGACTACCGCTAACAAAAAGGCTTTCGGATTGCGGTTAATGGTGGAAAAAAATACCTCGCCACCTGCTTTGACCAAGGTGGCGCAAGCGGCAATGACTGATGCGGGGTCGGGAACGTGTTCCAACATTTCCATGCAGGTAACAACATCGAATTGCCCCGCGTGTTGCGCTGCCATGTCTTCCGCACTGATTTGTTGGTAATCCACTTCGACTTGGGAATCCAGCGCGTGCAATTGTGCGACAGAAAGTGGAGTCGCACCCATGTCAATGCCAATCACTTGTGCGCCACGGCGCGCCATGCTTTCAGCGAGAATGCCGCCACCGCAGCCAATATCAATGACTTTTTTGCCTTTGATTTGGGCACGATCATCAATGTAATTCAGGCGTAAAGGGTTAATGTCGTGCAGTGGTTTGAATTCGCTGTCGGTATCCCACCAGCGATAAGCCAGTTCTTCAAACTTACGAATTTCATTGGGGTCGACATTGGCAGTAGTCATGGGGTTTCTCCAATTTTTTGTTGCCATGCTTGGGCATTAGCAATCAGGGATGCTTCATCAAGCGTCATGAGTTGGCGATTATTCAGTAAGAAGCGACCGTTTACCCAAGTATGTGTGATTTGGTTGCGGGTCGTGCAATACACCAAATGCGATACGGGGTCGTACAACGGTTGGCTTTCTAATGTACCGAAATCAATGGCAATCAGATCAGCAGCTTTACCCAGCTCAATCGAACCGATGGCATTATCCAAGCCTAAGGCTTTCGCACCATTAATGGTCGCCATGCGTAACGCTTGTGTCGCGGGGATGGCACTGGCATCGTTTGCCACCGCTTTCGCCAGTAAGGCAGCAGTACGCATTTCACCGAGCATGTCCAAATCGTTATTACTCGCATTGCCATCCGTTCCCAATGCAACATTCACACCAGCGGCAGTGAGTTTGGCAATTGGGCAGAATCCGCTGGCGAGTTTGAGGTTGGATTCGGGGCAATGCACAACGTGTGTGCCTTTTTCTGCCAACAAGGTGATTTCGTCGTCGGTTAACTGTGTCATGTGTACCGCGAGAAAATGCCGATCCAACAAACCCAAACGCGCTAAACGTGCTAATGGGCGTTCACCGTATTGTTCGGTAGCTTGCATGACTTCAAAGGCGGTTTCATGAACGTGCATGTGTAATGGAATGTCATGTTCCACCGCCAGTTCGTGCATTTGTTGTAAGGGTTCATCCGAAACTGTGTACGGCGCGTGCGGGGCAAACAGCGTATTCAGCAGTGGCTTGTCCAAACAATGGTTGCGTAATGCCCAACCTTTTTGCTGGTATTCTTCCTGTGTGCTTGCCCAAGCGGTAGGAAAGTCGATACGAATCATGCCTAAACTGGCACGAATCCCGCTTTCTTCCACGGCTTTGGCGGTGGCTTCGGGGAAAAAATACATATCGTTAAAGCAGGTTGTGCCCGAACGCAGCATTTCGGCAATGGCTAATTTCGCGCCATCGTAGACAAAATTAGCATCTGCCCAGCGTGCTTCCGCAGGCCAAATGTGATTTTGTAGCCAATCCATCAAGGGTAAATCATCGGCTAAGCCTTTCAACAGTGCCATTGCTGCGTGGGTATGCGTATTTATTAATCCCGGTAATAAAGCGTGTTGCGCTAACACGACAGTTTCCGCAGGAATATAACGCGCCAACGCATCATCGACGGGCAGGATGTCAAGAATCTTGCTATCATCAATGGCTACCGCATGGTGCTGTAGTACTTGGTTTCCCGTGTTTACGGTAATAATCCAACGGGGAATAATGAGTAGTTCAATTTTCATCTGGGTGTTGTAATATTGCAACTTCAGTTACCTTAACCTATTTATGCTGAAAACTGTCATGAGTCAACACGATTCTATACGCGCCGTCGAGTGGAAAGATAATCATTTAGTCCTATTGGATCAGCGTAAGCTGCCACAACATGAGCTGTATGTGCAAATTTACAGCGCGGAAGACACTGCTGAAGCCATTCGTAATATGGTGGTGCGCGGTGCTCCTGCGATTGGCATTGCAGCGGCTTATGCCGTGGTTATGGCTGCGCGTAAAAGTTATAAACAATACCCTAATGATTGGCGTAATCGGCTCGCGCTGGAAGTCGAAACGCTGAAAAACTCGCGTCCAACGGCTGTGAACTTAATGTGGGCATTGCGCCGCATGTGCAGTGTATTGGATAGTATTCAAGGTGAACCCGAAGCCGTGTTATTGGACATGGCAAAACGCATTCACCAAGAAGACATTGATGCGAATTATCGCATGGGTGAATTGGGTAGCGCCTTAATCGCGCCTTCCCACGGCATTCTCACGCACTGCAATACCGGCTCGTTGGCAACGGGTGGTTACGGTACGGCATTGGGCGTGATTCGTAGTGCGTATGGCAGCGGTAAAGTCGAAATGGTGTATGCGGATGAAACCCGCCCGTGGTGGCAAGGTTCGCGCTTAACCGCTTGGGAATTGGTTAAGGATAAAATTCCCGCACGTTTGCTGTGTGACAGTGCTGCCGCGCACCTGATGAAGCAAGGCAGAGTTTCGTGGGTGATTGTTGGTTCGGATCGCATTGCCGCAAATGGTGATGTGGCGAACAAGATCGGTACTTACAGTTTGGCGGTGAATGCGCGTTATCACGGCGTGAAATTCATGGTGGTTGCCCCAACCAGTACCATTGACCTAGAAACGCTCAGCGGTAATGACATTCCGATTGAAGAACGTGCGCAAGACGAAGTGTTGCAAGTGGGTAATACGCGCGTCGCTGCTAGCCAGATTCAAGCGTGGAATCCGGCGTTTGACGTAACACCTGCGTCGTTAGTGGATGCCTTGGTCACGGAAAAAGGCGTGATCGAACAGCCAAACGCGGAAAAAATCGCCGCGTTAATGGCATCCTAATTGTCAGCCAGTTTAACCCGCCTGTTGCATGTATAAACGTGCGTGCAGCAGGTGTTCCAATTCGCGCAAATCAGTAGTAATGCCTGCGCGTGCCAGTTCGTCAAATTTCGCGGGTTTGCCGCTCGGTTGACAAGCTAAGCGTTGCGGTAAAGCCGCACATTGCCAGCGTGTACCGCGTTTGGTTTGCAGGGTGAGAATGGGAACAGGTTGCTGAAAATACGTTTGATAAACTGCTTCAGGCAATAAGGTTTTGAGTTCGCTGACTTCGGGTAATAAGGCTTGTGCCATTTCAAATGCAGCGATTTGGGAATAGGGAATGAATTCTTGTTGCACCTGTAAACATTGATCTGCTACCCGTTCGTAAAAGGCACTGCCCATTAATATCCCTTGGTCTGTTAAAACCCATAAATGCCAATACGTTAAACGATACAGTGTGGCGTGCTGCTGAGTGGCGGGTTGTAAAGCTGCGAGTACGCGATTTTCGTCGGCTAACAGCCATTGTTGAATAGCGGGTGTATTACCGAGTGGTAAT
Organism: Pseudomonadota bacterium; assembly: GCA_039797295.1. Classification (GTDB taxonomy): domain Bacteria; phylum Pseudomonadota; class Gammaproteobacteria; order Thiotrichales; family Thiotrichaceae; genus Thiothrix. The sequence continues at coordinate 7,145 of JBDKID010000013.1, read as the reverse complement.
TGTAATAAACCCCAGCTTTCCAAACCAAAGACCCGCCATTGCCGTTTATGCAAGGTATCGTTAATGTTAGCTAATTCATGCGGACGCAATAGGCTATTTAAGGTTTGGCATAATAAGTTTTGTATGGCTTGTTGGTAATGCTTGGCAAAATGCGGATAAGCGATAACAGGTGGTAAATAATCCAATTGATCTTGTAATTCCCAATATTGACTGCGCAGTTTTAATAAGTGCTGTATGTGTACGGTGATTTCAGTTTCTTTACGTCGTACCGCTGTTTCGCTATATTGCCAAAAGATGGTTAGCAAGGTAATCGGCAATAATGTTGTAAGGAAATGCCCGCGTGCAGTGAGGATAATGACTAATAGAAATACTAAACTGAACAATGCCAAGCGTGGTGCGTGGATTGCCCGCAGTTGTTGGCGTAATGTCGTATATTGCATAAATAATTGTTCGGCATAATTCACATGCGGCAATTTAGCCACATCAGGGGTATGGAAATATAACCAACGGCGGCAATAATCCTCACTGAGGTTTTTACCCAGCAATGCTTTAGCTGTATGCTCATGACAGGCATGATTGGTAAAAATTGGGTAATGCAAAACTTCATCAGCGTAAGTTTGATAAAGCGGTGTGGGTGTTTCATTAGTCGCTTGTACGGTTGCTTGGCGTTGTTGCGTGTATTCCCTTAACGTGTATTGCGTCATTACACGCTGGTGATAATCATGGTTATTCATGTTGTTAGCCCTAATCTATTGTATTGTTTTTTTGCCAGCTTACTGTAAGTATTACTGTCTTGACAATCAGAAATGACATATACATAGCTAGGCAGGCATGATAAGGTATTACCCTGAATGCCTAAACAATAAGCAAATTTTTTGAACGATTTACCTTCAGGATTCATGTAACCATGTATAAGAAACTGATTCTGGGCGCGGTTGTCAGCGTCGTACTGGCGAGTGGTTGGGCGATTGCAGAAGAAACCACCAAAGTAGCACCTGCTACGCCTGCTCCTGCGGCTGCCACACCTGCTCCAGCAACGGATGCCAATGTTCCAGCGGATTTAAGTGACAAACTCAAAACCGTGTTGGGCGCGAAACCAGAGAGTTTAAAAAGCACACCAGTACCGGGGGTATTTGAAGCCAGTTTTGGTGGCGAAATCATTTACGCCAGTGCGGATGGTAATTACGTTTTTAGCGGCGAGTTGATTGATGCGAAAAACAAAACCAGTTTAACTGAACAAACTCGTTCAGCAGGTCGTAAAACCTTAATGGCACAAATCGACCCTAGTAAAACCATTGAATTTAAAGCGAAAGGTGAAGAAAAGCACGTTCTGTACGCTTTCACGGACGTAGAGTGCCCATTCTGTGTCAAGTTGCACAAAGAAATTCCAGCTTTAAACGACAAAGGTGTGACCGTGCGCTATTTAGCGTATCCGCGTGCTGGGGTTGGATCGTCTGCGTATAAAAAAATGGTTAACATTTGGTGTGCGGACAATAAGCAAGAAGCCATGAGTAAAGTTAAAGATGGCAGTGAAATCCCAACCAAAGAATGCACCAATCCCGTCGCTGATGATTTTGCTTTAGGGCAAAAGCTTGGCGTGAATGGTACACCAGCTTTATTTACGCCAGATGGTTTGATGATTCCGGGTTTCCGTCCGGCTGATCAATTGGTACAAATGTTGGACGGCGCGGCTAAAGCCAAAACTGAGACCAAAGCCAACTAATAATTGCTTTAAACAGCAAGTTAAAGACGACCTGTCCATTGTGGCAGGTCGTTTTGTTTTAGGCGGAAAAGCTTGATTATGCTTTGAGCAATTTGCGCAGCCGATAGAGTTCTTCCAACGCTTGGCGCGGGGTGAGTTCATCCGGTTCAATGGCTTGTAAAGCTGCTTTGATTGTCTCTGCTGTTGCATCTTTTGCGGCTGGCTGTTGTGCAAGTTGCAGCGGTAAAGTTTGCCCTTCGCGCGGTGCTTGCTGGCTGTGTTTTTCCAGCGAAACCAGTTTCTTTTTCGCTTGTGCAATCACGGTTTTGGGGACACCAGCCAATTGTGCAACTTGCAAGCCATAGCTTTTATTGGCGGGTCCTTCTTTAACCGCATGTAAAAACACGATTTTGTCACCGTGTTCGACAGCATCAATGTGGACATTGGCAATGGTGCTGATTTGTTCAGCAAGTGACGTTAACTCGAAATAATGCGTCGCAAACAGGGTGAAAGCTTTGCGTTCGCGAGCCAAATAATCAGCAAATGCCCATGCCAATGACAAGCCATCAAAGGTACTTGTACCGCGCCCGATTTCATCCATTAACACCAAGCTGTGTGGTGTGGCATTGTTGAGAATATTCGCTGCTTCGGTCATTTCCACCATGAAAGTGGAGCGTCCGGTACTTAAGTCATCGTGTGCGCCAATGCGGGTGAAAATCCGGTCGATATTCCCCAGACGTGCGGCTTGAGCAGGCACATAACTGCCAATGTGTGCGAGTAAAACAATCAGAGCAACTTGGCGCATGTAGGTGGATTTCCCACCCATGTTCGGGCCTGTCACCATTAACATGCGGCGGCGTGCATCCATGTACAAATCATTGGGGACGAATGGCGCGTCGAGGGTGCGTTCCACCACGGGATGGCGACCACCTTCAATGTGAATGCCTGAACCGTCCACCAAGGCTGGGCAGTTATAATTCAGGCTATTGGCGCGTTCGGCGAAATTGGCTAATACGTCCAATTCGGCAATGGCTTGCGCGGTTTGGCGCACGGGAATTAAGTGTTCCGCTAAACCTTGCAGCAAATCTTCGTAAATGGCTTTTTCCCGCGCTAAAGCCCGTTCTCGCGCGGATAACACTTTATCTTCAAACTTTTTCAGTTCAGGTAGAATAAAACGCTCCACGCCTTTTAAGGTTTGACGACGAATATAATCAGATGGAATGCGGTGTAATTGACTTTGTGGAATTTCCACGTAATAACCGTGGATGCGATTATAAGCGACTTTGAGTTTGTCAATGCCAGTGCGGACTTTTTCCCGTGCTTCCAAGTCTAATAAGTATTGATCGGCATTTTCGCTTAAATTACGCAATTCGTCTAATTCCGCATCGTAACCCATAGCAATTACACCACCATCGCGAATCACCACGGGCGGATTATCAATAATCGCGCTATCGAGTAATTGACGTAAAGCTTCGTGCCAATCCATTGCTTGCAGCAAAGCCAGCAAATGTGGGTTATCGAAACCAGTCATTAAACGATGCACTTGCGGCAAAACGTGCAAGGATTGGCGTAATGTGGATAAATCGCGTGGACGTGCCGAACCTAAAGCGATACGGCTGGCAATGCGTTCAATATCGCCAATGCCTTTGAGGGTGTCGAGTAATGCGGCGTAATGTTCTTGTTCTAATAATGCGCCCACTGCTTGATGGCGATGGCGTAAGATGGCACGATCACGCAAAGGTTTATTTAACCAACGCCGTAATAAACGACTGCCCATACTGGTGGCGGTTTTATCAATAATCGAAATCAGCGTGTTTTTATGTTCGCCGCTTAAACTACTTTCGAGTTCTAAATTGCGCCGACTGGCAGCATCCAATAAAATCCCATCGTCACTTAATTCGACGGTTAAACTGGTAATGTGGGGTAGGGCAGTGCGTTGGGTTTCTTGCACATAATTCAGTAATGCACCAGCGGCATTAATCGCGAAGGTTAATGCCTCGCAGCCAAAACCGGATAAATCGCGCGTCCCAAATTGGCGCAGTAATAAGCGCTGGGCGGTTTCGTGGTCAAAATGCCATGCCGGACGTGCGGTGCAGTGATGCGTGCGTACAAACGGTGGCTTCCAATCTTCATCGTGCAAGATTTCAGCGGGTTGTAAGCGTTCGATTTCATTCAGTAAATTGGTGCTGGAATCGACTTCTTGCACCGTAAAGCGTCCGGTACTCAGATCAATTGCCGCTAAACCGTACATTTCCTTGTGTTGCGCAACCGCAAGCAACACATTGTCGCGCCGATCATCCAGTAAATAGTCATCTGTCACCGTGCCGGGGGTGAGTAAGCGCGTGATTTTGCGTTCGACAGGGCCTTTGGATTTGGCAGGGTCGCCAATTTGTTCGCAAATTGCTACCGATTCGCCCACTTTTAATAAACGCGCAATGTATTGTTCAGCCGCGTGATACGGCACGCCCGCCATGGGAATGGGTTCGCCCGCCGATGCGCCACGCGCTGTTAAGGTAATGTCCAATAATGCCGAGGCACGTTTGGCATCTTCGTAGAACATTTCGTAGAAATCACCCATGCGGTAAAACAAGAGAATATCGGGGTATTCCGCCTTAATTCTCAGGTATTGCGTCATCATTGGGGTGTGGGCTGTGTAAGTATCTTTATTCACGGTGCTAGAAGGCTGCTAATCAGGGAGGTGCGATTCTAGCAGGATTTTGGCTGGTTGCGTGATGGCTTGCTATTGATAAACAATGTTGATTATTTTGTTAATAAACAGGGAGTATTGGAATTAGTGGCATAACTAATCTAAATATAAGTGTAGTTTTGTGAATTGGGAAATTTAGGCCATGCAAATGTTGAAGAGACTGAACCTATCCATTAGTTGCCTTGTTTTAGGGGCTGGTTGCGCGTCAATGACTGCTCATGCGGCGGATAACACGGTTACGCAATTGATTGTGAAGTTAAAGCCCGTTGAAGGCAGTGTGAATGCCAGACCACAAGCCATGTCACGCGATTTAATGTTCAATTTATCCGCGAAAACCGCTGCCAATTTAACCTATAAACGCCCAATGGCGGGTGATGCACACCTAGTAAAATTACCCAAGGCCATGAGTTTGGCGGAAGCCCAAACCTTTGCCCAAGCAGTTTCTCAACAAGCGGAAGTGGCGTATGCCGAGCCGGATCGCATGGTTCACGCTGCAATGACAACGCCCAATGACACGTATTTCGCGGAGTATCAGTGGAATATGCAATCCTCAACGGCTTATGCGGGGGCGATTAATGCGGTCAATGCTTGGGATTTAACAACAGGTTCGACCAATACCACGATTGCGGTGGTGGATACGGGTATTACATCCGACCACGCGGAATTTAGTGGGCGTTTTCATTCATATGTGCAGAAGAACGGCTATACGGATATTGGGATCGACATGATTAGTGACTCCACCTCCGCAGCGGATGGCACTGATCGGGATTGGGATCCTTATGACAGTGCTGGTGATTGGCATGGTACGCACGTTGCCGGTATTTTAGGCGCGACGGGCAATAATGGCATCGGTGTTGCGGGTGTGGATTGGCAAGCACGTATTTTACCCGTGCGGGTGTTGGGGGCATCGGGCGGAAGTTTGTCAGACGTGATTGAGGGTGTGCGTTGGGCGGTAGGTGATCCAGCCGTGCCGATTTACGCAGGTGATAACAGTTATGGCTACATTCCGCAAAACCCTTACCCTGCAAAAGTGGTGAATCTGAGTTTAGCGGGTGAAGGTGGTTGTTCGGCTGTGGAACAAGAAACCATTGATTTCGCCATTGCCAAAGGTGCAAGCGTTGTTGTTGCAGCGGGTAATGATGGTCAAAATCTGGATTTGATTCCTTACTCACCTGCAACGTGCCAGGGCGTGATTAATGTCGCGGCGGTTGATCCGGCTGGCTTGAAGGCTTCGTTCAGCAACTACGGTTCGAGCATTACCATTGCTGCACCCGGTACAACGGTTGATGACACGAAAGGTATTGCTTCCACGGTGGGGCCGGGTACGAGTTATGCGAACGCAGAATATTCGGGAACAAGCATGGCAGCACCGCATGTATCCGGCGTAATCGGTTTAATGTTGGCAGCGAATCCCTCCTTAACGCCTGCGCAAGTTAAGCAATTCTTGATGGCTTCGGCGCGTCCGTCTGTGGATAATGCTTGGGCTGGCAGCATGGGTGCTGGCTTATTGGATGCTTGTCGTGCGGTAAAATTAGCGCAAGGGCAATCCATGAGCAGTTGCAATGGCTCAAGTGATAATTCTGGTGGTGGCGGCGGCGGCGGTAGTTTCGATTGGCTCATGGCTGCGTTACTGAGTATGGGCATCACTTGGCGTAAAATAACCACGTTAGTGCAACGCAAAGGAGGCGAATCATGAAAACAACGTTACGATCGTATGGATTGGCGAGTGGATTATTAATACTAACCGCGTGGAGTGTGTTGGGTTGTCATCCCACTACAGCAAATAATGCTTCGGGTAATAACATGGCAACGCATCCAACGCCGCTCGATAATTCGACGGGTATAACGGGGACTCAACGTCCGAACAATGCTCTGATTTCGCAGATCATGATCAAGCTGAAAGCCGGAATGGATGGTAAACCGCAGCCCTTAACCGCGAGTTTGCTGCAAAGTCTTGCAAGCACGGCGGGGGTATCGTTGGCTTATTTGCGTCCACTGGCGGGGGATGCGCATGTGTTGCAAGTGGCTAACCCGATGTCGGTGCAAGACCTCACCGCCATTACCACGAAATTAAGCCAACATCCGAGTGTGCAGTATGCTGAGCCGGATAGAATCATGACGGCGCAATAAGACGATTACGGAAGATTTTGGATAATATTTGAACGTTATTACCGCTTCCCCGGCATTAATTGCCCATCAACGGGCATTGCGTCAATGCACGCTTTGCCCGCACATGATTCGCCCCGTGATTACAGGTGAACCAGTGTTGTCGCCGATTCTATCGATTGGGCAAGCACCCGGTATTCACGAAGCAAAAGTCATGCGCCCGTTCGGTTGGACGGCAGGTAAAACGCTGTTCAAATGGTTTGAGCAGATTGGTGTCGAGGAAGAAACGTTTCGGCAACGGGTTTGAAACAGTTACCATAAAATCTATTCAAACCTATCCAATATTATCCATTTTGGATAGATTGTAAAAAGCGTTGCCGTTTGTCAGTAAATAACAACAGTAAAAACACCGCCGATTAGACAAATATCACGCTGTACAGCATCCTTCTGATCATGATCATCAGCCATAAAATCCGCCTCAATCCAAGCAGCAAACAAGCGACTTACCTTGCGAAAGCCGCTGGCACGGCGCGGTTTGCCTACAACTGGGCATTGGCAGAATGGCAAGCCCAATACGCGGCATGGAAGGATGACAACACCCAACCGAAACCTAACCAAATGAGCTTGCGC
>JBDKID010000012.1:0-92613 GCA_039797295.1 Pseudomonadota bacterium | reverse complement strand
TGGATGCGTACAAAAGCTACAAAGACATGAAGGAACAGGTATTGGCTATACTGGTCGAATTCGGGAGTAAATACACGATAACTTTTGGGTAGCTACTTAAGTAACCAGCTAAATGTTTCTGCGCTGAATCATTTAGCTCTCATTTAGATTACCTCAGAGTTTTCCGCGTATTAGCTAAAGACCAATGTCGTCCGTCAAAATAGCGAATCAGCGGTTTATCAGGGCGTAATTTTTCAGGGATTTTATGTTTAATCGAATTATAAGCCGCTATTGCCGATGCTTTGTTGGGGAAGCGTCCTAATAGATAGTGGTAAACGCCGTAATTTTCCTCGCCTTCATAATCAATGGGGTCATAACCTGCTTTGACTAAAGAAGCCATTACACTAGAATCTACTGAACGTTTTGTCGAAGCCAGTTGAATGGAATAGAATGGCTCAAAGTGATTATGAAAATCCATTTTGCGTTGAATAATAGGTGATCTAGAATCTGGTAAATGATTAGCATGGTTTCGTTGATAATCTGCCAACTCCATAGCCCTAATTTTATTGACGTCAACAATCTCTGTTCTGGCTTTTATCAGTTTGTAGGGTGGTTTCTTCGGTGATGACCCCAAACAATCAAACGTTCTGGTATATTCTTCTATACGCATTTTAGTTTGCTTGCCCGACGTTAAATAATACTTCCAATACACATCATGACTCAGCTTCGGGCTACCACAATATTCATCATAGCTACCAGCACGATACAAATCGATGAGTTGATTATTATTAACCTCAGTAATACTAAAATTACCAGAAACCTCCCCCATGTGCATCATGCCGGAAGGCATAATGATTTCGTTTTTCCCATCCTTATCAATATCGGTAATCATTGGTAGGTAACTCGTCCCCACTGTATTAAACACAGCAATTATCTTATTCTGCTCAAAAACAGCAAGACCACTCAGGTATTCGCCCGCAATGCCACCCGCATCACAGAGCAAATAAGCGGTGGCATATTGTTTCGCATAAGGTCTGGTGAAACTACCCGCAATAAAGGGATGGTCATCGGGTAAGAAAGGTGAATTCCTATAACAGCTTGGTGTATTGCCATACTCTTCATAAACATAAGAACGCAGCCGTTCCAACATAATATGCTGTTCCCGTTTAGAAACAAGTAAGCCATTATCAATAATATGCTGCCCATCAACAATGAGTACTTCTTTATCCTGCGCACGAGCTGACATGGTTATTGAACCTATTGCTAAAAACAACACCACTGAAACATACCTAACATGTATTGAAAGCATAATTTAATCCTGTATTCCAACCACAGATGGAAAACACGCTTAATAATACCACAGCAGTAGTATCCAAAGGGTGAGTTTACTTATCGGTTTTATCTTGTGACCAATGGGATATTTTATCCATGACTGCAAATAATAACCATAACCCCAGCAAACCAAATACTGTTGTTAGCCAAAAGAAGAAATAAGTCGTACTTGTCCAAATGAAGGCTGTTTTAACCCGTTGCGTAAAGCTAATTGTCATGGTTTTAGGGTCACGCTTTTCGTTTAATGTGAATTTAACGGTGCAAAACTCATTATTTTCATCGAATTCGCCTAAATTCACACCTAGAGCTTGTATTTTGTTTTCGACTTCTAATAATTGGTTGGTCAAGGTAATCATATCGCTGACTTCGGCATTACTATTTTTGAGTTCGAGTAAAGCATCACGCGCTTTTTGCAGGGAAACACGCTCAGCTTCGAGTTTTTTATACTCATTGGTTTTGTCATTTTTATCGATTTGAATACTGTTTAATGTGCCGATTTGTCGCAAGGCTTCAATGGTTTTATCAAATTTATCCGGCACAACGCCTAGCGCAATATTCAATTGCCGTTGTGGTGTTAAACCTGCACGACGTTCAAGCTGAATCATAATCTGTTCGCGTTGAATCAATTCATAAAGGGCTTTTTCATCTTGTTCATATTGTGTGCTAGAACTGGTGAGTGTTCCAATTTTTTCATACTTTTGATCTACGCTGCCCCTTGATGTTGCTACCGCTATCTCCTTAACGGCAGCTTTGTTGCTGGCATAATTACGCCGCTCAAGTACGAAGGAATCATTTTCGCTAGGAGTGTATTCCACTGTTGTGCGAACTACGCCATTAGGGTAGGTGAAATAGCCATAACCTAAACGCAATATAAACAGCGTGATAAAACCCAGTGCGAGGTAAAAAAGCTTCTGTTTCAGGCTGATATTTTTCATGGTGTCTCTCAATAGTAACTAATCCATGCTTCAAGCAATCATAATCAAAAAATTATCGGTTTTTGCTCATTATTGTGCGTGTTTTGCCCCTGTTGCAGATTTATCTCTATCAAGCCAATAACTATCCAACCACCAAGCGGTTAAACACCCAGCGGCATACATGATTAAGTCGTGAAAGCTAAAACTTGTTCCTAATACGATTCTTGCCCAACCTGTTAATTGCAGTTTATCCGCGATTTGAAAATACTGTGCTATTTCGATAAGCGTCGCAAGGATAAATACATTAATAGCTAAACGTTTTGCCTCAACCGTCCACACCGATTTAACCGCGCAATACAATAAAATCACTACCAGAAAATCACCGAAATAGGCACGAATAAAGAGGTAGGCATTTAATTGGGTGGCAATGAATACTTCAATTGCAAATAAGGCTACTGCAAGGATGAACATCAGGCGTTTCATTTTTTATTTTCCTCGTAAAAAGACATTGGGGTCGACGAAAAACAAGCGATTCCATGCTTGTTCTAATTTAGGGTCGTATAACCACGGTTGCGGGTATGGCGTGCGAATGTCGTAATGCAAATGCGGCGGTTTGCCTTTGGCATTGCCCGTCGTACCGACTTTGCCAATTACTTCGCCAGCACTGACCCACGCACCACCTTGCGTATCAATAGCTTGTAAATGTGCGTAGTAATGCAGCCGCCATTTCGCGCCCAAAATCAGGATGTAATTGCCGCCTAAACTATCCTCACCCGTGCTAACCACCCAGCCTGCCGTCGCCGCTAACACGGGCGTGCCTTCTGGCGCGAAAATATCAATGCCTTTGTGCGTGCCGGAACGTCCCCACGGGTAATACCAAAACGATTGCGGATTCCAATCAGTACGCTTTGCGCCTTGCACGGGAATGCGCGGCGATTCGGGCATCAGAAACGTTGCCAACAATAATGCCCAAAACGCCCCCCAACCCAGCATTTGCCAAGTAATGGTGAATGGTCTGCTTGTCATGCGCTTTACATACACAACACTAATTTAGCAGGTTGATCGTGCTGTAACTGATAGTCGCTGACTTCGCCGGATTGATGTTGTATTTGCAAGCGCAAGGTTTCGCCCTGAACTTGCCCGCTGTACGTCACGGGTTCGGGTTTTGGCCACAATGCCGGATCAGCCATCACAGCCCCCATGCCGCGTGTGAACGTACCCATTGCGGTGAATTTGCCTTGCGCATCCGGTTTTAACACGCCATCCAACGTGCCCGCCCCACAGTCGTAACGCAATGTGCCACCACTCGCGGCTAAGGTTAATTCCAGATGCTCGCCACCCCATAAGCCGCTCAAGTTAGGCAGTGGCGTGGGTGAAATAATCGGCGGTGTTGCGCAAGCCGTGAGCAAACTCACGGCACATCCCAGTAAGAATTTATGTTGCATTATCAAAACCTCACGTTAAACGACGAAGGTATCGCCAACCTTAATTATCGCACCTTGCCCCGTGGTTAGCGTGGCATTTTGCCCGAAATACGCGCCGGATAAATGCGGGTACGGGTTCATTTGCACCAAAGTTCGCAACGGTTCTTTCGGGTCGACAATCAGCCCCGTTTGCTGATCGACAGTGGTCACTTTGCAGCGTTGGCACGGCTTGCGCATGGTCAAGCTGTACGTCGCATCGGCAGCGGTGAGGGTTTTGTACGCATTTTCCCCCCACACTGCCACACCACTGAGCACAATATTGGGACGAAAGCGCGTCATTGGCACAGGCTGCGCACCATTGGCTTGTAATTGCGCATTCAACGCCGCTAACGACGCTTCCGACACCATCAAAAACGGATAACCATCGGAAAATGCCGTATCCGCATTCGCACCATCCATGTACGCCGCATCCACCGCCCGCACGCATTCCGGCGCGAAACGCACCAAGCGCAACTCGCCGCCCTGCCATTGCCCCACCGCTTGCGTGAGCCATTGCGCCGCCGCCGCACCCTCATCACACGCCACACAAGCATCGCGCCACACCACCACGTTACAGCGATTGTCGGGAATGTCCGCCAGCGTAATCACCAACGGCGGCAAGCCCGCGTGTTCCAAGCACAAATGTTCGGCAGTTAAGCGCACACCAATTCGCGCCAATGCGGGTAACTGACGTTGCGTTACGAACTGCCCATTCGCATCCACCAGCATCCAATGCCGATCAAATGCCAAACCTTGCGTGGTCAAAGTCGCCGACGACACAGCAATGCCTTGCAAAGCCTTCACGGGGTAAATGTGCAAACTGCTAACGGTGGGCATAATAAAACCTCAAGGTAATGATTGAACGGATGTCGGACGCCTTTTCAAACTCGGTTGTTTCTCAATCCGTACACAATCGTAAACCTCGTGAGTAATCGGATCGACGATCTTTTCAAACCTAATAAATAGTGCTTCATGATTAATCCTTTTTTAAATTCGTAGCAAGTAATTGATAAATCGAAGGCAAAAGACTTTTCGTTAAGGCATCGTTCTTTGCTAGAGCATCCAAATGTTTTGAAACATTCCACTCTAAAATAACCTTTTGATAGAACGAAAGCTGCCCAATGACCTCCGGCTGCGCTAATAGTAGCACTAATGCTGTTTGCTGGTTCATAAAGTCAATAATGTTTTTATCACCAACAACAGAACCAAACTTTCCCAAATCGCTTTCATCAAATAACTTCAGCAACTCATCAGCCACATCAGCACGATTTAATAACTCTGGCAAAGCATTAAATGACTGACGTAATTTATCCATGCCTTGCTGAGGAGTATTAAAAGCATGTATCGATGTAATCTGTGGGTAAACCAACCAAACTTTTAACAATTCACGAGTGGGAATTTGCTTCAGTAAAGTGTCAGGTATTTGAGCCTTTTCTAAACTCGTATTTTTCTGAAACAGCTCATCCGGTGTAAGGTATTTTCCGGCGGTGCTAAGCATTAACTGATAATCATCGCGTACCGTACCTTGCTCAACCAATCGAGCATTACTGAAATCTGTTGTGTCAGAAGTCAATTTAAGGTTATCCCATTTAACTTGATAAGCATTTTGGGTTTGATTTAAAGATAGTAGTAACTTATCACCGACTGAACCACCGATTTTAACTGGAATAGTTTTACCAACATCAACAGATTTATCTTTTGTTTGTGGAAAAACCGCCAGCACTTTCACTTGCTGCTTCTCCGGGGATATTTTCTTGATGATTTCACCGACAATTAAAGCATCTTGCTCTTTACCAATCCACATTAAAAAGTTCGGCATTCCAGCTTGCACAGTCGAAATACCCATGCCCAATAGCCACAATTGTAATGCAATAATTATTGAACGCATTGTTGCAACACCTCGTGTTTATACATCCCTTTTCGTATAAGCCGCTACCCCAATTGACGAGCAGCGACATCGAAACCGTACAGCTTATTTACTTGGCACAACAACTTGCCCAGAAACTGTTAAACGATACAAATTTTTACCGCCTTCTAAAACTAATGCCGAATTATTTTCGTTCGCAACGGGACCTTTATAATTGTTAACCACATTACCGCCAGCGACAGCCGAAGCATATGGAGCACCAGCATCATCCCATGCTTGGATGTTCATGTTAATAATGCGATAACGCTCATAACCCATATCTTTAGCAATGGTTTTAGCCCGTTCGCGAAAAGCTTTTAATGCAGTTTGCGTCATTGCTTGTTTTGCAGTCGTTGCCGCCTGATTGGATAAATCATAACTAACCGATGTCACCTGTACTTTATTTTGAATGCTGGCAACTAAACGACTTAAGGCTTTACTGTCAGTACTTTCTAAATGCAAACCTTGGCTAACTTCCCATGATGGTGTGGTTTCCGGTGTAGCATTGGGCATGGAGGAGTAATAAGGACCAGTTGTGAAGAAGGTGGTTTTGCTTTCCACCGCTTTATTGGTTTGAATAACTTTAAACACTTCAGCGGTGATGCTATTCACTTCCTGCGTAAGAGCAGTTGTGTCATTACCACGCTTTGTAATGGACAAGTCAATTAAAACCTTGTCGGTTGCAATAAACGCTTCACTATTTACGCTAAAACCAATCGCGTTTTCTTTTGGCAAATCTGCCATGCTGACAGGCTTGTGATCATCGCCACAACCTGCCAATAATGCCATGCTCATTGCACTGATTAATAATAACTTTTGCATATCAATCACCTCAAAAATAATAGAAAAATACATCTACTTTGAGGTGATAATAGCCAATTAAGTTCCCATTTTCACCATAACAATGCACATCATTATCAATGCAATATTTTACTAACAACACTCCCCTCGATCATGGTTATCGTGGGGAGTCTTGCGGAGCTAATACAGCAAAAATGGCTGGCGGGTTGTTGCCCACGCTTGTTCATCGGGGCAAGTGATAGCATCTAAATCCGCTGGCGTGGCATTCGCATCATCCACCCACTCGCGCAACAGCGGCGAACCGTTAATCACGTCAATCGGTAATTTGCCGAAAGCGTATTCATACGGGAAATCGCGCCACAATTCATAACCGGGGTACAACTGGCGAATCGCTTTGAAAGCAAGGGCTTGCACGCGCCACGGGCGGAATGCTGTGTGGTCGTAATGCGGGGCTTCGACGTGAATTTGCACGCCCGCGCACAGCTTGCCAACGTGTTTGTGGAAGGTCGGTTCAAACCAGCATTCGCGCAAACGGCAACCGTTTAACCATTCCGGCGCGAGTTCGTGCATGGTGCGTATCACTTTGCCCGCGTCAATGTCGGGTGCGCCGAACAATTCCAGCGGGCGCGTCGTGCCACGACCTTCGGAAAGCGTCGCACCTTCGAGCATGACCGTTCCGGCGTAGCAACGTGCCATCGACAAATTCGGCGCGTTCGGGCTGGGATTAACCCATTCGCGTTCACCCAAACACCAACCGTAACCGGGCGCGGCTTCTGGCTGCCAACCTTCCATCGTGATCACGCGGTAATCGACGTTCAAACCCAGTTCAGCAATGAACCACCAGCCCAATTCACCCATTGTTAGCCCGTGACGCATCGGCATTGCGCCCGCGCCGACGAAACTTTCCCAACCCGCGCGTAAGGTCAAACCCTCAATCGGACGACCCGCCGGATTCGGGCGATCCAACACCCACACCGCTTTGCCCGTTTGCGCGGCGGCTTCCAGCACATAACGCAGCGTGGTAATGAAGGTGTAAATGCGGCAACCCAAATCCTGCAAATCCACCAGCAATACGTCAAACGTTGCGAGCATAGCCGCCGTCGGGCGACGCACTTCACCATACAAACTGAAAATCGGAATCTGATGCAGCGGGTCAACAAAATCAGGCGATTCCATCATATTGTCTTGTTTATCGCCCTTAATACCGTGTTGCGGACCAAATGCAGCGGTTACACACACGTCCGGCAATGCGGCTAACGCATCCAGCGCGTGGGTTAAATCCGCCGTCACTGAAGCCGGATGCGCCAGCAATGCCACCCGTTTTCCCGCCAAATCTGTGCGTAAACTCGCATCTTCCAAAAAACGCTCAAGACCAAATTTCATCGTTGTGAAAATCCATTATATTGAAGTTGGTTTCTTATTTTTAAACACATTTTTAAACACATAAATTACGCTGGCAAGCTAAGGGCAAAGCCGCCGCGATGATGAAAATCCGGCTTCTCCGCTGGATGGTGCAATGCCCAATACGATTTTTCGCCCGTTGCCGTTTCGATCACCGCTGTTAAGCCGATTTGCCACGACTGTTGCATCGGATTGCTAGGCAAATCAGCGGCAGAAATGGTGGTTTGTAAGATAAACCCCGCATAAGTCGGCGCAAGCGTTATGCTCGGCACACGACTGACTGACCATTCCACCTGCTCGCGATAGTCGCGAAACGCATACGCTGCCCATTGCGTCGATGGCGAAAAGTTGAACTCACGATATGCCGTCTCACCCTGCACACCAATGAAGATTTCCAAACAAGTGTGTTCCCACAAACCATCGGTCGCGATTGGGGCTTGCGGTGCTGGAATGCTCAATGCGCCCAAGTCCGCGCATAATTCGTAGTGCAACAGCCAATCGCCGTTGGTTTGCGCCGTCAGCAACACATTCAATGCCTGCACCGCAGCGCACGGCGTGCTGGGATGCGGTTGTAAAGAGACTAAGCGCATACGCACCCCGCTAAGGCTTTGGCATGAATCCAGCGCGAGATTTGTTGCGCAGCATCCTGCCATTGTGGATCAAGCATGAGCATGTGTCCCGCACCTTTAATAATCGCGGTTTGCCCATTCCAGTTCAGTGCGGTAATCAGTAATAGCGACGAAGGAAATATCTGATCTTCCGAGCCACCCATGAATAATACCGGAACATTGGGTTTGCGCCCGAACATGGGCAATGGCGGCAAGGCAACCATTTCGGTCACAGCGCGGGTCGATTCGGGCTGAATAAAATGAATGGTTTCCAAAATCGTTTCACGCGAGGTTTTTGGCGAAAAATAGGTTTTCGCCATCACGTTCAAAGTGCGTTCATTCGGCGGCTGACCATTGGTGGCATTAGCTAATTCGCTAATGAAATTGGGCGTATTCACCAACAAACGTAAAGCCGACATACCCGTGCCGGATGGCGGGACAGGCGCAATGAAAACTGCCGCACACGCGCCTTGGTTGTGGCTGTATAAATACCGTTGCGTGACCACACAACCCATTGAGTGTGAAATGATAATCGGTTTTTCAGGTAGGCTATTCACCGCGAAAATCAAATCATCAACGTAATCATTCAGGCTTAAATCATCGAGGTGTTTTTTACCGCCGCTTGCACCGTGTGCTGACAAATCCAAAGCATGGCAATCAAAGCCTTGTGCTTGAAAATACGGTATAAAATACAAACCCCAATACAGCGAATGACTGTAACCACCATGCACAAATAACAATGGCGGTAAACGTTGATCGGCAAGAGTAGCAGGAAAGTGGTGAAGCTTGAGGTATCGCGCCCGCATGAGGTTGCCCAAAAAAACTCGATACTAACACTTTCATCAAGGATGCGTATAATCACCTGTTTGATGAGAAGGAGTAAGCCCGCATGAGACCTAGCGAACGCGCACCCGACCAAATGCGAACCGTTCGATTCACTCGCCACTACACCTGCCATGCCGAAGGCTCTGTGCTGGTGGAGTTTGGCAATACGAAGGTGCTGTGTACCGCGACCGTCGAAGACCGCCTGCCGCCTTGGTTAAAAGGCAAAGGACAAGGCTGGGTCACAGCGGAATACGGCATGTTACCGCGAGCGACAGGTTCACGTACTGCGCGTGAAGCGGCGAAAGGCAAACAAGCCGGACGCACAATGGAAATCCAACGCCTGATCGGTCGCGCCTTACGCGCCGTGGTGGATTTAGAAGCGTTAGGCGAATTCCAAATCACTCTCGACTGCGATGTCATTCAAGCCGATGGCGGTACACGCACGGCCTCCATTAGCGGCGCGTATGTCGCGTTGTGCGATGCCATTACTTATTTGCAGAAAAATCGTCGCTTGAAAAAGAATCCGTTGCATGGGCAAGTGGCTTCCGTGTCGGTGGGGATTTTCAATGGCATTCCGGTGCTGGATTTGGATTACGCCGAAGATTCCAACGCCGAAACCGACATGAATGTGGTCATGAACGAAGCAGGGCAATTCATTGAATTACAAGGTACTGCCGAAGGTCATGCATTCCGCCGCGATGAATTGGATACCATGTTAGCCCTCGCGGAAAAAGGCATTCGTGAAATCATGCAAGCGCAGCAGGAGGCGTTGCATGGCTAAGATTGTGTTAGCTTCGGGTAATGCAGGCAAGGTGCGTGAATTCAATGCATTACTCGCGGATATTGGCATGGACTTCGTGCGCCAAAGCGATTTGGGCGTAAGCGATGCCAACGAAACGGGTTTGAGTTTTGTGGAAAACGCCTTGCTTAAAGCCCGTCATGCTGCACAACAAACGGGGTTGCCTGCGATGGCAGACGACTCCGGCTTGGTGGTTGACGCGCTCAATGGCGCACCGGGCTTGTATTCGGCGCGGTATGCAGGCATTCCCAGTAATGACGCGGCGAATAACGCTAAGTTGCTGCAAGCCTTGCAAGACGTGCCGGAAAACGCTCGCACCGCCCGTTTCGTGTGTTGCATTGTGTACTTGCGTCACGCGCTCGACCCGATTCCGGTGATTGCGCAAGCCACATGGGAAGGGCACATTTTAACCGCCGCACAAGGCACAAACGGCTTTGGTTACGACCCACTGTTTTTCGTACCAACCCACGCCTGTTCCTCCGCCGAACTCGATCCCGCCGAAAAAAACCGCATTAGCCATCGCGGACAAGCCTTGCGCAAACTCCACGAGTTACTGGTACAAGCCTAATGATGGATGCTGAAACAAACTGGGAAGTCGAAGCCAAAATTAAGCCATTGCGCCCGTATTCGTCGATTGAGTTATTCGCGGGCGCGGGTGGTTTGGCAATTGGTTTGGAACAAGCGGGTTTTGCAGCCGTTGCGTTAAACGAATTGGATAAGCACGCTTGCCATACGCTGCGCAAGAATCGTCCGCAGTGGAATGTGATTGAAGGCGACATTCATCAAGTCGATTTCACTCCTTTTAAAGGCGTGGACTTTTTATCGGGTGGTTTCCCTTGCCAAGCATTTTCGTATGCGGGTAATCAATTAGGTTTTGCCGACACACGCGGCACATTGTTTTTTGAATTTGCCCGTGCCATTCAAGAATGCCAACCGAAAGTTTTTCTCGGTGAAAACGTGCGCGGATTAATGGAACACGATAATGGGCGCACGTTGGCAACCATTAAGCGCGTGATTCACGATTTAGGCTACACCTTAATTGAACCAACCGTATTAAAAGCGATTTTTTACCGCGTGCCACAAAAGCGCGAGCGTTTAATGTTGGTGGGGATTCGTAATGATTTAATGCCTTACGCTGCATTTAGTTGGCCCGCGCCCTATAAACGCATTTGTGTATTACGCGATGCCTTAAAAGCGGGGGAATTATACCCCGTGGATGTTCCAACGTCCGAAGGGCAAAAATACCCGCCGCGCAAAGCCGAGATTTTAGGTTTAGTGCCGCAAGGTGGTTATTGGCGCGATTTGCCGGATGAGATTCAACGCGAATACATGCAAGCCAGTTACTTTTTAGGAGGCGGCAAAACAGGCATGGCGCGGCGTTTGGCGTGGGATGCGCCGAGTTTAACCCTGACTTGCAGCCCCGCACAAAAGCAAACCGAACGTTGCCACCCCGACGAAAATCGCCCGCTGACGGTGCGCGAATACGCCCGCATTCAAACTTTCCCTGATGCGTGGCAATTCAGCGGTCCCGTTGCCAGCCAATACAAACAAATCGGCAATGCCGTGCCCGTGAATTTGGCGTTAGCCGTGGGCAGATGTTTAATTGCTTTACTCAACTGCATTGAAACCCAACAAGCCCTAAATCCTCATGAAACTGATCATTCTTGACCGCGATGGTGTGATTAACGAAGACTCGGATGCTTACATTAAGTCGGTGGACGAATGGATTCCGCTGGCGGGCAGCATTGAAGCAATCGCGCAATTAGCGCACGCGGGTTACACCGTAACCATTGCCACCAACCAATCCGGCATTGGGCGCGGTTATTACGACGTGGCGACCTTGGACGCAATGCACAGCAAATTGCGCGATTTACTCGCACCATTGGGCGGCAAAATCGACTACATTGCTTATTGTCCGCACGTTAACGCGGATAATTGCGCATGTCGCAAACCGCAAGCGGGTTTATTGCAGGAAATCGCGGCGCATTTTGCCGCCGATTTAACCCAAGCCACGGTGGTCGGTGATTCGTTACGCGATTGGCAAGCAGCGGATGCGGTGGGCGCGAACTACGCACAAGTCCGCACCGGAAAAGGCTTAACAACCCTAGCCGACGCGCGATTGCCAAGCACTATTCCGGTGTTCGATAATCTCGCGCACTTTGTTGCATCCTTGCTGGAAAAAAACTCATGAACATGTTCAATACGCTTTGGCTCGGCACTCGCGCTGCTATTTTTTGGCTTGGTTCGGTCATCAGCACCCTGATTGTCGGCGGCATTATGATGACCGTGCTGTGGGCATTGCCGGATCGTTGGCGTTACCCCACCGTAACCCTTTGGAATCGCTTTAATTTGTGGTGGCTGCAAGTCACTTGCGGGGTGAAATACCGTGTGCAAGGGCTGGAAAATATCCCACAATCCGGCGCGTTTGTGGTGATGGCGAACCATCAATCGACGTGGGAAACCTTCGCCCTACCCTGCATTTTCCCACAGCATTTAAGCTGGGTTCTGAAACAAGAATTACTGAAAATCCCCTTTTTCGGCTGGGGCTTACGCCTATTAAAACCGATTGGCATTGACCGCAGCGCGGGGCGTGCCGCCATGAAACAAATGGCACAAGAAGGCAAAGCCTTAATCGAATCCGGCATTAGCATTGCCATGTTCCCCGAAGGTACGCGGGTCGCGGTGGAAGAAAAAGTCCCCTTCAAAATCGGCGGCGCATTAATGGCAACCCAAATCGGCGCGACCGTGATTCCCGTGGCGCATAATGCGGGAATCAGTTGGCGGCGACATGCGTGGATTAAACAACCCGGCACAATTACCGTGAACATTGGCGCACCGATTAATGCTAAAGGCATGAAAGCCGATGCCTTAAATCAGCAAGTCGAACAATGGATTAATAACGCACGAGCGCAATTACCACCGTTATAATAGCTGAAGGCGAGAATGGCTTAATGCACCATTCCCGGATAAAAGGTTTCGTAAAACCAGCCAAAGTTTTTCAGCAATTCCGCCTGCACACGCGCAGGCACAAGGTGTGGCTTTGGCTGTTCAATGCAATGATGGGTGCGATGCAGGTATTTAAAGCGGTAATGGCTATCGCTTTCGTGCGGTTTAATGGGCAATGCTTGGAAATTCATGGCGGCTGGTTTTAATCCCAACCACGCAAAGATACTTTGTAACATCGCTTGCGGGTCTTGCATCAGTTGTTCAAACACGACGTAATACACGCGCTGTTGCTGAGCGGGCGGCATATCCTGCATAGCGGCAATGGAATGCAATGGCCCACCCACCACGCCAATATCCGCCATGAGTTTATCAGCCCGTGCAAAACGGGAATAATTGGCTAAGTGGTCGGGAAAATCCAATAACAGGGTTTTTTGATGCTGACTTTCAATCGAACCAATGATTTGTCCTAATTCGCGCACACACACTAACATGCGGCAATTCGGGTCTAATAGCAGCGCGGTATCCAATTGATTCAGCCAGCCACGGTTTTTATCCACCACAATGTTTTTGTCGGTTTCAGCAAACCAACCATTCATAAATCCCCGCATCGCATTCAATAAACGTGCATAGGTTAAATCAAAATCGACATCCAATTGCGCCAATAAAAACTCATTATCACTGAGATTATGGCGTAATTGGTTTAGGGTTTGTAACAACGGGGACGAATGCCCTGTACTGTAAATATCAGGGTGCATTCCCAATAATTGACACAGTAAAGTCGAACCAGCGCGGGGTAATCCAGTGACGCAAACCGTGCGTTTTTCTAATGTGATGGGGATATTCATAAATGAGTTGATCGTTATATGGTGGGGTAATGAAATAAAAGAGGCAGTAAACACGAGCATTCTAACCTAATCGCGCCACAGCACTAGCCTAAACCAGTGCTGTATTTCACAAATCATCGGTATTTCTAATTAAAGTGGATTTATTATGATGGAAATGGGTAAATTCTTTCCAGAAAAATCAGCTTATCCTGCCCGATTGCGCATGTGATCCGCCACGGATGCAAACGCGCTTTTGAGCTGCATGTTGAGTAATTCGTCGCTGATTTGTTCGTCGAGTGCTTGGTTCATGCACAGCAGCCATTGGTCGCGCATTTGGCTATCGACGGGAAACGGTAGGTGACGCATTCTAAGCCGTGGATGCCCGTATTCGGCTTCGTACAATCCGGGGCCACCCAACCACCCCGACAAGAATTTGAACAATTTGTCACGGGCGGATTGCAAATCCTCGGTGTGGATTTTGCGCAACTCCCACGCTTCGGGCAGTTCATCCATCAAGTCGTAAAAACGTGTGACCAATTGCGCCACGCCAGCTTCGCCGCCCACCATGTCGTAATGTGTTCTGATCGGTAATTCCATGCTCTTGCTCCGCTCACTTAACCCGCACAAAAAACCAAGTCTAAAGCGTTTTTGTGCTTTGCCGCATGGAATTTCGCAATTTCATTAGAAAGTTGGCATGTTACAGGTATAATTCCCGCCTTCACGAATTCATTGAGTACTCTTCCTGTGATCCAGAATCTGCGAAATATCGCCATCATTGCTCACGTTGACCACGGTAAAACCACCTTAGTTGACAAATTGTTACAACAATCCGGCACATTAGGTGAACGTGCTGAAGTTTCCGAACGCATGATGGACTCCAACGCGCTGGAGAAAGAGCGCGGCATTACCATTTTGGCGAAAAACACCGCTTTGCGCTGGACTAACCCCAACAATGGTCAAGAATACCGCATTAACATCGTCGATACCCCCGGACATGCGGACTTCGGCGGTGAAGTTGAGCGCGTCTTGTCAATGGTCGACTCCGTATTGCTGTTGGTCGACGCGGTAGACGGCCCAATGCCACAAACCCGTTTCGTTACCCAAAAAGCTTTCGCGCACGGTTTGAAACCCATTCTGGTCATTAACAAAATTGACCGTCCCGGTGCAAACCCACACCGCGTGATGGACCAAGTATTTGAATTGTTCGACAACCTCGGTGCAACCGACGAACAGCTCGACTTCCCAGTGGTTTACGCTTCCGCGCTGAATGGCTTCGCAGGTTTAGACGAAACCGTTAACAGTGGCGACATGACTCCACTGTTTGAAACCATTATCAACAGCGTTGCCGCACCAGACGTTGACCCTGAAGCACCTTTCCAATTGCAAATCAGCCAATTGGACTACAACTCTTACCTCGGCATTATCGGTATTGGGCGTATCAAACAAGGTCGCGTCAAAACCAATACCCAAGTAAAAGTCATCGACACCGAAGGCAAAATCCGTAACGGTCGCGTACTGAAAATCCTCGGCTTCAACGGTTTGGATCGTGTCGAAGTCAACGAAGCACAAGCGGGCGACATTATTGCGTTCTCTGGTATGGACGAACTGCACATTTCCGACACCGTGTGCGACCCTGATAACGTCGTAGCATTGCCACCGTTGAGCGTCGATGAACCGACCGTCACCATGACGTTCCAAGTCAATACTTCACCGTTTGCGGGTAAAGAAGTTAAAGTCGGTACGTCTTCACGCCGTTTGAACGAACGTCTGCAACAAGAATTGCTGCACAACGTTGCCCTGCGCGTGGAAGACACCGCAGACCCTGAGAAATTCAAAGTCTCCGGTCGTGGCGAATTGCATTTGGGCATTTTGATTGAAAACATGCGCCGTGAAGGTTACGAATTGGCGGTTTCACGTCCTGAAGTTATCATTCGCGAAATCGACGGCGTGAAAATGGAACCGTTTGAAAGCGTTACCGTTGACATCGAAGAGTCCAGCCAAGGCAAAGTCATGGAAGCACTGGGCGAACGCCGTGCAGAACTGAAAGACATGGCGCCGGATGGCAAAGGTCGCGTGCGTTTGGAATACATCATGCCGTCACGCGGTTTGATCGGTTTCCAAACTGATTTCATGACCATGACCTCTGGTACTGGCTTGATTTACCACACCTTTGAAAACTACGCACCTGTCAAACCGGGCGCGATTGGTCAACGTCATAACGGCGTATTGATTTCCAACGGTACGGGTAAAGCCTTAGCTTACGCAATCTTCAACCTGCAAGAACGTGGACGCATGTTCATCGGTCACGCGGAAGAAGTTTACGAAGGCATGGTTATCGGCATTCACAGCCGTGATAACGACCTCGTGGTTAACCCACTGAAAGCCAAGCAATTAACCAATATCCGTGCAGCGGGTACAGACGAAAACTTGATTCTCGTCCCACCAATTCGCATGACGTTGGAACAAGCGATGGAATTCATCGACGACGACGAACTGGTTGAAATCACCCCGAAAAGCATTCGTATCCGTAAGAAATTCTTGCTGGAAAACGACCGCAAACGCGCTTCCCAGAAAAAAGAAGACTGATTCAGTCTTTGCCACCAAGAACCCGCCGTCAATGGCGGGTTTTTGTTATGTGCAAGCCAATATTCAGCATAATCAATTAACAATACTAAACATTCAAGGGCTTATCATGTTACGCAACACCCGCATTCTTTGCTTATCCATCACGGTATTACTCATGAGCTTGTTGTCCAGCTTGTTATCCGGCTGCGCGGTACAAGTCGCCAGCACGGTCGCCGGAACAGCGGTCGGCGTTGCCACTGGCACTGCCATTGAAGTCGCCAAAGTGCCGTTCAAAGTCGGCGGCGCGGCGGTTGATGTGGTGACGGGTAACTAAAAGCGATTAAACATTCCCATCAAACATCAGCCACGAATCATCGCTAACACCGTGTCTAACTGCGCCAACGGCGTGTAGTAATGCGGTGACAGCCGAATCCCACCACCGCGCGGCGCACACAATACCTGTGCCGCGACCAAACGCTGGAATAAAGCCTCGGTATCCCCGTCACGCAAGCGGAAAGTCACAATCCCCGAACGCCGTTCTGCACGCAGATCACTGAGGATTTCCACATCCGCAATGGCTTGCAAACCGTCGAGCAAGTATTGGGTACGGGCTTGAATCCCCGCCCACACCTGATCCATGCCCACCGCTAACAACAACCCCAAACTGGCGTGCAGCGCGTGAATGCCGAGCATGTTTGGGCTACCGCATTCAAAACGTCGTGCATCCGTGGCAATTTGGTACTGTTCCGCCGCGTAATCCGCCGGATTCGCCGCCATGTGCCAACCGAATTGCGTGAGTTTGAGCTGATCTTGCACCGCTTGGCGTACATAAAACAGTCCTAAACCTTCCGCACCTAATAGCCATTTATGCCCATCCGCCACCACGAAATCGGCTTGAATTGCTTGCACATCAAACGGAATCGCGCCGAGTTGCTGAATCGCATCCACACACAACAAAATCCCCCGTGCACGGCAAAACGCGCCGATACGTGCCACATCCATGCGCAAACCGCTGGCGTATTGCACCGCACTGACACTGATTAAGCGGGTATTTGCATCGCACAAAGCAAACAAAGCTTGCTCAGGGTCAGCGGTGGCTTGGCTTAAATCCAACGGGCGAAATGCGACACCTTGGCTGGCTAAGGACTGCCACACAAAACGATTGGAGGGGAATTCTTGCGCAATTCCCACCACATTATCGCCAGCGTGCCAATCCAAGCCATACGCCACGAAGGACAAACCTTCGGACGTATTTTTCACCAATGCAATCTCACCCACCGAAGCGGCATTCAGCAAAATGCGGGCGCGTTCACGCAATTCCTGCTCTACCTGCAACCAACGCAAGTAATGCCACGAACCTTGCGCCGCATTTTCCTGCGCAAAGGCTTGCACCGCTTGTTGTGTCACCAACGGCCACGGCGCGACCGCCGCATGATTGAGGTGGATCAGATTCAAAGCAGGAACGGGATTTTGCATAACTTACGCCTGTTCCCGCGCGATGGCACGATGCCCAATGTCATTGCGGTAATAAACCTTATGCCAATCAATCGCTTTGACCAATTGGTAAGCGTTGGCTTGCGCTTCGGTCACGCTATTACCCAAACCCACCGCACACAATACGCGCCCGCCATTGGTCACGACTTGACCGTCTTTTTCCGCTGTTCCGGCGTGGAAAACTTTGCCATCGAGTTTGGCAGCAGCATCCAAACCACGGATGACATCGCCTTTATGGTACGCATCGGGGTAGCCACCAGCGGCTAATACCACGCCCAACGAAGCGCGGGAATCCCATTCCGCCGTGACTTTATCCAAACGTTCGTCGAGAGCTGCTTCCAACAAGCCGACGAAATCGGACTGCAAACGCACCATGATCGGTTGGGTTTCAGGGTCGCCAAAACGGCAGTTGAACTCCAACACTTTGGGCGTGCCGTCAGCGGTAATCATCACGCCTGCGTACAGGAAACCGGTGTACGGAATGCCATCTGCCGCCATGCCGCGCACGGTGGGGTAGATCGCTTCCTGCATAATGCGTTCGTGCATGGTCGGAGTCACGACTGGCGCGGGGGAATACGCACCCATACCGCCCGTGTTCGGACCTTTGTCGCCGTCGTCACGCGCTTTGTGGTCTTGCGAACTCGCCATTGCCAGAACGTGTTCGCCATCGACCATCACAATGAAGCTGGCTTCTTCGCCGATCAGGAATTCTTCGATGACCACTCGGCTTCCGGCTTCACCAAACGCATTACCCGCGAGCATGTCTTGTACAGCAGCAATCGCTTCAGCCTCGGTTTGCGCCAAAATAACGCCCTTACCTGCCGCTAAACCGTCGGCTTTCACCACAATTGGCGCACCTTTAGCCTGAATATAGGCAATCGCAGGCTCGATTTCGGTGAAATTCGCGTATTCAGCGGTAGAAATGTGGTGACGCGCCAGAAAATCCTTCGCAAAAGCCTTAGAAGACTCCAATTGTGCCGCTTGTCGGGTTGGCCCAAAGCAACGCAAACCCGCCGCACGGAACTTATCCACAATGCCTTTGGATAACGGTGCTTCTGGACCGACGACCGTCAAATCAATGCCGTGTTCTTTGGCGTAAGTGGTTAAAGCGTCCACATCTTCCGCCGCAATCGGCACATTGCGCATGTTTGGCTCTAATGCCGTGCCCGCATTACCGGGAGCTACCAATACTTCCGTTACACGCCCAGATTGCGCAATCTTCCACGCCAGCGCGTGTTCGCGCCCACCACCACCAACGACCAGAACTTTCATGTTTACTTCCGTTAAATCTTGAAAAACGCACCATTAAAGCCGGATTAGGTAGGCGTTTCAATAGTTCAAGCGTTTAATACTCATAGCAATGGCAACGGGTGTATGGACACATTGGGGTATAACAAATGCATTATTGTGGATTTATTTTAGCCACTGCCTTATTCAGTGGTTGTCGACACGAAACCGTAACGCCGCGTGCTGAGTTACCGCCCTCGCGCGTCATTGCCACCCTCTACCAAGTGGATGCAGACGCAGTGCCGTGTTACCGCACACCGGATACCCGCGCCCCTGTCGTCAGCGTGTTAAATACCAAGCAGTTAGTGGAATTGGTCGCGTTAAAAGAAGGTACATTACACCGTCAGCAACGCTATTGGTTACACGTTCACCCGCAGTTGAACCCCCAAACCCGTTGCTACATGGACGTGACGCACTTAATTCCTTTGTCGTAAAAATCTAACGCTATTGGACTTCACTCACGAACTCCTTGTACGCTTCCCTTTTTTAATAACAAGCGACCTGAAAACCCAGCATGACCACTTTGCAAGCCATTCTCGCCAATCCACGCGGCTTTTGTGCCGGTGTTGACCGTGCCATTGAAATCGTTGACCGTGCTTTAGAAGTCCTCGGCGCACCCGTGTATGTGCGTCACGAAGTCGTGCATAACCGCTTTGTGGTGAATAACTTACGCGATAAAGGTGCGATTTTCGTGCAAGAACTCGATGAAGTTCCCGACGATGCCACCGTCATTTTCAGTGCGCATGGCGTATCACGCGCGGTGCAAGACGAAGCCAAACGCCGTGGTTTGAAAGTATTCGATGCCACTTGCCCACTCGTTACCAAAGTTCACATGGAAGTCATGCGTTACAGCCGTGAAGGGCGCGAAACCATTCTGATTGGGCATAAAAATCACCCCGAAGTCGAAGGCACAATGGGGCAATACGACAACAGCAATGGCGGTGCGATTTACCGTGTCGATTCGCCGCAAGAAGTCGCCGAATTACAGGTGCAAAATCCTGAACTGCTCGCCTTCGTCACGCAAACCACGTTATCGGTGGATGATGCCTCGATTGTGATTGATGCCTTACGCCAAAAATACCCCGCGATTATGGGACCCAAAAAAGACGATATTTGTTACGCCACGCAAAATCGCCAAGACGCTTTGAAAAAACTCGCGGATGAAAGCGATTTGGTGCTGGTGGTTGGTTCACCGAACAGTTCCAATTCCAACCGTTTGCGCGAAATCGCCGAAAAGCGTGGTACACCTGCGTATTTGATTGATGGTGCGGAAGACATTCGCCCCGAATGGTTGGTAGGAAAAGAAAGCATTGGCGTTACTGCTGGTGCGTCTGCCCCTGAAGTGTTGGTGGAAGGCGTGATTACCCACCTCCAAGCGCACGGGGCAAAAGTGAAAGTGCAAGATTCCGGCATTACCGAAAATGTTTCGTTTGTACTGCCGAAAGCCTTGCGCCGCGATTAACCTTGTACCACGGAAGAAAGCTGTTTATTCGGCTGACTCCCGCTACAATGCAGCGATTATTGATTAAGACAGCACTCGAATCCGGCTATGGCACTTTTACACTTACGCAATATCCACCTCGAAAACGGCGATAACCGTTTGTTTGATGGCATTGAACTGCAAATTGAGCAAGGCGAACGCTTATGCTTAGTCGGACGCAATGGCACGGGTAAATCCACCCTGATGAAGCTACTGTGCCGCGAAGTGCAAGCCGACGATGGCGAGATTATTCATTCGCCCAACTTAAAAATCGCGCGTTTACAACAAGACGTGCCGCATGGCAGTGCCGCCCGTGTGTTTGAGATTGTCGCGGAAGGCTTGCGCGATTTGCATCCCGAAGACGAATGGCAAGTGCAATGGAAAGTGGATACGGTGTTATCGCGCTTACAATTGGATGGCGATGTCACCTTCGACAGCTTATCCGGCGGCTGGAAACGCCGTGCCTTATTGGCGCGGGCGTTAGTTGCCGAACCCGATTTATTGTTACTCGACGAACCAACCAACCATTTGGACATTCCCGCGATTGAATGGCTGGAAGAATTCTTGCTGGGTTACAACGGTACGCTGCTGTTTGTGTCGCATGACCGCGCCTTTGTGCAAAAACTCGCAACACGCATTATTGAGCTGGATCGCGGCAAACTCACCAGTTGGGTTGGCACTTACCAACAATACCAAGAGCGCAAACAAGCTGCACTCGAAGCTGAAGCGCAACAAGCCGCGCTGTTCGACAAGCGTTTAGCCGATGAAGAAGTGTGGATTCGTCAAGGTGTGAAAGCACGGCGCACGCGCAATGAAGGTCGGGTACGTCGCCTCGAATCCATGCGCGAAGAATTCAAACAACGGCGTAATCTGCAAGGCAAAGTTCGTGCAGAAATCGGGCAAGCCGATGCGTCGGGTAAATTGGTGATCGAAGCCACCAACCTCAGTTACGCATGGCATGACAAGCCATTAATCCAAAACTTCAGCACCACGGTATTGCGCGGCGACAAAATCGGCATTATCGGCGCGAACGGGGTCGGCAAAACCACGCTCATCAAACTGTTATTGGGGCAAATACAGCCCAATTCCGGCAAACTCGATATGGGTACGCGCCTGCAAATCGCTTACTTCGACCAACATCGAGCGCAATTCGAGGACGAGAAAAACTTGCGCGATAACCTCGCCCCCGGTGCGGATTACGTCGAAGTCAATGGGCAAAAAAAGCACATTATCAGTTATTTGCAGGATTTCTTATTCACACCGCTGCAAATCCAAAAGCCCGTGAAAGTGCTGTCTGGTGGCGAACGTAACCGTTTATTGCTGGCACGTTTATTCGCGCAACCTTCCAACCTCTTGGTACTCGACGAACCGACCAATGACCTTGATGCCGAAACGCTGGAATTGTTGGAAGAGTTACTCATTGAATACCAAGGCACATTGCTGCTGATTTCGCATGATCGGAGCTTCCTCAATAGCGTCGTGACGCGCAGCATTGTGTTTGAAGACGGTACGATTGGTGAATACGCAGGTGGTTATGATGATTGGTTAATGCAACGTCCGGTGCTGGAAAAACCCGCCGCGCCCAAAGCCGAGAAATCTACCGAAAAATCCGCTGACAAAGCCGCCGCGCCCAAAACCGAAGCCAAGCCCGCAGCGAAAAAAAAGTTGAGTTTCAAAGAACAACGTGAGTTGGAACAATTACCAGCGCGGATTGAAGCGTTGGAAACGGCGATGGTGGCATTACAGGCGGCAATGGGTACAGCGGAGTTTTACCAACAAAACGCTTCTGCCATTACCGCCAAACAACAAGAACTGCAAACGCTTGAAACGCAGTTGGAACAAGCTTTCACTCAGTGGGAAATGCTTGAGCAACTTGCTAATGCTGGTTAAGCCATGCATCACGCTTTATGCATTGTTATCAGTGCGCCTCTGTAGGCAAAATCAAACCAGCAGCCAACTAACCTAGAAAAAAAGAGGCTGGCTTCAATCGAAACCAGCCATTACACGTCAGCAAATGGTCAGTTGAGGGGTATTCTCTAACGTGTAAAAAAGTGGCAGGTCAGGTGTTATCTGTGTGGGTCGCCGCACCTGCGCATAACGGCGACTTATGAATATCGTAACAGAAAGATTGTAAACAGCGGTTGACACATCACCATTTTTTTCTGGTTTCTGTTGAAAAAAACCGTTACGTTACAGAACCTGTTAGAGAGAACGGCTTATGAAACAAGATCGCGTGTTCGATGGCTTAGCCAATCGTTTTCAACGTCAAATCTACGATGATCCACGCGGCATGATTCGCTTAGCCATTTTGCAGGATGATTTAAGCCAGATCGTTACGCAGCATCCAGCGCATTGCCCCCCGTTACGGGTCTTGGATGCTGGCGGTGGCTTAGGGCAAATGTCGATTTGGTTAGCACAATACGGGCATCAAGTGGTACTAGCCGAACCTTCCGCCGAAATGCTACAACGCGCCCGCGCCACGATTGTCGAAGAACAATTGCAAGATTCCATCGAACTCGTGCAAGCCAGCGTACAAGATTTAGTGGTATCGGGTTGTGAACCATTTGATTTCATTACTTTCCATGCGGTGATGGAATGGTTGGCAGAACCGCGTGAAGTGCTTGCTCAACTCCTTACCTGCCTCAAACCGGGTGGGTACATTTCGTTAATGTTTTTTAACTACCATTCCACCGTCATGCGCCGCTTGATTGCTGGCGACCTTGCCACGGTACAAGCAGGCGCGATTGCCAGCGATGGACGCAAAGGTTTAGCCCCAATCTCCCCGCTCAAACCCGATGAAGTCCTAGCGTGGTTAGCACCATTGGGTTTGGAACTGGAAACGTGGTCGGGCGTGCGCTGTTTTTACGATTACATGTACCGCGATGTGCGGCGCACCGTAGCATTGGATGAGGTCTTACCACTGGAACGCACTTACTCGCGCCTCGAACCGTGGCGATCCTTAGCACGTTATCAGCACATGCTATGCCGTAAAGTTTAAGTATTTCAACTCCATAACCACACTTTATCTGTTCTACCTAGGTCGGCTACAACGCGCGGTTTATAATCGATTTATCATTCAAAACGATTAAAAATAAGCGAGGGGATGCACATGGCACTACGTCGTTATTGCTTGCTGAATCATGGGCTTATTTATTGGTTGCTAACGCTATTCCTCGTGAATGGCTTGCTGGGTTGTATGCCGAATGCGGCTTATCGTACTCAATCCCCGCGCGATGATTGCACCACTAGCGGTTGCCAAGCCGCTGTCTTGGAACAACACGCCAATTACGACCTCGGTTTTGTGGAATTCACCGACCAAGGCAATGTGTTCAACCGCGACAACCTCAATACCGTGCTGCAACACATTGATCAACACACCCACGATGCCAATGGTGCCGCCGTGGTGGTATTTATTCATGGCTGGCATCACAGTGCCACCCCCACCGATGAAAACCTCCAAGGTTTCCGCCAGTTATTGGAACATACTTCGCACCTGAACATTAATGGCAAACGGCGTTTGATTGGCGTGTACGTCGGGTGGCGCGGGCAATCGTTGGATTTGCCACTGGCAGAACACTTCACTTATTGGGCGCGGAAAAATACTGCGAGTAATGTCGGCAATGGCGGTGTCACCGAACTCATGCTGCGTTTAGAACACAGTACCGCGCAAGCCAATACGCCCGCACATCCCAACCAAAACATCTTGGTTGCCTTAGGGCATAGCTTTGGCGGTTTGGTATTAATGACCGCGTTAAATGACGTGTTATTGGAGCGCGTGCTGAGTGCCACCGATCAAGGTCATTCGTCCTGTGGCGCGGGCAATGCCAACCAATGCCAGACCTGTGTACAAACCCGCACTTTTGGGCATGGCATTATCTTGCTCAACCCAGCGATTGAAGCCAATGAATTACTGCAATTGAAAGAAGTCGTCGCCGCCGAACAGTGTTATGCCCAAACCCAGCCAAAACTGCTGCACGTTCTCAGTTCTGAAGCGGACAGTGCCACCAATGTGGCGTTTCGCGTTGGGCAATTCCTCGGCGTAAGTCTCAGAAGCAGCGAACGACCACTGCAACGCACTTACAAAGGCAAAACCGTTACCCTGCATGAACGCGATTTGGATACCACCACCATTGGTAATTATTTGCCGTTTCGCACGGGGGTCAGTTTACACAATCATGCGCGGCATCCCGATTGCCGTTTAGCCAGTACCAAGCGTGAAGAATGCTACGTACCTTGCAAAGATGATGCGCGGTGTTTGGTACGTGAAGCGGATAAAGCCCAACACATTCCGGTGGGTGCGGCTGAACCGCTGCACTTTTTGTATACCGATGCGAATTTCATCAAAGAGCATAATGATGTGTTTAATGCCGATGTCGGGGGCTATATTGCCGCCACCGTCATGGAAAGCAGTTTCAAACGTTTAACCAATCCCACGCAAGCGGCAGAAGTTGTTACTGAATGCCGCAGCAAAACGACGGAAGATTTTGATTTTCCAAGTTGTTTTGATTATTACAAAGCACGCTTTGCACAATCACCCGTATTGCAAGCCGCCATAGCGCAGCCTTAAGGTATTTATGCCGCTAATGGCAAACCCCAGATAGCATCAGGGGCGGAAAATCCGCCCCCTGCTTTGTCGATCATTTTGCGTAATTGACGCTTATCCGCTTGGCGTTTTGCCGAATTGCTTTTTTCGTGCACCCCACCTTTGCGTAAGATAGGCGCGGTTGCAATCGGGTTAATGCGCACACGCGGCACGCTTTTGGGGATTTTTGGCGGTTTCTTTGCCATGTTGACTGTCCTTTTGACGATCTTGAACGGGTTGAACAGGTAATTTAAACCAGAGTGCTTGCCCATGCCGTTGCAGGTAATGCACATAGCGGACTTGTTTGAGAAAGTCCGGTGCTTCGCTGGTTTTCACGAAGCAAAACTTGTTCGGCAACTCAGTATACAAATAACGCGGTGGTTTGCCGTAATGGTAATAACGTTCGATGCCTTTGAGACGATTACCGGTTTCAAAGCTGTGGTAAAACACGTCACGAATCCCCAATTCATCGCGGATAAAATGCACCGCTGCGGTGAGCATGGCTTCATCCCACAGTTTCGCATACGGGCGCAACACCTCGCGGTACTGCTGCATATTGGTTTCGCCGTAACACCAGTTTTTTTCCTGATCCAACGCGCCTTTCACCCAGTCGGATTGAATCTCTTCAATCAAGGCTTGGTTGCTGGCGAAATCCAAATCAATCCGTGCCCATGCCAAGGTTTCATACGCGCCATCCAAACGCACGGGATGCCCGTGGTAGGAAAACGCCGCATTGTGCTGGGTATTAATCAGGGTTTTGTAATGCTGTTGATGATCATTGGCGAAGTTTAATTGCAGCACCAGTTGGTGTCCGGTGCGGCAAATTTGCTTCCAATGGCGGTTTTCTTTTTCGTCCGTGCCCCAATCGCTCAGGGTCAGGACAAAATTTAACGGCTTACGCTTCTCGTATTGATGACCCACGCTATCCAAGTGCCACGCTTGCAAGATACCATTTCCGGCAATAGCGAGCGCGTCGCGCACAATCGGTTTGTTGAGTAATTTCGCGTAAGGAGAACGGCGCAATGCACCGATCTCCATGCCAGTTCCGATATAGTCTTTGAGTAATTGCAGGGCGTAACCGTCGGGTACATAACGAAATACCGTGCGGCTACCCGTCAGGCACGCCTTGATCATATCAACTTGTGCTTTATCCATGACTTCACCTCGCCATTGCTTGCTAACCTTTTACACAAATCACCTGCTTCAACGTATGTACGACCTCCACCAAGTCGCTTTGGTTCTGCATTACCACATCAATGTCTTTGTACGCGCTGGGAATTTCATCAACCACACCTTTATCCTTGCGGCATTCAATGCCTTGCGTTTGCGCTTCCAAATCGCGTGTATTGAAACGGCGTTTCGCTTCCGAACGGCTCATGCGTCGCCCCGCGCCGTGTGAACACGAACAGAACGATTGCTGATTGCCCAAACCGCGCACAATGTACGATTTCGCGCCCATGCTGCCGGGGATTATCCCTAGCTGTCCTTCCTGCGCACTGATTGCACCTTTGCGTGTGACGTAGACTTCCGCGCCGAAATGCTCTTCCTTTTGCACATAATTGTGGTGGCAGTTAATTGCCTCACGGGTGGTGGTAAACGCGGGTAATTGTTTGCTGGCTTGTAACACATCCAATACCAAACGCATCATTTCGCGGCGGTTGACCATTGCGTAATCCTGCGCCCAACTCACCGCTTGCACATAGTCGTCAAAGTGTTGCGTGCCTTCGGTGAAATACGCCAAATCTTTGTCGGGCAAGCGTCCGAGTTCCTTGCCGACATCTTTTTTGGCTTTTTCAATGAAATAACGCCCGATCACATTGCCAATCCCGCGACTGCCCGAATGCAGCATGATCCACACAGCGTCGCTTTCGTCCAAACACAGTTCGATGAAATGATTACCACCGCCCAACGTACCGAGTTGTTTCCCCCAAGTACGATGGAAGTTTTTTAACATTTTTACCAAACCTGTGTGTTTGTCGGTAATCACATCCAAGTGTTTTTCCATGTTTTTCAGGGTCGACCCTTGGATGCTAGGGCGAACGTGTTCATCGAAACCCGTCGGCACGCGCTGTTCAATCGCGCTGCGAATGTTGTACAGATTATCAGGTAAATCACTGGCTTTTAATGACAAACGCACCGCGTTCATTCCGCAGCCAATGTCGACACCGACGGCAGCGGGAATAATCGCACCGCGTGTGGGTATCACCGAACCCACCGTTGCACCAATCCCGTGATGCACGTCGGGCATGGCGGCAATGTGCGAATGAATAAAGGGCAGTTGCGACAGATTCCCCAATTGCGTGAGAGAAGCGCTGTCGACATCAGCGGTAAAAATCTTCACCGGAACCTTGCCCTTATTGAGCATAAAACTGATAGGCATAAAAAAACCCCGTTGGTTTTTTAAGCCATCCGGGGTTTTTATTCATGCTGTACACGAAGCACCGCACTATCAATACCGGATGACTGGAATCAGTCCCCCGGCGAGTGCGGGAGACACTTAGTTAATATCGCTCCGTCTATTTTGATTCAGCATGTCGAGTGTCTCCATAAAAGATAGGTTGATAATGAGCAAAGATTCTCAGGCAAATCAGTAGCTAAGTCAATGCCAATTATCTGGATAATTTGCCAAGTCATTAGCCTTACTTTTTGTTACGCTTTAGCAGCAGGTTAAAGGATATTCAACCACCAATGCAGCGACGTACCCCTACTTTCGTGGAATAATGCCCGCAATGTTAAAAATCACGACAGCAAGGAATACCCCATGAGCACCTTAAAATTACTCGGCATTTCCGGCAGCTTACGCCGCGCCTCTTGTAACTCCGGCTTGTTACGCGCTGCGGCAAACGTTGCCCCCGAAGGCATTAGCCTCGACATCGCTGATTTAAGCGACATCCCCTTCTACAATCAAGATTTAGGCGAAAAACCCGCGTCTGTACAACGTATTCTGGCACAAATGGCCGAAGCCGATGCGTTCGTATTCGCCTGCCCTGAATACAATTATTCCCTCGCACCGGCGTTGAAAAACATTATCGACTGGGCATCGCGTGAACCGAACAATGCGTTGCTGGCAGGCAAAGCCGCCGCGATTGTTGGCGCGGGTGGCGGCATGGGTACGGCGCGTGCGCAATACCACTTACGCCAAGTTTGCGTGTACGTTGACGTGCATGTGTTGAATAAACCGGAATTTTTCGCCAATGCCTTTGCGGGTGGCTTCGATGCCGATGGCAATCTGCTCGACGACAACCTCAAACAACAATTAGCCACCCAACTGCAAGCCCTCGCGGTTTTAGCGGGTAACTTGAAAGGCTAATCACTTAACTCACATAGCCACCGGATTGACCGCCACTAGCGGCAGTCCGGCTTCTTTCTCATAGCATTATTCTGCCCCCACCTGATATACAATCCTCTATTCAAAAGGTCTTGATATTCAGCCAAACAGGGGATGTTGCCGTTTTAATGAGTCAATACTTAACCATTACGGAAATTCGTAATCACACTCTTCAAGGTAGGACAAAGCCGTTTATGTGTTCAGCGGCTGATCAGCAGCAATACATTGTTAAAGGCAAAACGGCTTGTATTGATGGCTGTATCAAGGAGTGGATGGGGGCAAAATTAGCAACGGCCTTTGGTCTACCTGTTCCTAGATTTACGATTGTGCAAGTTGATGAAGAATTACTTGAACTGCATGATAAGGCTGCATCTGGACTGGGAAATGATCCAGCTTTTGCATCTCAATACATTCCGCTCTGTTCCGAACTAAGGTATGACTTGATACCGCAAGTCGATAAACAATTGCGGCGCAATGTGCTGATGTTTGATGCCTGGGTGCGGAATGAAGACCGAACGTTGACAGAATATGGTGGTAATCCTAACCTCATATGGAGTGAGAATACTTTGTATGTCATTGATCATAATCTAATCTTTGACAACACTTTCAGCACAAGCACATTTCTGGAAACTCACATTTTCAAAGAAGAAATGTTCGAAATCCTGCATGATTTCTTGATACGTGGGGAGTATGAGCAGAAAATGCAAGCCGCACTCAACATCTGGTCGTTGGCATTGAATGCTTTACCAACAGAATGGTGTAAACAAAACGAGGAATATGGGCTATTTGATCCAGAAGCCACATTCCGGCAACTACAGGATGATGCACAAGGTGCAATCTGGACGAGGCTAATGCAATGAAACAAGCATGTAAGTACAACATAATCCGCTTTCAGCCCTACGCTGAAACGCAGGAGTTCGCCAACATTGGTATTGTTTTGTATGCGCCAAAATCCCGCACATTTACCTTCCGTTTATTAGCGGCTAATCATTACGGGCGAGTAACACAATTTTTCAACACACTGGATAAAACGATCTTTCAAGATACCGTGCGCTTGGTGCGTGAAGAACTAAAACGTATTCAGTCTATCGTCACGACTTTTGCCAAACCGGATGCAATCTATGATGAATTGGTACGTCCACGCGAAGGCATTATTCAATACAGCACTCATCATGTGCGTTTTACAGAAAATCCAGAGCTAACCGTTGATGAATTATTTGCGCATTATGTTCACCACAGCTTTGCACATCAGGTAGGACATGAGGAACGAATGCGTGACAGCATCGCTCATCTCTTAAAAACACACCAAATAGCGCAACGCTTCAAAGAACGTAAAGTTGGCAATGAATGGTATGAGGTTCGTTTACCCTTTGTGAGTGATCGGCAAAACCCAACGATTATCAAACCAATCCATTTTCGTCATACACAATCTAAACCATTAGTGGATCATGGTTTGCAATGGATGACGACCATGCAGCAATTGTTTCGGATGAAAAAAGCCTCACCTGAACAAACACTATTTACTTATCAAGCACCTGAGCACAATGATGGTATTTTACGCGAAGCCTTTGAGGAAACCCGCGTACAAATCGAAGAGCTTGGCATCTACATGCTGGATATTAACGATCAAGTGCGTATTACCGAATTTGCCCAACAATCCGTTGCTTAACTGACTCACATAGCCACCGGATTGACCGCCACTAGCGGCAGTCCGGCTTCTTTCCAGCCATCCACGCCAAGCTTGTACCAATACACTTGGGTATAACCGTAATCGCGTACCCGTTGCACGGCATTCCACGACATCCAGCAATCGGCGACGCAGAAAAACACCAAAGGCTTGGCTTTGTCGCCATTGCTTAAGCGTTGTAGTTCGCGCTGGAAATAGGCTTCGATGTCGGGTTCGAGCTTGCCGTAACCGACATTTGGCAGCCACACGCTATTGGGTAAGCTGTCATGCGTTTCATTGGGCAGCCACATATTGCCGAAACCTTCATCGACGCGGCGCAGAATCGCCCATACGTCAATCAACACAGGCGATTGTTCCGCCTGCAAACGCTGCAAATCGGTGGTGGTTAAGGTACTGGCATTCGGCACACACGCTGGCGTTGCACCACGATAATGTTCCATTTTCAAAGCGGGCGGCATATCCGACGTGCGCGGGCAATCGGCATTACCATACTGTGGGCTATCAGCATGACAGCCCAACAAACTCAGTGCAAAAAGCCACCCCAACCAGCCGCGCATTAGTCTTGCTTGGCGGGTTTCAACACCGCTGTTTCCAATGCCGGATACAAATGCGCCACCGAACGCCGCAATTCGTGCTGCGCCAATGCCACGTCGTTGAACGGCGCGGGAATCGGCGTTTGCATGACTTCATTCATGTCCAAACCCTGTTCCGCGCCGTTTTTCAGCGTGGTTTCCAACCATTCCAGATACGCATGGGTTTGCGCAATCGGGGCTTTATCGTTGGTCACTTTGCCATGCCCCGGCACAAGGGTTTTGAAGGGTAACGCCTGTAACGCATCCAACGTTTGTAACCACGTTGCAATCGTCGCATTCGGCGTGGTGGCAGCGCGGTTATTGAACACCAAATCCCCCGCAAACAACACGCCCGTGGTGTGGTCAAAAATCGCCAAATCGCCGGAGGTATGCCCTTGCAAAGCGAGTAATTCCAACTCATGCCCACCCACGATTTCCTTGCCCGCACTAGCCGCTTGCGTCGGTGGGGTAACGCGGGTATCGCGCATCCAATCGCCAATCATGCGGTACATATTGTCGCTGAACGCCTCGCCTTGCACTTTGATGTTATCGCGTGTCGCGGGCAAAGCGTAAATCGGCACATCCGCGTAGGCTTGATCACCCAAAAAATGATCAGGATGATGGTGGGTAATGTACACGCGCACGACCTTCTTACCCGTGAGCTTTTCAATCGCGGTGCGTTGTTGCTCACCGAAACGGCGCGAAACGCCCGTATCAATCACCACCACGCCATCCTTCGTGACAATGAACCCCGTATTGACGATAAAACCGCCGTTTTGCTTGGAAAAATCCTCGGTCTTCCCCTCAATCACATAGGTATCGGATGCGACTGGCTGCGGTTGCATCGGGTAATCAAAACCATCAGCCAACACCGTGTTGCTGACTAATAATGCGGCGAATAACCACGTTTTCATGGTACAACCTCCGCCGCAATCTTATTGCCGTTATTGTCACGCCCTTCCAGTTTGAAAGTCGTGTGTTTCCCCACATCCAAACTCAGCATCGGGTTTTCGCTAATCGGCTCGAAGGTTGCGATTTCCGCCAATAATTCGCCTTTGTCGTCCAACACCTTCAGGGTTTCAATGTGAAAGGTCGGAATACCGTTGGCTAATCCGGTATCCATTGGGTGCATCACGCGAATGCGCAAACGGTTATTGCCGTCACGTTGCCAAACATTCGCCGCAACTTTACCCAAGGTTTTCGTCCAATCGCCGCTAGACGTACCCATGCTGGGTAAGGTACACCCACCACCTGCGGCATTCACGAATACCCCCCCCACATGCCACACGCCATCGGCAGTTTTTGCCGCCACGTGAATCGGGCTGCCTTGTTGCAGTTTCATGCGAAACGCGAGATTCGGCGCAATGGTTTTAGGGCGAAACGTGAGAACATGCGGAATGGGATTAAGATCGGCAAGCACTTGGATTTCTTGCACATCTTTAAGGTCGGTGACTTGAAAAGCAATCGGAACGTTGAGGGAATCTTCCGCATCGGGCGGGGCTTCAACCGTTACCTTATGGTCAAAGGTATAGGGTTCATTATTGAGAAAACGCTCATGCATTGTCCCCCATTGCGGGGAATTGAGCGGGTCGGGTTCTGCTGCTACTGCTGGGTGACAGAGCAGGCAGAATGCTAACCATCTGCCATGCCTGATCATAAAACCTCACTTCTGCGCGGGTGTCGCTTCAGGTGCTGCGGGTGCTGTTGCTGGAGTCGCGGAAGGCGGTTCGGCCGCAGGGTAGTAAGAGACTTTGTGTGTTTCAAAAATCTTCTTCACCGTGCCGTCTTTCACCAACTCTGCCATTGCGCCATCCACAGCTTTGGCAAGCTCTTCGTTATCGGCTTTGATGGCAATACCCATTGCCCAGTTGTTACGCGCTAAACCGGGTGTGACTAAACCTTGAATTTGGATGTTGTCAGGGCGGGTTGCCAAAATACCTTCCAACTCACCACGCGGCCCCATAATGCCTGCGACTTCGCCTTTTTTCAGTGCGTCCGCCGCTTTGGTGAGGTTTTCGTAGTGATGAATATTTTTACTGATCTGCCCTTGCATGGCTTGTAACAAGTACAAGTCGCTCAAGGTATCAATTTCAACCCCAATCGGGTCGCTCATGAAGTTCGCCAACGTGGGTTGCTTGCCGACTTTATTGGTGTCGAACGCAAACGCGACTTGCTCCACTTGGTAAGGTGCTACGAATTTGACCTTATCCACTTTTTGCGAGAACGCATTATCCACGGGCATGTGCAACATAATGTCGGTAACACCACCACCGAGGTAATGACCTTTCCACACATTATTGCGTAAATCATCTTCAACGTTTTCGTCTGCACCGACTAAACGGATTTCGCTTTTAACACCAAGCTTCTGTGCCACAGCATCAGCAATATCGACATCCACACCTTGCTGCTTACCATCGGCGACAAACGAATACGGTGGGAAATCTTTATACAGGGAAACACTCAGCACACCTTTGGACTTTACGTCACTCAGATTGCCTGCATGCAAAGGTGCGGCAAATAACAGTGTGCTCAAGCCCAATGCACAGAACGCTGTTAATTTCATGGTTTCTCCTCCTCCTACATAGAATAAACCCCTTGCCCCATTATTCCACTCTCGATTAGTGAGCGAAACAAGCACGCCTATCCTCTTTAGGAATGCTTACTAGCCTAACAAGGCTAAAAGGCAAGGGGTACGAAATCATTTCTTTTCTTCAGGTTTCGCCGCAGCGTCAGCCGGTTTTGCATCTGCTGGTTTCGCGTCATCTTTTTTCTCTTCAGGTTTCGCCGCAGCATCAGCCGGTTTTGCATCTGCTGGTTTCGCGTCGTCTTTTTTCTCTTCAGGTTTCGCCGCAGCATCAGCCGGTTTTGCATCTGCTGGTTTTGCGTCGTCTTTTTTCGGTGCGTCAACAGAAACGCTTTCTAACCAAGAGCGGATTGCCCACAGACCTTCTTGCGCTACCACACCGTCAAACTTAGGCATGTAAGTAATGCCGTTGCGGATCGCACCATTCACCATACGCTCTTTGAAGAGGTCATCGCCTTCTTGACCCAATGGTAATCTTTCACGCAGGTCAGGGGCAATACCACCAGAAACCGCATCAATACCGTGGCAACGTGCGCAGTTTTGCGCAAACGCATGGTGTCCGATTTCAATGGCTTTTTCGTTCCCAGAATACGGGTTAGTGTCTACCCAAACTTTATTGTCTTTCAGTGGTTCCAACCCT
This sequence comes from Pseudomonadota bacterium, assembly GCA_039797295.1. Lineage (GTDB taxonomy): Bacteria > Pseudomonadota > Gammaproteobacteria > Thiotrichales > Thiotrichaceae > Thiothrix. The sequence goes on along the minus strand of JBDKID010000012.1, from coordinate 58,596 downwards.
GTAATGTCGATGGGTTGCGGAGTTACATCACCGTGTGCGAATGCATTGGTAGCGGCAACCAGAGCCAGTGCTGTCAAAACAGCAGAAAAAGAACGTTTTGCGATTTGCATATTACATACCTTCAATATAAGCAAAGCCCGCCCCCGTTATCGTAGTCACGGGGTGAAAAAATCACCCCGCACTAGCACAGGATTAGGAAGTTTTCGGAAGTTTGAAGACCCAGAGGCTACCGCCTTGGTTCAAGTTTTTGATACGTTTAGCGACGTCGCCACCCCACAGTGGAACTGCACCACCCCAGCCAGAGGGTACGCCAACGAACTGTTCGCCATCTTGTTCCCAGGTGATTGGGCAGCCAACCACGCCAGAACCGGTTTGGAATTTCCACAGTTCTTTACCTGTTTTCGCGTCAAACGCTTTCAGGTAGCCTTCTGGTGTACCGGTAAAGACCAAGTTACCGGCGGTGGTCAACACACCACCCCATAATGGAGCGTAGTTTTTCGCTTCCCAGACGATTTTGCCGGTTTTCGGGTCAATCGCACGCAGTGCACCGATGTAATCTTCGTTCAGTGAACGGATATTGAAGCCAGCACCTAAATAAGCCGCGCCTTTTTTGTAGCTGATTGGCTCATTCCAGATGTCCATGCCCCATTCGTTAGCTGGAACGTAGAACAGGTCAGTGCCGGGGTTGTATGCCATTGGCATCCAGTTTTTACCACCGAGGAAGGATGGTGCAGAGAATACGGATTTCCCTTTACCTTCACCTTCTGGTGCGCCCGGACGGTTTTCGTCGATGTATTCAGGACGACCCGTTTTCAGGTCAATGCCTTTCGCCCAAGTGATTTGGTTAACGAACGGTGTCGCGTTAATCAACTTACCGTTAGTACGATCCAAGACATAGAAGAAGCCGTTACGGTCAGCATGGCCGCCCGCTTTGATCACTGTGCCATCTTCTTTTTTCAGGTCAAAGGAAACGAATTCGTTTACACCGTCAAAGTCCCAACCGTCGTGCGGTGTCCATTGGTAGTGCCATTTGATTTTGCCATCATCAGGGTTGATCGCCAGTACAGAGGAAGAGTACAGGTTGTCGCCCGGACGTAAATGCGAGTTCCACGGTGCTGGGTTGCCCGCACCAAAGAACAAGCTGTCCGTTTCAGCGTCGTAAGTACCGCCTAACCACGTTGCCGCACCACCGGTTTTCCACAAGTCACCCGGCCAGGTTTTGCCTTGTTCACCCGTAATACCGTTGTCTTTACCGTTCAAAGTACCCATGTGGCCTTCAACAGTCGGACGTGACCAAACCAGTTTGCCGGTTTTCGCATCGCGAGCTTCAACTTTACCCACGATACCGAATTCACCACCGGATACGCCGGTAATGACTTTACCTTTAACAATGATCGGTGCTGCTGTGTTGGAATAACCCGCTTTGTAGTCTTCCATTTTTTCTTTCCACACGACTTTACCGGTCTCTTGATCCAGAGCAACCAGTTGCGCGTCGAGTGTGGCGAAAATGAACAGGTTGTCGTACAACGCACCACCACGGTTTACCACGTCACAGCAAGGCAGGATGCCATCTGGTAAGCGGTGGTCGTATTGCCACAGTTCTTCACCGGTTTTGGCATCAGCCGCAAATACGCGAGAGTAAGAAGCTGTTACGAAGATTTTACCGTTAGCAACCAATGGCTGTGCTTCTTGACCACGTTGCTTTTCATCGCCGTAAGACAAAACGTAGGCGGGAACTAAGCCCTTCACGGTATCAGCATTTAATTTATCTAAAGGGCTGAAACGTTGACCTTGCAAACCCATACCATAACTCACGACATCGTTCGTGGTTTTCGCATCATCAGTGATGTCTTGATCAGTAATCGGTACAGATTTTACAGCCGGTGCTGCCGCTGGTGCGGGTGCTGCTTCTGGTGCAGCATTGACCGCGCCCACGCTGAGTGCGCAACCGACCGCTAACGTAAGTAATAACTTACGAAATGAACGCTCTTGTTTCATAAATGGAATCTCCTCTCCAGCTTGTATGCCAATATGCCAAGGAATCCCCGCAACGCCTCCCAATGCTATTGCAGGTACTGGATAGCAGCTTAACTAAGATCAGGTTGGAAAAAGGTTGGCTTTCTTTGACTTTTATCGTTGCCGTAACACACACAACGTAGCTAGGGCAATGCCTAGCTTGCTGGAATCCATCGACTTTTTCGACCAAGGCGTGAGCAGGAATTGTGTCATTAGCAGGCAGGTAGAGCTTTCAAAGTGCGCAAAGAGTGCGCCAGTTTGTCGGCTGGGGACGAGGGGATACTCGCGGGCTGTGACAGACAATCTTTAGGTTATCAACCTATACCATTGTTAGGTTATTGTTAAACCGCCATAGTGTTGAGTGAATTGGTGAAGGCGAATACTTACGCGGCGCAGCCAGTGGATTTGAGCTTTTACCGCACCAGTGATGGCAAGAAAATCGACTTTGTGCTGTATAACGGCAAAGGGCTGGTGCTGCTGGAAGTGAAGGCGGCGCATAGCGTGACTCCGGCAGATTTCCGGCATATCAGCTACTTCATCGGGCAGAATCCGGGGCGGGTGGTACAGGGGATGGTGTTGTATGGCGGGGAACGGGTGTTGCCGTTTGGGGAAAGTGACGGGGTGAGGTTGTGGGCAGTGCCGTTGGGGATGATGGCGGGGTGAGGATAAACAACGAGTCAGGGAAGAATAGGGATTAGACTCGGATTCTTCCCGACGTTGCCATCGTGGTGACTCAGTGAGTTTTTATGCTGCTTGTAAATTGGGAACAATGTGCATATCAACATGAATATCCGCATAAGGGCAGGTCAATGCGCCTTTGGTGTCACGCTCAATCAAGCCCAATTCAACCAACGCCTGAGCATCTTCATGGACGCGCTTCACATCCCGTTGTAGATGCCGTGCCAGTTCTCGCACTCCCATTGTCCCCGTCACCTGTAGGGCATTGATGATTGCCCAGCGGCGTTCGCTCAGGCGGGAAAAAAAGATGCCGGGTGACTCAAAATTAAGAAACTCACCTTGGTATCCTCCGCGCTGTGTGGCTTTTCCTGCTGCACGCAGTGCAGCTTTCCAATCAGGTTGCAATGTGATGGTTAATGTACGCTTTTCCATTTATCCACCTCTAGCAAAAAGTCTTCGATTAATGTGTCTATATCGTTGAAAAAATAGGAATGTTGGGCTATTTTGCCAACCAATGGCATTAGGAGACAAGTGATTTATTACCCCGGCGGACTTCCGGCCTATCAGCTATTTTATCGGGCTGAATCCGGGGCGGGTGGTACAGGGGATGGTGTTGTATGGCGGGGAACGGGTGTTGCCGTTTGGGGAGAGTGACGGGGTGAAGTTGTGGGCAGTGCCGTTGGGGATGATGGCGGGGTGAGGGGAAATGGTGGGTTAAGGTGCAGTGCCAAGGCTCGGTGGGGCTTAGGTTTTTCTATAGCCTCAATGTCTCGTGTAGCGGGCGCGGCGGGGAGTAAGTTGTTAAAATCGCGGGCTGTCACCGTGTCCGTCGTCGAACCACTTGCTATGTTTTATTCAGATATAAACTATTTTCGATCCATTCTCTAAAGTATTTAGGTTTTACATTATTGTATTCCAAAAACCTTAAATAGTCTTTTATATTTAATGAATTATACATTTTGTTGTTATTTATATGATTTATAAAAAATCTACATTTTGCGTTTGTTTTTTCGCTTTTTGAATCTGCTAATATTATTGATATATAAAGTATCTCTTCTGAGTTTTCTTCTGTTACTTCAACTGCTTCAACTGCTTCAATAAGATCAGATAGACAAGTTTCCATTTCTTCAAATCTAATTTTACTTTTTAAATAGCAGCGGAATATGTTGTAAGGCGTTACATCATCAACTGTTCCTGAGAAATATTGATCTGGTGATAATCCTATAAATTTATTTTCTTTAATGAAATTTTTAACTATATCTACTGGTGGGGGAAGGTATTCGAGAACAGAGTCCCATTCATCTGCCCAAACACTTAGTCCATAGTGTTTGGCTATAGTACGAGCTGATAAGATCTCAACAATTGACACTAGGTCAAGGTGATGTTGGTGAAGCATAAAAAAAGGTGGCAATGGCCATATTAGTTTATCCTTGAATACTTGTCTGCCATGAGCAATTGCATTCCTAGCTTGTATTAACTCTTCCACAACATATTGTAATTTATGATTCAACATGCCCATAGATGCTAACATGTAATTAATTTTTGATCCTATAGTTAACATATCTGAACCAAGAAAAATGTCTTTAAGTTTTTTAAATTTTTCTTGTGTTTTGTTTTGTAGTGCTACTCCTCTAAATTTATAAGTGCTTTCTAATAATGACTCTAAAAAAGTTGAGAACTTGTCTTCAGCTTCCTTCTTTTGTATTTCTTGATATTCGCTGACTAAGAGTTCTAGAACATGGAAATATGACAATAATGATTCATCTTCGAATAAACCTTGCCCCTCACTTTCTTTATTTTGATATTGAGCTTTTCTCCAACGATCCAATAAAGAAAATAATAAAGTGTTTTTTTGTAATGCTTCAGAGTCTATTTTTTCGCAAACTTTTTTAATATCCTCACTGTGGTCATGATTTTCTGTAATAAATGAGAAATCACGATCTTTATTATTGATAAAGCTTTCTTCAATGAGCTTTGATGATGAAGAGCTTTCCACTTGATATACAGAGTAGTTTTTCCCTGTAAAAAAACTCAAAATTCCAAGTGTAATAAGTAATTTTGGTCTGCTGTAACGAGCACTTTCAGATGCAGAATCAAAATCTTCTATACTCGTTAAAATATGAATGATTAAGTTTTTTGGATTGCTTAATACATGAACCCCGAAAAAAGAAAACTCAACATTAATATTTTCATTATTAGGTATATGAAAAATGCTTTTGCTCATTGTTGAATGGCTCTTTTTAAACATAACGTCAATATGACGGGCGCGGCGAATGGTCGGAGTCGCGGGCTGTCACCGCGTCTGTCGTCGATATTCTCATTAGATGATTTTAATTTTACCACCATGATTGATATTTAGAGCTAGTTGAAGCTTCTCTGTTTGATTTGCTCTTATTACATCTCTCACAGGTAAGTTGTATATTGCAGGGATCATTAACGCCATAAAGGTCAAGTGGAACAATATGGTCAAAGTTTTTTGATGTAAGAGTATTGACCAATCCAGTCAAGTCAGTATTGCAAAAAACACATCTTCCTTTATCTCTATGATATATTGAGTTTTTAACCCATTGAGGAATTGGTTTTCTTTTTATTGTCTCTTTGTTTGTTAATGACTCGCTTGGGTATTTTATGGCTTTAACGGTTTCTGTGACCAATTGATTAAATTTTATTAGAAAATTTCGGTTAAGAAATAGTATCTGAAATGCCTCATTCGCCATACAATCGAAGAGATTTATAAATTCGTTTGTATTTTTCTCTAACCATTCTTCTGATTCTTCGATTTTTAAAGAAGGTGGGTTTACTTTATAATCTTCAAAAAGAGAAAGCCAATATTTAAGTGTTTCTTCATCTACGAGATCAGAGTTTTTGCGAAAGTAGCCAAGGTGATAATTAAATGCAGTAATGACAATATATTGATGAAGCAGAGTATCTTTTGAAAAATTGGTTGAGGAATTAATGAAATATTCTTCATCAAAATTCCAAAACTCTTCTCCATAGTCTACGGCTCTATCAACTAAAGAGAGGAGAGTATATATGTCGGTAAATTGATATTCTTTAATCATCTAATGTTTGAATTGATGAGTATGGCGGGGAGTAGAAATTAAAAATCGTGGGCTGTTACCGCGTCCGTTGTCGATGTGTTTGTTCGGGCTAATTATGAACTAAGCCAATGATAATTAGAAACCGCATTATTTAAATCTTTTAAGTATTTAGTGAATTCGAGAATGTTATATTTGCCCTTTCTAATTTGTTCAGTAAATTTAGTTACATGCATTGTAAGTTCTGCATCTCTTAATTCAAGCTTTCTTTCTTTAATTGGTACTTTCTTAGGTTTGCTTCTTATTTTTATGAAACTTGTTTCAAAGTCAATATCTACATCTTTTTTTATAGTTTCTATCAATTGCTGAATAGAATCGTTGTTTATTTCTTCTTCGTTAATAATGAATTTATTCCGAGACTTGTATGTTTTGCGTAGCGCAAGGTGCTTTGTGAATTCGGATACACTGAATTTTTCTCCGCAATATATATTATGTAAGCAGTTTATGAATTGAATTTTATTAAACATATCAACATCAGATACTTTATCAATATATGTTATACTGCCATTTTTAGAGCCGTATTTATATATTTTGTCATCATAGAGACAAAGCAATACTGATCCAGCCAATGGGATAAATATTTGCAACCCAGAATATGATAACCCAGATGAGTCAATACTTTTATTTTTTACAAGATAACTATTATATGTGAAAACAGGATTATCGGATGTAATAAACTCTTTGTGCGTGGCATTAACGACCAAGTGTGTCTTTAGATTAGACAACAATAAATGTATTGGGAATGTTGATTTGATTATAAGCTTGGGTGTATTATTAAAATTAATAGAAAATGAATTCTTGATATTGTTAATATCTTCTTCTGGATATTTGTATTTTATATGAGTCTCAATAATATGATTTAGTATTTTCCTTAGGCTATCTTCCATTTCTATTTTTGCCATTAATGTTCTGGTATGCTGCAAAATAATATAAATACAAATCTCAAAATGTGTGCTGCTTAAATATTCTGGAAGTTTTTTCTGATCTATGATTTCACTGAAGAGCATAGCGACTCTTGTTTCAATAAGCCCCAATGCTTTTTCTATTTTTAAATCATTTCCATAAAAATAATCTTCATAGCATTGATTCGCTATGCTTACATTTTCAATTATCCGCCCTGATTCTATATTAATTAAATTAATTGTTTTTTTCTTATCGTGTTTGGAAAAGCTCTTTAAATAAAATTTAGGGACATAATGTTGTTTTTTGTGGTCGGCCATTTTCTTGCTCTGACGTTTTATTTTGGCTGGGTACTGCGGGGAGTAAAGTCGGTCGGAGTCGCTAGCTGTCTGTCACCACGTCCGTCATCAACACACTTGTTAAATTTACTAATTTCTTAAGTTATCAATTGATTTATGAAGTCGAAGTGAAAAGTGGCTTCTCTTATCTGTTTGTCTCTCTAATGCAATGAAAACTAAACTTTCTTCAAAATCTTGTTCGAATGATTTCTCAATAATGCAATAAATTCTTATTTTCCCTTCTTTTATTATAAATATTTCTTCATCTCCATCTAAACTATACGAGATTTTACCTGTTGAGAAAAGTTGCTCTTTTGTCATTTCTGATGCTTTTTGGAAGGCTCGAAAAATCACTTGTTGGTCATTATGAGAGAAATCCTTAACTTCCTTATTAAATTGTTCAGTTGTAAAAACGTTCATTGAACTCTCTCCCCGAATAGTTCTTTAAATGATTCTGTGGTTTTTTTAAGTTCTTGAACATTTCCCTTCTTTATAAGTCGCCGCACTGCATCTGCCGCATCATGTATAACTTCATTTCTCAGGATTGCCTCAAACTGTTGAGGAGTAAGCTCTTTAAGAATTTTGTTGTCATTTTTTATAACTAGAACTTGATAGATGCAGGTTGATAAAATTGAAATAATAAGTATGTAAAATGATAATTTTTTGGGCATCTCAAGCCAGTTTATAGTTGTTCCACTAGCTATTTCCACTACTAAAGAACTACTAGTAACGCCTGTAATAGCTATGAGTACTAAGGGTATTAAAGCGCGTACCCAAGGATTTCTATATAAAAAGTTATCCACTACATATACTCTTGAAAATCTAACACTGGTAGATACAGCATCCGATCAATCGGTGGACACACGCCACCTATCTGCTTCGCCGAGCGTTTCGCCTAGTCTGGGATTGTCGTTGCTGCCTTCTGATTCAAGCCTGCCGTACATACACCGATGCCATACGAGGAATCGCTGACACGCTACCGCCCTGCTGCGCCGAAACCAGCATAGGGTCAGTCGCGTGTTTTTATGATTGGTATGGCTTGTGTTGAGTTGTCGCCAATGCTTGACGAATTGCCTGAAACTCTATCATAAGTTGGTAAAAAATACTCACTAATAACGCCCGCATTCGTGTTTATAACCGTCAACATCAACCTCTTCGACACCCGAAACACGCTGTTTACCTTACAAAATCGTGTAAACCGCGAAAATCCGATACGGCCCCGGTTCGGAATTCTTGAAAAATCCACGTTCTATGGCTGCTTTTGCTTCCGCAAACGTATTGAACAGGCAATGTTGGTTGACCGAAATATCAGTCGCTAATCCGTTGCATGACAGTGGCGAGCATTCCGGCTCGTTGTGTCCAGAAAACGTTGTGACTTGACATCTTCCCCTCCCTATAGGAAGGGGATTCCTACTGCATTCAGCTAGATAGCTGACTTACTTCGGCGAGTTCCTGCTTCATCGAGCGGCTTAACGCCACATCTCCACAGGCTAACAAGCGGTGTCCCCGCTCTTTAACATTGATCGCACCGACATGATCGGCGTGATTTTCATAATGACATTTCACGCACACAAACCGTGCTTGAGTTTGGCGATTATCCGCTGCTACGTGATGACATTCGGGGCATTCTTGGCTGGTATAGTGGGCGGGAACAGCGAACAACATGCCGCCATTCCATGCCAGTTTGTAATCGAGTTGCCGCCGGAATTCACCCCAACCTTGATCGAGAATGGCTTTGTTTAAGCCAGACTTTGCCGCCACGTTCTTGCCGGGGTTTTCTGCCGTACCTGCTGCTGATTGGGACATATTGCCTACCTGCAAATCTTCGATGAACACGAGCGCGTGGTTTTGGCTGATCGTAGTCGTCGCTTTGTGCAGGAAATCGCGGCGAGCGTTGGCGATTTGTATATGCGTTTTTTGAACCTTGGCTTTCGCCTTTTTCCAGTTGTTGCTGAATTTCTGTTTATGTGCCATGCGCCGTTGGTATTTGGCGAGCTTGGCTTGTTGAATTTTAAAGCTGTTGAGCGGGGCAATGTAGCTGCCATCCGAGAACGTGGCAAAACGGGTTATGCCCAAGTCGATACCGATAGTAGTAGTGCTGGACATAGATTGCTCCACTTCCCGCTGGGTTTGGATGCTGATATACCACTTGCCGTTTTTGCCGGACACAGTGACATTACGCAATTCCCCCAACACATCGCGGCTGTTGCGGTAGCGTATCCAGCCCAGTTTGGGCAGGAAAACACGGTTGTTCCCTTGGTCAAGTTTGATTTGTTTGGGATCAGGGTAGCGGAAACTGTCACCGCTGCCCTTGCGCTTGAAACGCGGAAAATCAGCGCGTTTGGCAAAGAAATTTTGGTAAGCTTTGTCGAGATCTTTCAGCGCATGTTGCAGGGGATGAACGGGGGAATCCTTCAGCCACGGGGTCTCTGTGCCATTGCGCCATGCCGTCAGGTGTTTTGCCATTGCCACGTAACCGATAAATTTTTCACCCGCTTCATGATTCGCTTGCTGCAACGCTAACGCCTTATTGTAAACGAAGCGGCACGAACCCGCGTAACAACGCAACAGACGCTGTTGTGCGCCGTCGGGCTTGAGTTCGTATTTGAAGGCTTGGAGTCGTTGCATTCTCCGAATGTAGCCAACAATCGCATGGATGAGAGTGGATTTATGTGCTAAACGGTGTTGCTTGGCAGATTAACCCGCGAACATAGGGCGGCTCCGCCACCCGCACTAATCCTCCCCGCCCTGAAGAACGAGGTTTGCCGCGCAATCTGATCAAACGCTCAGCCACAGCCAAGCCGCGCCGTGGGTTTTATCAGGCGTGTGATGACCTGCAACCCGCCAAACGTTTGCTGGTGTATCCGGGCAACGAACGCTACCCAATTGGCGAGGGTGTGGAAGTGGTGGGATTGCGCTTGCTGGGGGAGCAATTGCAGTAGTTAGCGTGACTATGCGGCGATTCTGGGTAAACGCTCTGTCGAGGCTTGACACCTGACCGTGCCGATTGGGTCGGTGTCGCTGCTGTGTACGGAAAGCATAATTTGAGTATAATAACAGTCATATTTCACCAATATGGCTACTATTATGGTCGTTATGCCACAACCCCGAACCTATTCCCGTTACACCATCGCCGCCAGCCAGTTGCTCGGTCAGCAAATCCGCCTTGGACGCAAGCGGCGCAAATGGACAGTACACGCGCTTGCCGAACGCGCCGGAATTTCCCGTTCCACCCTGCAAAAAATTGAAAGCGGCGATATGGGCGTGGCGATCGGCTTGGTGTTTGAAGTGGCGGCATTGGTCGGCGTGCGTCTGTTTGATGCGGATAGTGCCGAGTTAAATCGGCAAATCAGTCACGCCAGCGAGTTATTGGCGTTGTTGCCGAAACATACCCACCCCGATAGGCAGGAGGTAGAGGATGATTTCTGATACCAAGGGCTACAAAGAAGCATTTGTTTGGGTCTGGTTGCCGCAGGCTACCGCGCCTGTGGTGGCGGGCAGGCTGACACCCGACGGTAAACGCCTACGCTTCAACTACGGCAAAGGTTACTTGGGCAATCCACGAGCGATTCCGCTGTATGCGCCAGAGTTACCCTTGCAAGCGGGCGTACTTCCAATGCCTACGAATGCCGATATGCCGGGGTGTATCCGTGATGCTGCCCCGGATGCGTGGGGACGGCGCGTTATCCTCAACCGCAAACTGGGCTTACGCGGTGCGGCGGCGGACAGTGCGCAACTGGACGAACTGACCTATTTACTGGAGTCCGGTTCTGACCGGATTGGCGCGTTGGATTTTCAGGCATCAGCGACGGAATACGTACCACGTTCCAGCCCGATGGCAACACTGGAGGAATTGCTGGAATCCGCCGCACGGGTGGAGCAAGGCATACCCTTAAGCCCAGAATTAGGGCAAGCCTTGCAGCATGGCAGTTCCATCGGCGGGGCGCGTCCCAAAGCCTTGTTGGAAGATGGCAGGCGTAAGCTGGTTGCCAAGTTTTCTGCTTCGACCGATTGGTACAACGTCGTCAAGAGTGAATTCATTGCGATGCGCTTGGCACAGTTGACGGGGCTACAAGTGGCGCAGGTGGAACTGGCTGCGGCGCTGGGCAAAGATGTATTGCTGATTGAGCGTTTTGACCGCTTTCATGCGCAGGATGGCTGGCAGCGTAAAATCATGGTTTCCGCGCTGACGCTGTTTGGGTTGGATGAAATGCTGGCGCGTTATGCCAGCTATGAAGATTTGGCGGAATTGGTGCGCCACCGTTTCACTGACCCGACAAGTACTTTGCGCGAATTGTTTGCCCGCTTGGTGTTCAATATTCTCGTCGGCAATACGGATGACCATGCCCGTAACCATGCCGCGTTTTGGGATGGTGAAATGCTCACGCTTACGCCTGCGTATGACATTTGCCCACAAGGGCGCACGGGTAATGAAGCGACACAGGCGATGCTGATTGCGGGCAATAACCGCATGAGCCGTATTGCCGGGTGTATTGATGCCGCCCATCATTTTTTGCTGGAACGGCAGCAGGCAATCGCCGTGGTCGAGCAACAATTGCATAGCATTGGCAACCATTGGCTTGCGGTCTGTGATGAGGCGGAATTATCGGCGGTCGATCGGCAATTGCTGTGGGGAAGACAGTTCCTGAATCCCTTTGCCTTTGAGCATTTGGGTGGGGATGCAGCGGAACTTGCGGTGCTGGCGGCTGATATTAGGCAGGTGTGACTGCATGGGTTGGCTGGCTACGAAATCCTACACTGTCGCCCCGGAAACATATCTTCCAACGCATTAACGGTGGTGTAAAGCTGCTGGACTAGGGACTGGAATTTTTGATGATCAATCATAAGGATTACGGTATTTACTCAACACCAAGCAATTCAATTTCATAGATGAGTACGGCATTGGCGGGAATGATGCCGGGAACGCCCGTCTGCTGGTACGCGAGGTGAGGGCTGATTTTTACCTTCCGCGTTCCACCAACACGCATACCCTCGACAGCGTATTCGATGCCGGGTATCAGCACGCGCCCACCAACGATAAATGTGTTTAGGGTGTTTTGGTCAATGGGTTCACCTTTGCTCAGCCAACCATTCAAACGGACGTTCACGCGCGTGCCTTTTTCTGCTGTCGCACCGATTCCTTCGATTTCTGACAGCAATTTAATACCGGGTTTGAGCTGCATGGGAAAGCACCTAAGCATTTATTAGACGAAATTGTGTTGCTGCGCCAGCGTACTACAGATGGCAGGCGTGGATTGGTGGGGAATGATCGTCACCGCGCTGCATACATCACAGACACCCGCGAGAATATTTTTGGTCAGACCGCTACCATCGCTGAACGGTACATCATGTAACTGGTACGTAATGCCGGTAAAGGTTTGGCAGGTTTCGCAGGCTGCTTTGGCTTGATCGCCAACTTTGAGATTTTTCATACTGTTAACTAGCTTCTTTGCTATTGCTTCAGTAATGGTCGTGCCAATTCAAACTGTTCCCGTGTATAGGAATAATGATCACCACCCATCTTTCCCACCGTATCAATCAATTGGGGATTGATTGCGCCATTGATAAAAATACGATCATCAACATGAATCCCAATCACGTCAAGCAGCATTAATTTGCCACCAGATGGCAAATCTGAAATGGAAAGTATGTCTCTCAAGCGGCATTCATAGCGTATTGTTGAATCCATTACGCCGGGAGGAGAAACCGATACACTAGCTACTTGTTTAACCGCAGCCATTGCGAACTCGCTGACATCATGGGAATAGTCAGCGCACGTAGCATTCATTGCATCCACTTGTCCGCCACTGACGATATTGACAACACACTCCCCCGTTTCTTGCAAATTGATGAGCGTATCTTTTGCCAAGCGGTCTCGCGGATTTATCTGAGTGATGCTCAGTACGGGCGGATTACAACTGGCAACGGTAAAGAAAGAATAGGGTGCTAAATTTGCGACACCTGTTGAACTTAGCGAACTTATCCATGCAATGGGACGTGGGCAAATACCACCAATCAGAAGATGATAGATTTCTTGTATGTTATCTTCTTTTGTAAATTTCAAGTACATCGTCAGACTACCCTTTAACGAGATGCTTATAACCAACAGCTAAAAGTGGCGAGGGAATTACACTTTTTGTTGTCCACATTCAATAATCGGCATCATATAGCATTTTGCTGATAGCTTTCGTGACGAAAATATCCTGCATCGGTACAGCCTACCGCCCCCAAAACCATTAAAATGCCCCCCATGAACCTCAACCTCTTCAACACCCCGCCCGAACCGTGGCTTGAACCCTTAAGCCCCGGTGCGCTGGTATTGCGCCAATACGCCACCGCCCACACCGACAGCTTGCTGGCAGGCATCCACGCCATTGCTGCCCAAGCCCCGTTCCGGCACATGCAAACGCCCGGCGGCTACACGATGTCGGTGGCGATGACCAATTGCGGTACGGCGGGCTGGATCACCGACCGCAAAGGCTACTGCTATAGCGCCACCGACCCGCTGAGTGGGCAAGTGTGGCCTGCGATGCCAGCGGATTTCCGCAGCTTGGCGCAAGCCGCAGCACTCGTGGCAGGTTTCCTCGCGTTCCAGCCGGATGCTTGCCTGATCAACCGCTATCCAGTGGGTGCGAAAATGGCACTGCATCAGGATCGCGACGAACACGACCTAACCGCGCCGATTGTGTCGGTGTCGTTGGGTTTGCCCGCAACGTTCTTGTGGGGCGGATTGCAGCGCAGTGATAAGGCGGTGAAAGTGGCGTTGCTGCACGGCGATGTGGTGGTGTGGGGCGGGGCAGCGCGGTTGGTATTCCACGGCATTGCGCCACTCAAAGCGGGACAACATCCGCTGCTGGGTGAAGCGCGTATCAACCTGACGTTTCGGCAGGCGTTGTAAAACGGCATTTCAGAAAGTCGCTCAAACAAGACTTTCCCTTGACTTCTGCCCGTGATTGGCAAAAAGTAGCAAATACCAGACTTTCCCTGTTTTTCTGCCTTGGGAGATTTCAATGTCGGATAAGAGCGACATTAGCAAACGCCGCCGTCATGCCAGTACAGGCAATGATCCCACGCTGCTGGCACTCGGCGATCAAATACGCGCCGCCCGCCTTGCCAATAGCATGACCCAAGAAGAACTCGCGCTGGTTTCCGGCGTTGGGCGCGAACTGGTGATCCAGCTTGAAAATGGCAAACCGGGGGTGACCTTGGGCAAAGCCTGCCGGGTGCTGGCGGCATTAGGGCTGCAATTGACAGCATTGGAGCGTTGAGCATGTTGCAAGTGTTGTACGCCGATCAAACCGTCGGGCAGTTGTGGAGCGAAGCACGGGAGCTGTGTTTCTGTTACGCCGCCAGTTGGGTGCAAGCCTCGCACGCCTTCCCGCTGACACCGCATTTGCCACTGGGTTTGCAGCCGTTTCGTGGTGATAAGGTGCTATTCTTTTTCAGCAATCTATTGCCAGAAGGCGCGGTACTGGATGTGATCCTGAAACTCAAACGCTTGCCGCGTGGTGACGTGTATGCACAATTGGCAGCCTTTGGCGAAGATGCGGCGGGCGCGTTTGCACTTGTGCCGGAAGGCGAAATCCACCAACGCCAAGCGACGTATCAACCCTACACCACTGAACATATCCGCGCTGATCTGGTGCGACTGAAAGACCATTTACCACTGTTGTTCCAGCACGGGGAATTGCGCCTATCCCTAGCAGGAGCGCAGGACAAAATGCCGGTGCATTACGCGGCGGGTCAATTTGGCTTGCCGATGGGCGGGACGGCTTCAACGCATATTCTCAAACCAACGATTCAGCCAGAAAAGTTGTTCCCTGATGCGGTGTTGAACGAAGCCTTTTGCCTGCGGTTAGCGCGGCTGAGTGGGCTGGATGCGGTCAAGTCGGAAGTCGTGCGCTTACCCGAACCTGTGTTGGTGGTTGAGCGTTACGACCGCATGGTACAAACTGGCCAGGTGCAGCGTTTGCATCAACTGGATTTTTGCCAGCTTGCCGGAGTGCTGCCAGACCAGAAATACGCCAAAGATGGCGGCCCCAACTTGGCAGATATTTTCCGCTTAATTGACCAATACGCGGCTGTACCGGGGCGCGACCGTTTGAAGGTGCTGGATTGGGTGGTGTTCAACTACCTGATTGGCAATGCCGATGCACACGCGAAAAATCTGGCGATGTTGTTGATGGCGGGTAACCGTTTGCAGCTTACGCCATTCTACGACTTGCTGTGTACCACGGTTTATCCGTCACTCGATACCCGCATGGCGATGGCAATTGGTGGTGAGTACCGCCCAGAATGGGTGCAACAACGTCATTGGCAACGCTTTGCTGCCGAAGCAGGCATCAATCCCACCTTATTGCAAAAACGCAGTCTGGCACTGAGTAAGCGCGTATTGGCGAATATCCAGCCTGTTGTTGCCGAATTAGCCGTGGGAAATTGCCCCTTGATTGCAGACATTATCCGCCTTGTTCAGAAACGGGCGGAGTGGTTGGAATCACGTCAGATGGGGTTGTGATAGGAGGTTGATCCCCACCGCCCAAAGTGGACAGAAGGAAAAGTTGGTGTGTGCGGCCTTGCGCATGGCGCAATCCAACGCAAACGCCCGATAAATGTCATCGTGCATTCGGATCGGGGCAGCCAATATTGTTCTCACATCTACCGTGAATTACTGGAAAAACACCGGCAGTATGAGTGCCAAAGGTAACTGCTACGACAATGCTTGTGCGGAAAGCTTTTTCCATTCTTTCAAGAAGGAAAGGTAAAAGTCGCTTCAAGGTTTTCATCAGCATCATAAAATTCAGCGCAATAAGCTATGGCGTGTTGTTGTAGTGGAGTCATTAGCTTAGCAACGCGATCTTCAACATCTGCCACCACACCATGCATGAGAATGTTGTCATTGCCATCAATAACGATGGATGCCCAATCTTGCGATATTTCAAAATCCGTGAAGGTGCATTTGCGTCGTTTCCATCCTGCGGATTCGTATAGCTGAGCGATTTCTGCTTTTGATTTTTCGGTAAAGATAGTCGCGAAAAAATTGGAACTGTCGGGGAGTTGATTGCTGGTCATCTATTTGCCTCTCGTTATTGCATCGTCAACGGCATTCAGAACCGTGACGGTATTGCGCCGCATTGAGCAGCGCAACAGTTGTGATTGGCGGGCAATGATTTTTCTGGCGTGACACCGCAATGCCAGTCGTTTCAGGCGGCTTTAGGCAATGGTTTTGCGGCGTTGCCGAAACACGAGTGGTTTGGCGGGTGCAGTGCCGAGTTTGCTGGTATCAATCGCTTGTTCGATCAAGTGATGATGCGGGGATTTCGCGCAAGTGGGGTCGGCATTCGCGGGGTCGCCCGTGAGTTTGAACGCTTGGCAATGGCAGCCGCCGAAGTCTTTTTCGCGTTCGTCACAGGTGCGGCACGGTTCTTTCATCCAGTCTTCGCCACGGAAGTGGTTGAAAGCGGACGATTCGTACCAAATCCAATCCAAGTCTTTATCGCGCACATTGTGCAATTCCAGCCCCGGTAAGTCGCGGGCGGAATGGCAGGGTAAGGCTAAACCGTCGGGTGCGACGGCGAGGAATACCCGCCCCCAACCGCCAACACAGGCTTTGGGGCGATTTTCGTAGTAATCCGGCACGACGTAGTAAATGCGCATCTTGCCTTTGAGTTTGGCTTGATACTCGTGGGCAATGCGTTCGGCTTCGCGCACTTGTTCGAGCGTCGGTAATAAATGCTCGCGATTCAGTAATGCCCAGCCTTCAAACTGCGTGGTGGCGAGTTCGACGTAATCGGCTTGCAATTCCACCGCTAAATCGAGCATTTGCGGAATGCGGTGCGTATTTTGGCGATGAATCACGAAACACAGCACCATTGGGTAGCCATTAGCTTTGACCGCACGCGCCATTTCCAGCTTGTGTTGGAAGGCATCCGTACCCGCCAAATAATCGTTGAGTACCGCATCATCGGCTTGGAAACTGACTTGGATGTGATCCAAACCCAATTCGCGGAAACGTGCCACGCGCTCGGCATCCATCCCCACACCAGAGGTAATCAGGTTGCTGTAGAAACCTAATTTACGTGCTTCACCGACGAGGATTTCCAAATCCTTGCGCACTAACGGTTCACCGCCGGAAAAGCCCAATTGCGCCGCGCCCATTTTGCGGGCTTGATGCAGGACTTTCAGCCAACCTTCGGTGTCGAGTTCGTCTTTTTTGGGGACTAAATTCAGTGGGTTACTGCAATACGGGCATTGCAAGGGGCAGGAATGCGTGACTTCAGCGAGTAGCCACAGCGGTGGAGGTGCTTTAGCCATAACGCACCCACCCGTGTTCAATGGCTTCGAGCAGGAATTCCGCTACGTCGTTATACAGACCTTCAGCTTCGTATTCGCTTTCCAAAGCCGCAACCACTTCACCGACATTACGCTGACCATCGCAGAACGACAGAATCGCGGCGGCGGTTTCATTGAGTTGCACCATGCCTTCGGGGTACAGCAGCACATGGCATTGCTGCACTTCTTCCCACTGGAAACGATAACCCGCTGCCAATGCAGGAATCGTATTGCTGGTTAAGTTACTCATGCATCCTCCACATTAAAGTACGGAGGCATATTTTGCACGTAAGCCAAGTACATCGCATCCAACATTGTCCACAACACATCCAGTTTGAATTTGAGGATTTGCAGAGCGCGTTGTTGCAGCTCATAGGTGTTGAAATGCTGAATGGTTAACGCCAAACCGTGATCCACGTCGCGGTGCGCTTCACTCAAACGATTGCGGAAATATTGCAGACCCGCGCTTTCAATCCACGGGTAATGATCCGGCCAGCTTTGCAGGCGTTGGCGGTGCGCAGTCGGGGCAAACAATTCGGTTAAGGACGAACACACACCTTCGCGCCAATCGGCTTGATGCACGAAATTAATGTACGCATCCACCGCAAAACGCACGCCGGGTAAGACGTGACGCTGGTCGAGCAATTCTTCACGCGGTACGCCGCACGCTTCGCCCAAACGCAGCCACGCTTCAATACCGCCATTGGAAATGTGATCCGCTGCTGGGCCACCATCATGATCCAGAATGCGCTGAATCCACACGCGGCGCACTTCACGATCTGGGCAGTTAAACAACAATGCCGCATCTTTGCGCGGAATGATTACTTGATAATAAAAGCGATTCGCGACCCAACCTTGCAACTGTTCGGCATTGAGTTTGCCTTCATACATCATCTGCTGGAATGGATGATGGATGTGATAATAACGCCCCATTGAGCGCAATTGTTGTTCAAATTCGGCGGGTGTCCAAGCTGTCGTCATGTGTCAATCTCCTCTCCCAAGGGTTAGTGACAGTATGAAAGGCGCGGGGTTGGCGAAAGGTTGGTTTAATCACATTTTGCACTGGGGTGTATGACGCTATTTCTTTAACTGTGTTTACTGGTAGTCTTGTATTACACTTTATGCATCCATCATGAAAAAGGTAGTTTTACCATGCAACTGGCAACCATTTCCCCCAAATTTCAAGTGGTAATTCCGCGTGCGATTCGTGAGCCAATGGGGATTCACGCAGGGCAGAAAATGCAGGTGCTGCGTTACGGCAACCGCATTGAGTTGATTCCGTTTAAAGTGGCAAAAGAACTGCGCGGATTCTTGCGCGGCATTGATACCACTGTGGAACGCGACGGGGATCGCGTATGAAAGTGGTCGATTCTTGCGGCTGGCTGGAATATTTTGCCGATGGTGCGAACGCGGACAAATTTGCCGCTGCCATTGAAGATACACAGCATTTAATTGTGCCCGCGATCAGCATTTTCGAGGTGTTTAAGCGCGTCCTGCAACAGCGTGGGGAAGATGCCGCACTGCAAGCTGCCGCGATTATGTCTCAAGGGCAAGTCATTGATTTGGATACGTCACTGGCATTAACCGCCGCTAAACTGTCCGCCGAACACAAAATGCCAATGGCAGACAGCATTATTCTCGCGACTGCACGTCAATACCAAGCCATCGTCCTGACCCAGGATAATGATTTTGAAGGCATTGCAGGCGTGGAATATTTCAAGAAAACGGTTTAGTCAGTGCTCTTAACGCTGACTAAACGGATTGTTTAAAGCTCTAACAACATCCCATCATGGGAAACTTCAATCCCCGCCTCGCTTAGCGTAGCGCGTTCGACAGAGGTATCTTCCAGAATCGGGTTGGTATTATTGATGTGGATCAGCACTTTTCGCGCTTGGGGGAAATTGCCCAACCATTCGATCATGCCACCTTCACCGGATTGCGGCAGATGCCCCATTTCCCGCGAACGTTTGTAACCGACTTGGCGACGTGACATTTCATCATCCGTCCAGCAAGTACCATCGACTAACACGCAGTCGGCATTGGCAAAAAACGGTTGTAAATGCGCTTCGATTTCGCCCAAACCGGGGGCATAGAATAGTTTGCCGCCTGTGGCGGTATCTTCAAACCAAAAACCGACATTATCCCCGATGCTGGGATTGTGGCGGTGTGGTGAATACGGCGGTGCTTTGCTGTTCAAACCCACGGCAGTAATGCGTAAGTTTTCAATCTTTGGAATGCTAAACGCTTCACCTTCCAGCCCCAAAGTATGACGGTTCACACCACAATAATGTTGCAGCATGTTCAACACGGGGAATCCGGTAGTGAGGTCTTCGTAAACGCTATCAGTGCAGTACAATTCCAACGGTTGTTTGCTTTCGCGCAGAATCAGCAAACCCGTGGTGTGATCAATCTGACTGTCGGCAAGCATGACGGCAACAATGCCCGTGTCACGCAATTGGCGAGCAGGTTGTAGCAGTTGATGGTTAGCATTGAGTTGGGTACGAATATCGGGCGAGGCGTTCACCAGCACCCAATTCACTTTATCGGTGGAAACCGCGATGGACGATTGCGTGCGAGAACGGGCAACCATGTCACCCGTCCGCACACCACTGCACATCGGGCAGTTACAGTTCCACTGAGGAAATCCACCACCCGCAGCAGAACCAAGAACCAGTACGTACAAGGTATCAACCGTCGCTTAACGATTCATGATGTACAGATTGATTTCAAAACCGTAGCGCATTTCGTTGAAAGCTGGTTTTGTCCATTTCAGTGACTTTTTCATAACTCTCTCCTTCTCATTTCGGGTTTAGGTGAGATTGTATTATGAAATAGAGGAGGTTGGGGAAAGGTTGGTGTGAATTAGCCATGCTCCCATAAAAAAAGCTGGGGAATATCCCCAGCTTAAACGACGTAGGAGTCAGTCTGAAACTACTTAAACGCGATTAGAACGAGAACATTGCACCGACAGAAACGCTGCCAGATTTATCGGAGTTACCCGCGATTTTGCTCTTCTGATCGGATACTTCGCCGACCAGTGTGAGGTTATCAGTTAAGCTGTGGTAAGCACCCAAGGTAACACGGTTATTTTTAACCTTGTTCAGCTTGGTTTGCTCGCTTTGCGAGTAGTTCACGCCCAACTTGGTTTTGTTGATTTTGTAAGAAGCTTGCGCCATGTAACCTTTGGCTTTTTCCGCTTCACCGGATGTGCTGTCAAAGCCCGGATAGATAATGCCGCCCAAACCTAAAGTATCCATGCCTTTGCCTTGGTAAGCAGACGCCGCCAAACCAAGGTTATTCACGTCCACTTTACCGTAGACATCAATGCCTTGGATTTCAGATTCTTTGCCAGAAGCCAGCTTCACTTTTTGGCTCAAACCACTGGTAGACACATGACCTTTAACGCCATTGCCTTTATCCCAGTCGTAGCTCAACTTACCGTGAAAGCCCGGTTGACCTGCATCACCCGTAGAAACAGGTATACCACCATCAAATAACCCAACACCACCAGCAGACTGTTGACCGTCAACGGGATTGAAAACACCCACTGTTGCCGATACACCACTTTTAGTTTTCGGCGTTGTCCAGTTCATTTGTGCCAGACGATCAGTGTACACATAGCCATAACCTAAGCCACCCAGCGTGGTGTGACCAGGGCCTGCGGATGTGAACATCGCGCCAGTACCTTGTAATGACATATCACCGATAACAGAGTCAAAGCCAAACAAACCGAAGTCACGACCGGCTTTCACTGTCCCCATTTTGTCATTGCCAAAAGTCAGGTAAACCTGACGTGCATCAACGGTTGAAAACTCCAGTGCATCGCCAGCAAAGGCATTAGCCTCTTGCGAATCCACGCCGTAGTAAACGTTGACATTACCGCTAACGTCATAACCGTTTTGGTTGGTTTTCGCACTAAAGTTCAAAGAAGCTGGCAACAAACCGTTAGAAACACTATGAGTGTTGCTACCATTGAACGAACCTGTATCAGCATCGAAGCAAGCTAAAGATGCCATTGTAGCCTTGGGTTTTGTGCCACCAGACTTCAGCTTATCTGTATCACAAGTGGTGACATTGTAATAAGTGTTAACGTTGCCGCCCAAGCTCAGGTCCCAATCACCCGCTTTCCAGCTTGCCGCTTGTGCGGTGGTGAAACTAGTAGCAGCCAAAGCAGCAGTAATCGCCAAGGCGATAGTATGTTTACGCATAAGTCAGTTCTCCTCTCTCCGAAACGATATGTTGTTTAAAATAAACCTTATCGGTACGACTGATGCTAAAACGCCACAGGTTGGAAAAAGGTTGGCTGCTTTTAACCATTTAGTCGCTTAAAAAGGGAGATAACTGTTAATCAGATTGCAAGATTCAACAAAAATAGGCTGTAAAATAAATATTCAATATAATCAATTGCTTGAAAATATTTAATACTTTATGATTAAGCTCCATTGAAAATCCAATGGTAGGAGAAGTTTTTTATTTTGCTGGATGAATATTTAAATATTATGAGCTTTCCATCTTTGAAATTGCGTGATAATCTAGTGCTGCAATGGGCTAGGAGTATCCGCAATGTCTGATGCTACCACCCAAAAGGTTGGGAAAAGGTTGGGAGGCCAATTCTCCATCTGTATAAAAGCTTTTACGCAGGAGGAGGCGTATGGAGCACACTACATTGGCGACATCTGATAACTTGTCGCTTCGCCGACGCAGTATCGAAAATCAGTGGAATCGCTTCATTACTGGAAGCACCGCTGGCAGCAGCAATTTCGCTAAAACCGATGACATCCGTGACGACATCATGTCTTCATGGCAGCGCAGTGCGCAATTCATCAAACCACGGCAATTCCATGCGCCTGCGGATGATGAACACACCACTATGAATCGCTGGAAAGAGTCCCTGTTATGCCAAGCCGCACAACGCGAACAAGAGCAAATGATGCAATTGGCGAAAGAAGGTTCGTTAGTCGTGGCAATTGCTGACCCACAAGGGCGTTTGTTGTGGACTTTCGCTAGCAATCACATGCGTAAACGTGCAGAAAGTGTCAACTTCACTACCGGTGGGCGGTGGGATGAACATTCTGTTGGCACGAATGCGGTTGGGCTTTCCCTGAAATTGCGCCGTTCCGTCACGGTGTTTTCATGCGAACATTACCTGCCCTTTATTCATGACTGGGTTTGCTATGCCGCACCGATAATTCACCCACAATCTGGCGAAGTGGTTGGCAGTTTGGACTTATCCACGACGTGGAATCGCCATACACCATTAGGTCAAGCAGCAGTAACGGAATTAGCACGCGCGATTGGACGCTGCTTACCACAACATTTACCACGCGCTGAATTGGAAATTCACGCACTGGGACAACCGCGTATTCTGTTCCGTGGCAAACCACTGAATTTACCCATGCGCCAAGTGGAAATCCTGTGTTTGTTAGCCTTGAATCCACAAGGGTTAACCCTAGAAGGTTTCCATGCCGCACTGTATGGTGACTTGCCCGTTTCCACTACCACGCTGAAGGCAGAACTCTCGCACTTACGCCGTTTGTTAGATGGTCAAATCGGTTCACGTCCGTACCGTTTGCAAATGCCAGTGTGGGCAGATTTCATTCATGTGTGGCAAGCCTTGCGCCAACAACAAAGCAATGAAGCGTTTTCCTTGTATCGCGGTTCGTTCCTGCCACATTCCGTTTCGCCAGAATTGGAAGAATGGCGGCATTGCATTGATGCAGTGATGGGACAAGCCTTAGATTCTTGCCGAGACCCCACCATGCTCATGGACAAACTGTGCAACAGTACTTCCGGCAGCGAATTGGTTCGTGAACGCCTGTCAGAATTGGTCGTCCGCCAACGTTAGCTCCTAGCCATCCCCCCGTTTCTTCAGGTGACGACGGCTAGGAAGCGATAGTGCTTACCTTCCACCGTGAAGCTCGTCTTCATGGTGTGTGCTGGCGGGTGGCTTGGAATTACTTCATCTTTTGCAAAGTTGCCACGTATTGCTGGGCTTGGGTTTTCGCTTTGCTATCTGGCAATGGTTTGAGAATCGCTTCCCACTTCGCAAAATCAATGTGTTGTAACGCTTCGTGCTGGTTTTTAGCATCCTTGATGCTGTAAACCAACGTCTCATTAATGTTCTTCAGTGCATCCGCCGCGTGTTTACCATTTGGGAAGCGTACCAAGTATTCACCGTCGGTCATTTGGGCGCGACCAGACCCGCAATCAATAAAGCCTTCACATTCGCCGCCTAATGCTGCATTCGCCGCTTGCCATGCAATCGCATCGCCAATCGAATTCGCTTTGAACTGATCCGCCAAGCCCCACAGCGTATCCGCCTTGACGTAATACCCACCCGCTAATTCGTGGTAAAACACTTTATCACCTTGTGCTTTAAACCAATCGGTATAGGTTGGCTTCTGTAACTCATTGACATTAATGGCATTGAACGAAGCTTGCACCGCCCGCCAATGATCCAGTGCTAATTCGCCTTTGCTATCCTGATCCTGAGCGGCTTGCGTGGCCTTATCCGCGAATTGGCTGATTTCCACCGCATCACTAAAGCGCAAGGTTTTGCCTTCGGTAATGGTATCCGCCGCGCCTAATTTACTGCGCAACAAGGCTAAGCCAGCAGCATCGGGATGCTTCGCGTCTGTGCTTTGTAAAAAGCCACCGAATACCCAACCCTGCATGGGGCTGGTCACATTGTACCAATAGGAACTGCTTGGCCCCACTTTCGCCGCGCTACTGGTACGTTGCGGACTGGTGAAGATCGTACCGAAAGTCAATTGCCCCACTTCTTTCGCGGCTACATTCGGTTCAGCACGCACCCGCACCCCTGTTCCCGCCACGATTTTGGCTTCGTTAATTGCCGTATAATTATCCGCCGCCCAAACCGTGCTGGTCATTGCCGCCAGTAACGCGCTAATGCAAAGTAAGTTACGCATGAGATAAGCCCTCGCTGGTTGATTTACATCGTTGTTAGACCAGCATAATGCCGTAAATACTCCGTCTCGTATAACTGCAATGCAGCGCGTAACGCATTATGATGAATCAGCGGGGAAAGTGCGCGAGCCAACACATTGCAATTCCACAAACCGACAATGGGTTGCTGCCCAAACGCATACCGTTTGTGTTCATCACCGCTGTGCGCCACAAAGTTTTCATCGCATTCAGCAGTAAACGCACTTGCCCCCACATCTAGGGTAATCCCAATAATGGATTGGTTATCGGTATTCATTACACCATGTACAAAACCCACCGCCTGCCAATGCGCCACCAACCGTGCAGTACGCAACACCACTTCGCGAAAAAACGCCGCGTATTTATCTTCCGCCACCAAACAATCGGGGAAATGGTAAGCAATGGTGTGATCCGCCAATTGGCGCAAAGCTTGCGTGTTTTTCTGGAAGAAGTAATTCTCGAACGTGCCAAAGCGAATGTGCGTCGGCGCAATGCGCGTCAACATTGCGGTAGCTTCAAAGCCGCTGCGATACACCAACTCACTGCCGGAAATCACACACAAACAACGCGAAGTCGGCACGCCTAACGCGGCTAATTGTTCGGTAATGTGGAATTCGTGCAAACATTCGCTAATCCCCGCCTTACCATCGGCAGTACGGGCATACGGCGTTTTCCCCACGCCTTTTAAACACACATCAACCACGCCGTTGGGGGTTTGTAATTCACCCAATAACACCGCACGCCCATCGCCCAAAAACGGATTGAACTTACCGAACTGATGCCCCGCATAATCCTGCGCAATGGGGCGCATTCCAACCAACAGTTGATTGCCGCTGAATGTTTGTAAAAACCAATCGCTATGAATATCCGCATCCACCAAACCCAACTGCTGCACAACCGCAGTGCTTACACATTCCAGCTTCGGGTTTTGCAAACCTTGCGGCTGAAATTCGCTGTAAAAGTGTGAACCCAGATCGTGGAAACGGTGGTGGAAAGTGTGGAGTGGATTCATCTAACTTTGCCAATCGACTAAGCGCAAATTCGCAACGCGCTCAAATTCATGGGTGTTATTGGTCACAAGTACAGCATCATGCGCTCGCGCAATGGCAGCAATCAGCAAATCATTCGGACTAATTAATTTGCCTTGGCGGGTCAAGTCAACGCGGATTTGCGCGTATTCTGCGGCACACCGATCATCAAATGGTAAGCTTTGCAACGGCGCGAAAAACAGTTTCAACTTTTGCAAATTGGCTTCTACCCGCTGGCTATGCCGCGCCCCGAACAACAACTCCCCTTTCACCAGGCTACACACGGCAATTTCGCTGGGTAATGTTTGTTGAAAATGCTGTTTAACGGTCTGCGATGTGCCATTCAGAAATTGGATACAAGTGTTGGTGTCCAACAGGTACATTAGAACAGCACCTCGCGTAGTTCATACTCGCCTTGTTCTGGACGTTGCAATGCCTCACCTTCCCATGAGCCAAATAGCTCAAAATAGCCCTCAGGCCATTGTTTACCAATGTCTTTTTGAATCAATAGAGCAAGGTATTTAGAAACAGAGAGGTGGAGCTGCTCAGCTTTATACTGAAGTTGAGTCGCGACTTCTTCGGCGACGTAACAGTGGAGTTGTGGCATCTATGCCTCCAAATGTATGTGCTATATGTGTTAACGATTATGCCACAGACAACCGCCAGCACCAACTCAATACCGTTCCCCTGTTGCGCTGCGCCACACGACCCGATCCGCGTGCGCAATGGCTTGTTCGATTTGCGCGAGTAAGGCGGTTTTGTCTTTGCCGAGTACGCCTTTTAACACGAGGTGATTGGAAACGTGATCGCTGCGGAAAATGGTTTTATCGAGTTCGAGGTGGGAAATAAAGGTGTGCATTTCGCGGAATAAATCGCCAGCGTCGCACGGCACATAATCGCCGCCAAAAGCTTGTTCAAAACGTCGCGAACCGTGGCTAAAAAACAGTACAAGCGTGGCGAGGTATTCCGGTTGCATGGGCTACAGCCATTGGTCACTTGCAGAATCAATGCATCTGCTTCGCTCGGCGGGCGAAACAGCGGTTCAATATAAGTAAGCGGTGGGGCAAAAAACACAGCAAGCCTCCTTCCCTCAAAGACATACCCCTACCGTAGCAGAGGCCATGTCACATTGCTATATCCGCCACCCCACTGCTTAACAAGCGTTCCGCCTAACGACGCGAAAAGAAACTTTTGATTGAAGTTAGGCGTGATTTCAACAATGAACCCAAATTCGCCATAACCGAACTGGTTTGCGTGCTCGGGGCGGCTTGTTGCACTTTGAGCAATTCGGGTTGTGCTTGGAAATGTTCAACCTGTTTCAAGGCGGACATTAAATGATGGCGTAATACTTTCGGGCGTACCGGATGGAAAATCACGCGGTAAACCCGTGCCGAATTGACCAAACCGATAATGGTTTCGGAGTCACCCGAACGCGCCACTGCTAAGGAAACCACATGCGGGTATTCATTTTTCAGCAAACACAGGAAGTCCACATTATTGTGATCTTCGCCATCAATGCTGGCGACAATCACGCCTACTTCGTGCTGTTGCATGACTTGCAACGCTTCTTCCGGGGTACGTGCAGCTAAAGCATGGCAACCCAGCAAACTGCTTTCTTGGAAAATGTCCATCAAGTGCGCGTCATGATCCAAGAACAATACGCCAATCTTGCCCATGCTTTCCGGCAACATCACGGGCGCAATCGGTTTGAGCACCTGTTCATGATCGTGCTCATCATGCTCATGATGAGCAGCTTCCGGCACTGGATTCACCAAGCGCGTACTGGTCGGCGTGCTAGTCTCTGGCACAATACCGTGGTCAGTAATCGTTGAAGTAGCGTCTTTCTTAGGCAGTGGCGACAGTTTTTCCAAATCCAACCCGACTTTTACCGCACCGCTAATGGCTTCCTTGAGTTCTTCGCTGTCCCACGGTTTGCTAATGTAACGGTACACTTCACCGTCATTCACCGAGCCAACAATCGCCGCCAGATCAGAAAAGCCGGTAAGCAAAATCCGCACGGTATAAGGTGACACCTCTTTAGCACGCCGCAGTAATTCCACACCTTGCATGGTTGGCATCCGCTGATCACTGATCAACAAATGGAAATGTTCACGCTTGAGCAATTCAATCGCGTGATAACCATCGGTCGACACCGTAACGTCGTATTGCATCCGAAACAACGCCCGCAAACTGTTCAGAATGCGTTCTTCGTCATCCACAAACAACACTTTGGGCTTGGCGACAGCATTCGGGTTATCCTGCGCAACACGGCGCAACTTTGCCAATTGCACAATATTGGAATTCGCTGCACTGGCTGTGGCTACTTGGCTCATACCTACTTCCTTGGCTAATTATTATGTTGGACTATGCGGCCTTTGAAACAGCAGGTGGCACATCAGACGATGCACTATTAGCACTTGCTTGTCCCGCTACGGCTTCTAACTGTTTATCGACTTTCGGTTCATGCTTACGTGGCAAGAAAATGCTAAAGCATGTACCAACACCCACGGTTGAAGTAACTTTAATTTCGCCACCATGTTCTTTAATAATGCGTTGCACGATGGACAAGCCTAAACCTGTCCCCTCACCAACTTTTTTGGTGGTGAAGAAGGGGTCGAAGATTTTCGGCAACACATCTGGCGGAATGCCTTTACCATTGTCACTGATTTCGATCATCACGCCGCTCAGGGTTGGCGCGGTATGCAATGTAATCGTGCCATTTTCACCATTGGTAGCTTGGCAGGCATTGTTAATCAGGTTGAGGAACACTTGGTTAATTTGCGCAGGTGAACAGGTAATCAATGGCACATTATCCAATTGTGTCACGATTTTGCGGCGTTTCACCGTATTACGCGCAATGGTTAGGGTACTGTTCAAACCGTCATTGACATTGAATTGATCCAATTTCGCACGATCCAAACGGCTAAAGTCTTTGAGGTTACGCACGATTTCAGCAATTTGCTCAATACCGTACAAACCGTCTTTCAACAATGTTTTCACTTCGCTGACCGCTTCGGTTTCCACAAACGCACTGGTAATTTCCTGTACGGATGCAAAATGCTCTGCCAACTCTTCCTCTGTACCATTTTCTTGCGTCATGGCATTCACCAAACCGGCAGTTTCTTGCAATAACGCATCCATGTCATTCATGCGCGTATCCAAAATTTCCAAACCGCTTTTGACATACGCCAACGGGGTATTAATTTCGTGTGCAATACCTGCCACCATTTGACCCAAAGAAGCCATTTTTTCGGACTGAATTAACTGCAATTCAGACTCTTTCAAGTTGGTTAATGCGGTCGACAATTCACGAGTGCGTTCCACAACCCGTTGTTCCAATAAGGCATTGGCTTGGTCTAATGAACGGTAACTTCTCCACAAATTAATGCCCATAAATGCCAACAATAACAACAAACCCGCAGAATAAGCAATTAACGCCATGCGCCATTTATCTTGCGCTTTCAAAGTGGCTTCAAAACCTTCTTCAAAACGTTCGCCCAACACGTTAATACGTGTACTAATCGGCACTTGCTCGATTTTCGCCAGTGTTACGTCTTCATTTTCTTTTTGCGTTAGAATCGCATGAGCATGGTTTAGAATCATGCTTAATTGTTCACTTAATTTTTCTGGATACGCTTTTTTATTCATATCCAATACCGCAACCAAACCTTCGATACGGCTTTTAACTGCCAAATCTGGGCTAAGGTTGTATTTCAATAACTCGGTCAACATTTCAGTAACCGTCGCATCTAACTTCGCTAATTCTGGCTGATTTGGGTTACGTGAATGATTGGTTGGACTCGTAACGGTCGTATTGCGTGCCGTTTTTTTCGTAGCGGTCGCTGCTGGCGCAGGAGCTGCTTCCGGCTCTGGCAACGTGGCATCCACCACTTGTTGATGCAATTGTTGCACTGCTGTTGGCAAGAAATGCAGTGAGTTTTTCAATAAAGAATGCTGCATTTTAAAACGGTCAACCAAGGCGATTTTGTCATTAATCGACTCACGTAAGGCATTAGTCGCGTCTTTGATTTCTGCAGCATTCTCATTCGATTCTTCAATGGTGGACAGCAACTTATCTTGGTTGGTTTGCAACCAATGTAAAGGTGTATTCACCGGATCGTAGTTGCTATTAATGCCGATTTTGGAACGCAGTACGTCCAAATTCCATTCCGCATCAATTTGTTTTAATTCCCGTAATTGGGCATTCACTTGTTGGCGGGTACTGGTATCCACCGCCCGCATTTTATAAATCAAACCGACTAAACCGCCAATTAAGGCTAATACCACAACAACCAGTAAACTATTGCGTACATAGGATTTCATGGTTTAGCCTCCAATGCTTCACCCGTTAAGGATTTTAAAAAGGCAATAATGGCTTGTTTATCTTCTTTAGAACCAGTACGACCCAATTGGTATTGGAACATGACATCCACGGCTTGATCCAACGTTTGTGCAGAAGCATCGTGGAAATACGGTGCGGTTAATGCCACATTACGCAACGATGGCACTTTAAACACGTATTTATCTTCTTCATTTTTGGTAACGCCAAAACGCCCCAAATCGGCATCAGTGATGTTCCCGCGCTTCCCAAAATAGTCATCCATTGCCCCAAATTTTTGGAACATATTCCCACCGACATTCACACCCTGATGGCAAGCAATGCAACCGTATTCTTTGAATAATTGGTAGCCATGACGCTCGGATTCATTAATGGCTTTGGCATCACCTTTTAAATAACGGTCGAAACGCGATGGGGTTAATAAAGAACGTTCGTAAGTCGCAATCGCATCCTCAATGTTCTTTTCTTGCATCCCATCAGGGTAGAGGGTATTAAATTGCTGAGTTAAGCCATCATCCTTAGATAAAATGGCAATAATATCCGGCCAAGTCATGTCCATTTCTTTCGGGTTATGGATAACTTGGTTGATTTGATCTTCTAAGTTCGGGGCGCGACCGTTCCAAAATTGCTGGAAGTTCAAACCGCTGTTGTACACGGTGGGCGCATTGATACCGCCGAGTTGTTGGCGTACCCCAATGGATTTCGCCATACCATCCACACCACCTTTACCTAAATCATGGCAGGAAATACAAGCGGTACTGCCATCTTTGGAAAAGCGTTTTTCTTTAAATAATTGTTCACCAAGTTTGATTTTATTCGCATCTAAATGCAGAGAATCAACACTCGGTAAGGGGCTAATCGGCTCACCCGTTAAGGGGCTGTCAGCGGCGAATGAGGGGAAAACAGACAGAGCAGAAAGGGCGATAGAAACGGTGGTAAACAAAACTAACGTGCGTGGGGGTACACGCAACTTTCCTAAGCGGTCGGGCATGGGGTAGCTCCTTATTATTAGGCTAATACTTCCTGTATTCTTTAAGTTTAACAGTTTATGGCAATATATATAGCAATCTAAACAGGGACACTCTGGATAAATTGGCTGTTTCGCCTAAAAAACTGAGAAGAATCACGGAGAAAAGTCTACTGTAATTATCTAAAGGTATTGATGACTTATATCAGTAGATTGCACGGAGTGGCAGAGAAAGCAGGATAAAAGGCAGAGGTAGAAGCTTGATTTAGCTGATTTAGGATGATCTCACCCTTTAACATGAACCGGAGCAAAGCCCCGGCCCATGCACAACGCTAGGAGGAAGGAAACTTAGAAGAAGCCCAGCGGGTTCACGTCGTAGCTCACCAGCAGGTTTTTGGTTTGTTGGTAATGATCCAGCATCATTTTGTGTGTTTCGCGGCCAACACCGGATTTTTTGTAACCACCGAACGCAGCGTGCGCTGGGTACAAGTGGTAGCAGTTAGTCCATACACGACCCGCTTGGATACCACGACCCATGCGGTAAGACAGGTTCATGTCACGCGTCCAAACGCCAGCACCCAGACCGAATTCAGTGTCGTTAGCGATAGCTAATGCTTCTGCTTCGTCTTTGAAAGTGGTAACAGAT
Source organism: Pseudomonadota bacterium (assembly GCA_039797295.1). Taxonomy (GTDB): domain Bacteria; phylum Pseudomonadota; class Gammaproteobacteria; order Thiotrichales; family Thiotrichaceae; genus Thiothrix. The sequence goes on along the minus strand of JBDKID010000012.1, from coordinate 27,312 downwards.
ACGACTGGCCCGAAGATTTCTTCTTGGAACACGCGCATTTTGTTGTTGCCTTTCAACAGGGTAGGTTGGATGTAGTAACCTTCACAGTAGTCGCCATCCAGTTGTGCTGCTGCACCACCGCTCAGCACTTCTGCACCTTCATCTTTACCGATGTTGATGTATTCCAAGATTTTGTCGTACTGCTCTTGAGAAGCTTGCGCACCGACCATGACTTCGGTGTCAAGTGGGTTGCCGCGTTTGATTTTCGCTGCACGCTCAATCACCAGACCGATGAATTTTTCGTAAATGTCTTCTTGCACCAACAAACGTGATGGGCAAGTGCAAACTTCGCCTTGGTTGAAGAATGCCAATACTGCACCTTCCACGCATTTGCTGACAAACGCGTCTTCTTGATCCAAAACGTCAGCGAAGAAAATGTTAGGGGATTTGCCGCCCAGCTCTACGGTGGAAGGAATAATGTTATCCGCCGCGTATTTCATAATCAGTGAGCCGACTGGGGTAGAACCCGTGAAGGCGATTTTTGCAATACGTGTGTTAGTTGCCAACGCTTTACCAGCTTCAACACCGAAACCGTTAACAACGTTCAAGACACCTGCTGGTAATAAATCAGCAATGCACTCCACCAAAACCAAGATAGAAGCAGGCGTTTGTTCGGCTGGTTTCAGCACGATGCAGTTACCCGCTGCCAAAGCCGGTGCCAGTTTCCAGCACGCCATCAGCAATGGGAAGTTCCAAGGGATGATTTGACCCACAACGCCCAGTGGTTCGTGGAAATGGTAAGCAACCGTGTTTTCGTCGATTTCGCCGATGCTGCCTTCTTGTGCACGCAAGCAACCTGCGAAGTAACGGAAATGGTCAGCAGACAATGGTACGTCAGCGTTCAGGGTTTCACGAACTGCTTTACCGTTGTCCCAAGTTTCAGCAACCGCTAATTTTTCCAGATTCGCTTCGATACGATCCGCGATTTTCAACAGGATGTTAGAACGTGCAGTAACGGATGTTTTGCCCCATGCGTCTTTAGCAGCATGAGCGACATCCAGTGCTAATTCAATGTCTTCCGCACTAGAACGTGGAATTTGGCAGAAAGGTTTGCCATTGACGGGAGAAATATTGTCGAAATATTCACCTTTAACGGGCGCAACCCACTCGCCGCCGATGAAGTTGGCATAACGCTCTTTAAAGTTAACAACAGCACCTTCGGTATTCGGATTTGCGTATTGCATGGTTTTTTCCTCTCTCTCGTATTGAACATTGCGTTGTGGAGTCAGCGTAACGACCCCAACCTCGACCTCAAGCCCCGATCATACAAAACAGAGGTTGGGAAAAGGTTGGAGTATTCTTGCAACACTGGCTCGACTATTTATAGCGCAAAATATTCGCATACAAAGGCAGCAACACGCTCGACAGCGTTCAAATCCAGCTTGGTGAGGTAATCCGGCACAACTAAACTGGCATCATCGGTAGCAATTGCCAGAATGTGTGGGTCATGGGGAAACAATAATGGATTACCCAATGCCGCGCGATGCACTTCAATGCGTGGGAAAGCTTCGTGCTTAAAGCCCTCAACCAACACCACATCCGCCGAACCCGCCGGAATCGTGGCTAGGGCATCTGCTAGTAAAGCTTCGTCATGTGGCTCGCTGAGTTCGCGCATCACAATCAAGCGTTGGCGCGAAGCCAAAATCACTTGTTCCGCACCCGCTTCGCGCATTCGGTAACTGTCTTTACCGGGTTTATCGACATCAATCACATGATGCGTGTGCTTAATCACCGCCAAGCGCAATCCTTGCGCCTTCAAGATGGGAATCAAGCGCGTCAGTAACGTGGTTTTCCCCGTGCCACTGTAAGCGCAAAAACCTAACACTGCTGGCGCGGTAGCCTGTTGCAACACCTGTTGCTCAGCTTTCGTGTTCATACCGCGAAATGTCGCGGCAATGTCCGCGCAATCCACCACTGCCACGCGCTGCTGCGCAAACCATGCTTTCGGGCTACGCCCACCCGCTGCGAGATAAGCTTGCAAATTCGGCAATAACGATGTGGATAACAAAGCGTGCAGCGGTTGCAAATGCGTGCCATCGTGCGCCACCGCAATATCCATCTGTTGCGCTTGCAAGGCTGCTGCTAAACGCGCGGCTAAATCCGTCGCCACCGTGGGCGTATCACACGGCACAGTCAATAAATATGGTGTGGTCGCCGTTTGCATCGCCACCGCAATGCCCGCCAATGGCCCTTGGAAATCACTTAATGCATCACGGATCACGGGTACGCCAAACTGCTGATAAGTTTCCAGATGGCGATTGGCATTGATCACAACCTGTCCGACTTGCGCTTGCAATCCTGCCAGAATCCGCGCCACCAATGGTTTGCCGCGCCACGGCAATAAACCCTTATCTGCCCCACCCATGCGACTGCCTTGCCCTCCGGCAAGAATCACGCCCGTTATGCCTGAAATATCTGCTTTCACAACCCATTCCTAACAACTAATGACCACCAGCATGGTAGCACAGGCGCACTGGCTAACCGTTGCGCTTGCGCCGCCACGCACAAAGTAGTAACGTAACTACATATATTACAAAGGGGGAACTGCTCAATGATTACAACCTTATCCAGTCGTGAATTTAATCAAGATACCAGTCGGGCAAAGAAAGCGGCTCTTAAAGGCCCAGTGTTCATTACCGACCGTGGGCGAGCCGCGCATGTGTTGCTGAGCATTGAGGAATACCAATACTTGACGGGCAAACAACAGAACATGGTTGATTTATTGGCAATGCCTGCGGGCGACACGCTGGATTTTGAACCACCACGCTTAAGCGGGAAGCTTTACCAACCTGCGGAGTTGCTGTGATGTACCTTTTGGATACCAATGTTGTTTCAGAATTGCGCAAAGCCAAAACGGGTAAAGCCGATAAGAATGTCGTGGCGTGGGCGCAAAGCGTGTTGCCGAGCAGTTTATTTTTGTCGGCGATTAGCGTTTTGGAATTGGAAACGGGGATTTTACTGATCGAACGCCGCGATGTCGCACAAGGCAAAATGCTACGTCAGTGGCTAGAGACACAGGTTTTACCCGCTTTTGCCGAACGCATTTTACCCGTTGATACGGCGGTGGCGCGGCAATGTGCCACGCTGCATGTACCTGATCCGCGTTCTGACCGTGATGCATTAATTGCCGCCACCGCCTTGGTGCATCACATGACGGTGGTAACGCGCAATGTGGATGATTTTAAACCCACGGGCGTTGCACTGCTGAACCCGTGGGAATCAACCTAAGCCACGGTTTCAGCGAAAACAGGCTTGCGCTTCAATTGCCAGCCCCATGCCAACGCTATTGAAATAATCGCCTTCCATCTTTTTGGCGTTTTGGAACAATGCCATTAAACGGGTTTGAATCACGGCAATCTTGCTCGAACCACCTGTAAAAAATACGGTATTAATGTCTTCAAAACGCACACCCGCAGTGGTTAATAGGTTTTGAATTACTCTTTCAAGCTTGGTGATTTCATAATGCAATAAATCTTGAAAATCAGCTTTGTTTACCGCGATTAACAAATCATTTTCCAAGAAGTCCAAATCAATATTGGCGGATTCACTGGCAGATAATTGAATTTTGCAATCTTCCACGCTTTCCGCAATGTGATGTCCGAGACGTTCTTTTAAAACCAGCAGTAATTTTTGCAGCTTGTCTTTATCGTAAGCCGCATTCAATAAATTACGCACGTCTAATAAGGTTTCATTTTTATAGAGGAAGTTGATTTTGTGCCACGTTGCGAGGTCATGATACCAATGCGTCGGGATTTCAATGTCCGAACCATTCAAGGCTTTCATGTAAGTGCCACGCCCCAAATACGGTGAAACTTTGTCGTAATTGAGCAACTTATCAAAATCATTCCCGCCAATGTGAATCCCATCCGTTGCCAAAATATCGTCGAGACTTGCGGTATTACGTGGATTCATACGCACCAAGGAAAAGTCGGATGTACCACCGCCGAGGTCAATAATCAGTACCAATTCTTCCTGCGTGATTTGCTGCTTGTAAAATGCAGAAGCAGCAATCGGTTCAAATTGAAATTGAATGTTTTTAAAACCCACGCCGCGCAAAATATTTTCCAAAGTATCTTGCGCGAGTTTGTCCAATTCAGGGTTATTGTCTTTGAAATAAACAGGTCGCCCCATGACCACGCTATCCAAGGCATGATTGGCAAACTGTTCCGCTTTGCTTTTAACATGGTTAATGAAATGCGCCAAAATCGCCGTGAAGGGTTCCATTTTATTGAACACCACGGTTTTTTCCTGCATTAAGGATGAACCCAGTACGCTTTTCAAGGACATTAATAAACGCCCTTCCATGCCCAAAGTGTAATTGGCAATTGCCTGTTTACCGTAGTTAATACCGCGCTCTTCATCATTGATAAAAACGGCTGAACGCAGTGCGGTTTTTTCGGCATCCAATGGCACCATGTGTAGCTGTTGATCACGTTCAATGCCGATGGTGGAATTACTTGTTCCAAAATCCAAGCCACAATAATGCATTTACTGTATCTCCGAAATATTAACTCAAGCCCGAATTTTGATTGTGCGGATATTACGCGGCTTAATCAACCGCATTTCAATTAATTGTATTAATCTTAAGCGACATGTAGCCGTTCCTTTAAACTTATACAAACTTAACCAAGGTCAAGTTTGCGGTTAAATTCCTGCTTCACAGGGGCTGGTTTCGTCTTCGGCTTGCGCCCAAGACCAGAGCCCTCCCCTCCACAGGCAGACACCGTGGAACTCACGGCGTATTCTTCTAAATTCTTGGCTGCGTTTACGTCACGGTCATGGATAGCACCGCAAACGGGGCAAGTCCACTCACGTACCGACAGCGGCAGTTTGTCCACTTTATGCCCACAGTCAGCCGCAGAGCAGGTCTTACTGCTGGCAAAGAATCTGTCAGCAATCACCACGATACCGCCACGCATCGCCGCCTTATATTCAAGTTGCCGCCGAAACTCGAAAAAACCCATGTCACTGATAGCGCGGGATAAATGGTGGTTTTTCACCATGCCTGACACGTTCAAATCTTCAATGCCGAGGGTGTGAAAACGGCGTGTCAAATCCGTGGTAAGTTTATGCAAAGAATCCTTACGGATGTTGGCAATACGCGCATGAAGTTTCGCCAATTTTTGCTTCACCTTGTGGCGGTTGGCACTGCCTTTGACCTTGCGGGACAGGCTACGGGATAGTCGTTGCAGGCGGGAAATCAAGGCTTTGTGCGGCTTTGCCCCTGCCACTGTTTCCCCCGTGGACAGCGTTGCCAGTGCAGACACGCCCAAATCCACCCCTACTGTGCCTTGGTTTTCGGCAGGCGGGAGGTGGTTATGGTCTTGCGTGTCCACAGTAATACTGACGAACCACTGATCAGCAGTGCGGGAAATCGTGGCGGAGAGGATTTTGCCGGAAAAGCGTAACGTTTCCCGCATCCGCACTAACCCAAGATTGGGAATGCGGATGCGGCAAGCGTCGATGGCAAACTGGTCGTTGGTGAGGGTGAAACTGTCGCTGCTTTTGCCTTTCTTTTTGAATTTTGGGTATTTCGCACGTCCGGCAAAGAAGTTTTTGAAGGCGATACCGAGTTGGATAATCGCCATTTGCGGGGCATTTTTGGTCACGTCCAGCATCCACGGGAATTGCTCGCGCTTGATGGCATTGAGTTGTTTGCGTAGGGAAAACTGTGAGGGTTTCGGTAGGTTATTATCTTCTTTCCATGCAGCGTATTGAGTTTGCCATTCTGCCAATGCCCAATTGTAGGCAAACCGCGCCGTGCCAGCGGCTTTCGCAAAGTACGTCGCTTGTTTGTTGTTGGGATTGAGGCGGATTTTATGGCTGATGATCATGGTCAAAAGGATGCTCTACAGCGTGATCTTTGTCTAATCGGCGGTGTTTTTACTGCTGTTATTGACTGACAAACGGCAACGCTTTTTACAAGCTATCCAAAATGGATAATATTGGATAGGTTTGCATAGGTATTATGGTAACTGTTTCAAACCCTAATAGTGTTAGTTACACGATATTGTTACTTAACGGTACAGTATTGATACCGTTACTATTTATGTGGTTAATTTAATCAATGAAAATACCTATAGACATGATTATATAGGTTATTTTTTATTTTCTGGCAAAAATTTCTGCAAAGGTATCAAGGAGGTAGGTATGAAGCGATTCTTAGCACTCGCGCCGTTATTTCTGGCTGTAACCTGTTGGGCTGGTGAAAATGGTTGGCAAGATTTGGGGATGGTTGTTAATCAAAGCCATGCGCAAACTGCCCAAGCAACGCACACGACGCCGACAAATAATACAGCGTCTTTGCAACAATATCGTCGGATGTTACTCGATGAAAATGCATTACGCGCTTCACTGGATCAAGTAACAACAAGTCAGGCCATTAGCAACAGCCAAACACCAAGCACACGCACAATCCGCTTACCTTTACCCGATGGCAGTTTTGCCACCGTTACCGCGACCTTAACCGAAATCTTGTCACCCAACGTTGCTACCCAACACCCCGAAATCCAAACATGGGATGTCACGGGCACGGATGGTAAAGTGGTTGGCGGTGTTATTGACTTCAATAATAATGGCTTTCACGCGATGTTGGATTTAGCCAATGGCGATACCGTGTTTATTAACCCACAAACTGTCGCTGGCAAACGTGAATACGCCAGCTTCAATAAAAATCGCAATACCACCGCGTTTACGGCTAAAGCATGGACATGTGGTATGCATCAACCTAGTTCCGTTCATTCTGCTGTCACCGACCATGCCACACCACCTAGTAGCCAAGCTGCGAGTGGCATTACCAACGCTTCTGCCGGAGTAGCGGGGGTAGCGGGTGAAACACGCAATGTTTATAACATCGCTATTGCTGCAACAGGCGAATTCACTGAACTTTTAGGCGGCGAAAATAAAGCATTTGCTGCCATTCAAACCACGATTACTCGTGTCGATTATATCTACAAGCGTGATTTAGCAATCGGTCTCAAACTGGTCAGTGGTACCGATACCGTCTTCCAAGACCCAGATCATGATGGCTATACCGACGGTGATACACACGCCATGATGGATGAAAACGGCCCTATTCTGGACGACATTATTGGTAATGCGCACTACGACATCGGGCACGTTTTTGCAGCAGATGGCACCAGCCGAGGTCAGTTAGAAAGCGTGTGTGACAATGATGAAAAAGCACAAGGTTCGACCACCATTGATAATGAATGGGATTTGAACCTTATCGATGCTTTTGCAGTTGACTATGTTGCCCACGAAGTAGGACACCAGTTTGGTGCGCCGCACACTTTCACCAGTTGCCAAGGCAAAGACCTGGACGACACCGCTTTTGAACCGGGCAGCGGCAGCACCATTATGAGTTACGCAGGTATTTGTAATGCCAATGAAAACCTGCAAAAGCACAGCGATGCTATGTTCCATACAGCATCCATCCAAAAAATTCTGAATTTTGCCCACCGTGGTAAAGGGGTCTACAGCGCTATCGGGGCGAGTTGTGCCGACAAAGTTCCATTGGGTAATGTCAATCCCATCGTTAAGGCCGGTGCGGATTACACCATTCCCGCCAGAACGCCTTTCATCTTAACGGGGAGTGCAACGGATGCTGATGGTAACGCGCTGACGTATTCTTGGGAGCAAATGAACCTCGGCTCTGCGTACATTCGTGCACGCTTACCCGTCGCCGCAGCCAGCCGCACCGTGCCACAAATCAGCAATGTTATTGCAGGTTCGCTATATGATTTCGGCGAGCAACTCACAACGTCCAGCCGTACTTGGAACTTCCGCTTAACCGCCAGAGATGGCAAAGGCGGCATTGGTTACGACGATAAAGTGGTTAAAACGTTTAATACAGGTAAGGCATTCGCGGTAACAGCCCCGACAGGCGTGACTTTAGTCCCCAGCACGGTTCAAACGGTATTATGGAACGTGGCAGGCACAAACCAAACGCCGATCAATTGCAGTGCGGTTGATATTGCCATTACTACTGATAAGGGCAAAACATTCAAAACGTTAGCCAGCCAAAAACCCAATATTGGTAGCGCGAACGTTACCCTGCCCAGCGCTTTAGGTACGAGTAATTACCTGCGTGTTAAATGCAGTAACAATATTTTCTTTGCGTTATCGAAGAATAATCCGAAGCAGTAATCTGCTGCTGCTAACAGATGCGTCTTACTGGAAAAAGCAGTAATCTAATCCCTTAAGTTTGAATCTAACGTTTTTATCCGATTATGCAACAATCGACCTCATTCAGTGATGTGAATGAGGTCGCTTTTTATGTGTGTTTGGTAAAAAGAACCGTCAACAAGCTAGATACCGTGGTACTACATGCACACTTGAGCTTTTTATGAAAATGGATAACCGCGCAATAACTTTAGAGCTAGAACGCATACTCATGAGTCGCTGTTTTCGCTCACGTCTTATTTTGCGTAAGTTTCTGAATTATATTGTTCAAGAAACATTAGCAGGGCGCAAAGCTGACATTACACAGTATGCCATCGCCACCAAAGGCTTAGGTAAACCGACAGATTTCTTGGCGGGGGAAAGTCCATTGATTCGTGTGCAAGCTGGGCGCTTGCGAGCACAGTTAGTGGAATATTATGCGACAGAAGGGCGCTTTAACCCCATTCAGATTAGCCTACCACTAGGCAGTTACACCCCTGAATTCCAATCCCCGCCGCGTAACCCCTTGATGTTGAGCTTATTGGAAGACAGTCTTCCCATTGAGCAATCACTAGGTCCTAGCATTGTCTGTATTCCCCGCAACTTTCTTCCAGAGAAAAGCTTTACGGGGTCTTTAATCCATCGTTTAACCCGCGACTATGTAACCGCATTAAGCCGCTTTAACTATTGCCAAGTGATTTTCACGGCTGAAGACTTCGATAATCATCCAACTCATGACTGCGGAGCTAAGTACGGTACGGATTTCACGCTATTCTTTGATCTAGACACAGAAACGCCAAACTACCTTGTCAAGTGCAGTTTGGTCAGTAATCGCCATCAGCAAATTATCTGGGTGCAGGAATTCACTATTCGTGGCGATAACTACCCATCCCTTGCCGAACGTCAGCAGATTTTCAAACGCATTGCTAACGACACTGTTGGAATAGAAAAAGGCGTAGCACTGAGTCATTGGGTACGCCAACTGTTACACGCAGGTAAACCAATTGCCGCGCATTACCAACTCATGGTGGCAGGCAAACAATACACTTGGGAACTTTCGCGCGAGACATTTCGGCACTTTTTGCACACTTGCGAACAACGCTTGGAACAATTCCCCAATGATATAACCGCGTTATGCGCATTTACCGAGCTTTGTCGCAATGAATATTTCTTGAAGTTTCAGGAGATTAAATCCCTTAAAACCAAGGTGACACAAGTTCTGCATAAATTATTACAACTCGCTCCTGAAAATGCCTACACACCATTATTCCATGTTTTTTATTGTTTAATGCATAATGAACTTGAACATTGTGAAGCCTCAATAGAACAAGCCCAAGCCATGAATCCACTGGATAATCACCTGAATAACCTCGCAGGTTTAGCTTATATTGGGTTAGGGCAATGGGACAAAGGTGCTTCGATTATTCAAAGTTGCATTGATACCAGCCCGCTGTATCCCGACTGGTATCACATTGCCTTGTGTTTGTATTACTATCGCAAAGGGCAATATTTACGCGCAGCGCAAGAAGCCAGAAAAATCAAACTCCGCCATTTGTGGACACCCATGCTACGGGCAGCGTTGTACCAACAAGCCAACTGGCTGGAAGAAAGCAGCCAAGCCTACCAAATGCTCACGGACGAACACCCTCATTTTGAACACGACAGCGGTCGTTTAACCGACGACTTCACTCGTAGCCCTATGTTAACCATACAAAAACTACGCTCATCGCTCATGAACCGTTCTGCGAAAGACTAAACCTTACCAACCTACTCACTGCGCAACGCATCGACAGGCGGTAAGGCGGAAGCCTTTTGCGCGGGGGCAAATCCGGCGAGTAATCCGGTAAAGATGGCGACTAATTCGGCGAGTAACACATACAGCCAGTCGATTTGCACGGGCATGGCGGGAATGGCGAAGTGCAGTAATAGCGCGATGCCAATGCCGATCAACATTCCCGCAACGCCGCCGAGCGCGGCAAGGGCTGCGGCTTCGAGCAGGAATAATTGCGTGACTTGGCGACGCGATGCGCCCAATGCGCGGAGTAAACCGATTTCGCCCGTGCGTTCGTTCACTGCAATGCTCATGATGGTCAAAATCCCCACACCGCCAACCAATAGCGAAATGCTGCCAATCCCTGCCACCACGGCTTTAAGAATGTTCAAAATCGAACCCAAGGTTTTCAGCATGTCGGTTTGGCTGGTAATGGTGACATCTTCCGTGCCGTGGCGTTGCATGAGTAAGGCTTTGATCTGGCGAATAATCCCCGCTTCATCCGCACCCGCACGATACAGCACGTCGATTTCCATTAAGCCTTCGCGGTTGAACAATGCCATTGCGCGAGTCACGGGAATGTACACCGCGTCGTCCATGTCAAAGCCCAAGATTTGCCCTTTGCTTTCCATCACGCCAATCACGCGAAAGCGTTCTTGCCCAATGCGAATGTGTTGCCCTAAGGGGTTTTGGTTGGGGAAGAGTTCGCTGCGGATGGTCGCGCCAATCACCGCGAGGTTACGCGCTTGTTGCGCCGATTCGGCGGGTAGAAAGTTACCGCTGGCGACTTGCAATTGCCACGTTTGCGGGGCTTCGTGGTTTAAGCCTAGCACCGTTGTCCAGCGCGTGCGTTCGCCCACTTCGACCGGGGAATTGCCTTTGATCACGGGCACAGACGTTTCCACACCTGCAATGCGCCGCAAACTGTCGGCATCGTCCCACGATAAGGGGCGCACATTGCTAATCATCGCCCCTGATACGCCTAACGTACTGCTTTTGCCGGGGTTAATCGCAATAATGTGTGCGCCAAATTGGGTGAATTGTTTGAGAATGTACTGTTGCGCCCCGCTGCCTAATGCGGTGAGTAACACCACGGCGGCGATTCCTACCGCAATTCCCAGCGCGGTGAGAAAGCTGCGCATTCGGCTGAAACGAATACTGGTGCTGGCAAGGTGTAGGTAATCGCGTAACAGCATGTTACCTCCCCGATAACGCGGCAACGGGGTCGAGTTGCGCCGCTTGCCGTGCTGGAATGCTGCCGAACAATAGTCCGGTGAGGAACGTCACGACCACCGAGGCAATCACCGCCCACAGCGGCGGACGCACACTGAAATCGGGGAATAATTGGTTCAATACGAATACCCCACCCATGCCCAACAACAAACCAATCAAGCCGCCTGCACTCGCCAACAAGGTGGCTTCGGTCAAAAACAGGCGTAATACTTGCGTGGTCGGGGCGCCGAGGGCTTTGAGCAAACCGATTTCCGCTTTGCGCTGACTGACCGCGACCAGCATCACGTTCATGATCAGAATCCCCGCCACCACCAAACTGATCGCCGCAATCCCGCCCAATGCCCACGTTAGTGCGGACAAAATATTGTCGAACGTACCAATCAACGAATCTTGCGTAATGATCGTGACATCGTTTTCACCATCGTGGCGTTGCGCCAAAATGCGTTCCACATCGGCTTTAGCTTGTGCGAGTTGTTCCTGCGATTGTGCGGTAATAATGATGCGAAACAGCGATGGCGCATTGAACAAACTTCGCGCACTAGCCACCGGAATAATCACCATGTCGCTCATGTCCGAGCCGAGCGATTGCCCTTTACCCGCCAATACGCCAATCACGCGAAAACGGTTTTGCCCAATCCGTACCCATTCGCCCAAAGCATTGCGGCTGGCGAATAGCTCTTTCCACACCGTTTCGCCCAATAAACACACCGCCGTTGCCACACGCGGATTGGTTGCGGGCAAACCTTGCCCATTCGCCAAACTCAATTGCCGCGCACTGAGTAACGCAGGGGTTGAACCCATGATCGTCACTTCGCGTTCCAAACCGTTGTAAGACACCGGAGCGGCGCCAATCACAATCGGCGCGACTTCTTTAATCGCGGGGCTGCGGTACAACGCTAGGGCATCATCGAGGGTTAAATCGCGCGGCGTTGTCCCCAATACTGGCGGTGCGCTACCCGTGGTTTCCGAACGCCCCGGTAGCACAATCAATAGGTTAGAACCCAAACCCTGAAACTGCCCAATCACATACAACCGTGCGCCTTCACCCAATGACGTGAGCAAAATAATCGCCGCCACGCCAATGCACATTGCCAGCAAAATCAGCGCGGTACGCCCCGGATAAGCGCGTAACGCACGGTAGCTGAAATGCAGCGTGTCGGATGGGGTCATGCCGAATCCCCCGCCACTTTGCCATCCACCATGCGAATACGTCGCCGTGCGCGTTCGCCCATTGCCGTATCGTGTGTCACTACGATAAGGGTAATGCCTTGCGCATTCAAATCTTCGAGGATGCGAATCACCTCCGCGCTGGAATGCGAATCCAGATTCCCCGTCGGTTCGTCCGCCAACAATAACGGCGCGTGCAAAATCGTGGCACGAGCAATCGCCACGCGCTGTTGTTGTCCGCCGGACAATTGCGCCGGACGATGATCCGCACGCGGAGTTAACCCCAAACTCGCCAACGCTGCCGTCACTTTTACACGCCGTTCGCTGGCGGGCATTCCCATCAGCATTAACGGCAATTCGACATTTTCCGCCGCCGTCAAACGCGGGATCAGGTGAAACGATTGGAAGATGAAACCGATTTGCTCACGCCGCACTCTTGCCCGCGCTTCTTCGGGTAAGGTTGTCAACTCTTGCCCAGCGAAACGGTACGAACCGCTATTGGTTTGATCCAATAATCCCAGCATATTCAATAAGGTGGATTTGCCCGAACCGGAAGGGCCCATTACGCTAATGTAATCCCCCGCTTGAATATCGAGGCTAACGTGATCCAAAGCATGAACGGTTTCATCACCCACCTGAAACGAACGACACACTTCACGCAATACAATCAGGGGGGAATTGCTCGGTACGCCGCTACTGTTCATCACTTTTCGCCTTTGCCGCGACACCATCCGCCACACCTGCTGCCCCCGGCGTGGTGACGACTTGCGCCTGTTCCGCCAAACCGTCGGTGACTTCGGTGTAAGTCCAATTGCTTAAACCAGCAGTGATTTTGCGCTTGTGCAACGTGCCGTTTTCCAACACAAAAACCTGCGCGTTTTGCACCGCTTCGGTGGGAATGCGTAATACATTGGGGTGGGTTTCGAGAATAATGTCGACATCCGCGCTGTAACCGACCAACAAATCCTTGAGATCGGCGGGGTTGCTGAAAGCGAGTTCGACTTCCACGGTTCGCGCTTGCTTTTCCAAATCAATCACATACGAACCCACGCGCGTCACTTTTCCAGCAAATTCACGTCCGCGCCATGCATCCAAAGTCATGCGCGCGGGTAAACCGACGTGAATTTTCGGCGCGTCGACTTCATCAATCGGCGCACTGACCAAAAAGCAGCCCGGTTCAATCAAATCAATCACGGGTAAGGTTTGAATCCCCGGCGGTGAGGGCGTGACGTATTCGTTCAATTCGCCATTAATGTCGGCAATCACTCCGGCAAACGGCGCGATTAATACAGTGCGTTCGAGTTGCGCTTGTGCGGCTTGGAATTGCGCTTGTGCCACGCTGATTTGTGCGTCGGCGGCTTGGCATTGCGCAGCACTGGTGGCGGCAACGGCTTGGGCTTTGTCGAATTCTTGTGCAGAAATGGTGGCAGATTGACGTAAACGGCTGGCACGTTGCGCTTCGCGGCTGGCTTCATTGGCTTGTAAACAGGTAGCGGCGCGTTGTTCGCGGGCAGCTTTCACACCCTTGTCGGCGGCATCGAGATTGGCTTGTAAATCGCGATTCCACAAGCGTACTAACACATCGCCCGTTTTGACTTGCGCACCCTTGGCAAAAGGTAACGCGCTGATTTGTCCGCCAGTGGATGGCGACATTTGCGCCCGACGACAGGCTTTCACCGTTCCGGCGCGGGTATTGGCAACGCTGGCTTCAACCACGCCACGAGTCACGGGGGCAACGCTGATAGTTAACGCTGTGGGATGCTGTTGTTGCCAAACCCACCAACCGATGCCAGCCAATACCAAAATCACCAGCAAAACACGCAAAAGGCGCATGACGCTTACTCCTTCTAACTGCTTTAAGCATAGGCCAAACAGCGTCATTTCGATTGAGCTAAGTCATTGCCAGATAAAATTCTACTTCACGCAATCCAGTTTCTATTTCGCTGCGTAATAGCTTGCATAGCAATCACGCTATCGGATCTTCACTGAGGAGTAGCATCATGAAACTATTGCCCGTATACACCATCTCTGCCCTGACTCTCGCTGTCTCTGGAGCAGTTTACGCTTCCAGCCACCGTGAAGCCCCCTTCATTGCGGAAAATCCCACAGTCGATGCCACCGACTTTTATGCTTTCCGCAGTTACGAGCCAGACCGCGCTGGCTATGTCACCCTGATTGCCAATTACAACCCCTTACAAGACCCGTATGGCGGTCCTAATTACTTCAGTTTGTCGCCCGATGCCTTGTATGAAATCCATGTCGACAATACTGCCGATGCGCAAGAAGACCTCACGTTCCAATTCCGTTTCACCCATGCATTAGGCAATGAAGGCAATGGTCTTGCCCTGCCGATTGATGGCAAACACATTGCCGTACCACTAAAAAACATTGGGACTGTCACCAGCACCGATAGCAGTAGCTTGAACTTCCACGAAACCTACACGCTAACAATGGTGAAAGGTGATCGGCGCAAGGGGGATAAGTACGAGGCACTCAATACCGCCACGGGTACAAAAACCTTGGATAAACCCTTCGATAATGTCGGGGGCAAAACGTTCAGTGCCCAACCTTATGCCGATTACGCCAATAGTTTTGTGCAAAACGTTCAACTCACGGGTTGCCCTAGCGGAGCACAAAACGGGCGCGTGTTTGTCGGGCAACGTAAAGACCCATTTGCGGTGAATTTAGGCGAAATTTTCGACCTCGTGAATTTAGACCCCGTGGGTGCGCCCAATGCCAAACCGGATGCTTTAGCGCACAAAAACGTTACGACGCTGGCTTTAGAAGTCCCGATTGCTTGCCTCACGGGTGGGAATAGCAATGGCATTATTGGCGCGTGGACAACCGCCAGCTTACCGCAAGTTTCCGTGCTTGACCCAACGCCGGATAAGCTACAAGCCAAAGTCAGTGGCGGCGCGTGGACACAAGTTTCACGCCTCGGAATGCCATTGGTGAATGAGGTGGTGATTGGTCTGCCAGACAAAAATCGTTTCAATGCCAGCGAACCAAAAGATGACGGGCAATTCCTTGATTACGTCACCAGCCCCAGTTTACCCGTGTTACTCAATGCCTTGTTTGGTGTCACGCCACCCACCGATACGGGTCGTCCTGATTTAGTCGCTGCCTTCCTCACTGGCTTAAAAGGTGTGAATGCGGATGGTTCAACCGCCGAAGTATTGCGTCTGAATACGGGCATTGCCGCAACCCCTGCGGATACCCAACAAAACCTTGGCGTGGCGGCTGGTGATGCAGCAGGTTTCCCCAATGGTCGTCGTCCCGGCGATGATGTGGTGGATGCGGAATTGCGCGTAGCAATGGGGCTGTTATGCCATTTAAAACTGGATTTGTGTACGCCGGAACAAGCACCGAGTGGTTTGCTGCCATATACCGATGGTACGCCACAAAATGCTCAACAATTTGCCACCAGTTTCCCTTACCTCACCACGCCATTGGCGGGTTCACCTAATAACTAAGGGGCATGATGTATGAACACTTCATTCTGGAAAATAGGCGTAAGCAGTGTGCTATGCCTCGCACTCACGAGCCTGCTCAGTGCTTGTGGTAGCGGTGGTGACGGGGGCGGTAATACCGGCGGTGATCCGCCACTTCCCCCAGCCAGTACCTCTTTAACGCGGCTACAAGATTTAGCGAATGCCATCGCGGATACTGACCCCATCCCCGTAACTGACCCTGTGGGATTGCAGCAAGACCTCAATAGCGTTTTCGGGCAAGCCGATAGCGACCCCATTGCAATCAATGGCAATGATAATGCCGCAATGGTCGTTCAACACTTAGCGGGGCAATAACATGGCGACGCGCTTGCACACCAAACAGCGCGTTATTCTCACCGGATGGCGTGTTCTGCACCTCATCCTGTGGGTTACATGGGGGTTGATATTATCCACCCCAGCAAGCGCGACCCCATTCACACCGGCGAACGATGCCGATGTCTTAGAAACCTTGCCCACGCAATGGCAATCCACCGCAGTCAGCCGCTTACGAGCGCAATGGCAAGCCAATCCCCATGACTTAACCACGCTGGTCGCTTTGGTGCGTTTGTACATGGAAACCGCACGCGCCCAATCCGACCCACGTTATTTCGGCTACGCAGAAACCTTGCTGCAACCGTGGTGGCATGAAGCCAATCCGCCCGCTGAATTGCTGCTATTACGTGCCACGTTGCGGCAACATACCCACGATTACGTCCCCGCCCTGCAAGACTTGCAACAATTGGTGAAACAGTATCCCGATCAAACCCAAGGTTGGCTGACACTGGCGGAAGTGCAATTAGTACGCGGTGATTACGCAGCAGCAAAAACCAGTTGTTCTGCCTTAGCCACTCACGCTTCGACGTGGTATGCCACGCTGTGCTACAGCCAAGTCATGAGCCTCACGGGTAATGCCGAACGGGCTTACCGTTTACAACAAACCTTAATCCCCTCACTCAGCAATAATGCGGTGGACTTACGCCAATGGGTGGAAACCTTACTCGGCGAAACCGCATGGCGCTTGGGGAATACCGCACAAGCCGCACAACATTTCAGCACGGCGCTCACAGAACCGCGCCGTGACCCGTATTTATTGCGTGTGTACAGCGACTTTTTACTCAGCCAACAACGTCCTGAAGCGGTATTGAAACTGTTGGCAGATGCCACACAAGATGACGCGCTGTTATTACGCCTCACCATTGCCAGTCGTGATGCCAAACAAACCGCACTAACCCAGCGTTACCAAGCCTTATTAGTAGACCGTTACACCGCTGCCACCTTGCGCGGCAGCACTTTACACGCACACGATGAAGCGGTGTATTTACTGGAATTTCAGGGTGATACGGCGCGGGCTTTGCAATTGGCACAAGCTAACTGGGCATTGCAAAAAGAAAGCGAAGACACGCAATTATTACTACGTGCCGCGCTGATTCAGCACGATTTGCACAGTGCGCAGGCAGTACGCCATTGGTTACAACAAAACCAGCAACAAGATGCACGTTTGCAAACCTTATTGGCGCAATTACCGCCAGAGGAAGCCCCTTGAACAACCTAAACAACAGCAACCGCTGGATAAGCTGGATAAGATTGTGCTGTTTTGTGTGCTTATGGGGTTTGTCATGCGTGGCTTGGGCGCACAAACCCAGCGATAGTTATTTGTTCATTTTGGATCAAGCGGACGGGCGCATGGCTTTACGTTGGGACATTGCCTTGCGTGATTTAGAACAAGCCGTCGGCGTCGATCGTAACCACGACGGCAACATCACGTGGGGCGAATTACGTCAGCAACAAACCGCGCTTACTGCTTATGCCCTCAGCCGTTTACAACTGCAACAAGATCAAGCGACTTGCCACATTCAAGCCACCCAATTGCAAACCGAAACCCACACCGATGGGCATTACGCTGTATTGTGGTTGGATGCAGGTTGTCCGCCGCGTTCCGCACCTGCACCCTTAACGTTGGAGTATCACTTACTGTTTGATATGGATGTCACGCATCGTGGAATTGTGCTGGATCAACGCGCGAATGCCGCTACCGCCTCGTTTATTCTGTCGCAAGAACAACCACGCATTACCATTAACCCACCGATTGCGGGCAGTCATTGGCAAGTGTTGTTCAACTACGTGCAAGAAGGCATTCACCACATTCTGATTGGTTTCGACCATTTGTTATTCATTAGCATGTTAATTCTGCCCGCCGTGTTATTGGTCAAACAAGGTCAATGGCAAGCGGTCAGCACTTTCCGCCCCGCGTTCATGAACTTATTAAAAGTGATTACCGCCTTTACCGTTGCGCACTCCATCACCTTGTCCTTGGCAGTATTGGGTATTGTGGATTTACCATCACGCTGGGTCGAATCCGCCATTGCCTTATCCATTATCGTGTTGGCGGTGAATATCTTGTATCCCATTATTACCCACGACCATTGGAAACTCGCGTTTACCTTTGGTTTATTACACGGCTTTGGTTTTGCCAGCGTATTAATGGATTTAAACATGCCACGCGCGGCTTTAGCCGAAGCCTTATTAGGCTTCAATATTGGGGTTGAAATCGGGCAACTGGCAGTGGTGTCGGTGTTATTCCCCTTGGTGTACCTGTTGCGTGTTTACCGACCTTATCGCACGGTTATACTGCACGGCAGTGCCATCCTGACCTTAATCATTGCCAGCAAATGGCTGCTCGAAAGAGCGTTCAATACCACACTCTTGCTTTAGCCTATTCCCTAATAAGCGCGAAACCATTAAACCTTAAACCGGTAACGCGCCTTTCAAATAAACCAACGCCCCGTGTTCCGTGCGTAATTTACCGTGTTGCACGCCTTTGCTGGCTACGTGATAGTCACCCGCGTGTAAGTGCAAATCCCCCATCCACAAATCCCCCTCTAACATCAAACACTCCTCCTCAATGGGATGCCCATGACCTTGCATTGCAAAGCCGGGGGATAAGCGCGCCAAATACGCTAATGCACCCGTCACCGCATCTTGATGCAGAATCTTAATCAACGCACCCGGCATGACTTGAACCCATTCCCCTTCACTCGCTCGCACCGTGGTAAAGCCAGCGGTTAAACAGGCTGCTTCCCGCGCGACTTGATCCAGAATGTTGTCACGCATTCGGGTTTGCAAAGACGGCGGTACGCGCATTTCGGCTACGCCATCCAATAAATATTCGAGAATGTCATCATCTAAAGCACTTGATGTCGCATCACGCATGTCCACAATCCCCTCCTTCACGCCAATCGTTTGCAGCCAATGCCGCGCGTAAAATACTCTGCGCTCGACGCAGAACCGTTTTCA
Source organism: Pseudomonadota bacterium (assembly GCA_039797295.1). Taxonomy (GTDB): domain Bacteria; phylum Pseudomonadota; class Gammaproteobacteria; order Thiotrichales; family Thiotrichaceae; genus Thiothrix. Next base: position 8,154 of record JBDKID010000012.1, on the reverse strand, counting down.
CTGTGCCTAACGGTTCACCCGTGTAATCAGCAATTTCCTGATGACTCATGCCTCGGTAAAAAGCCAATGCAATCATTTGACGTTGCTCTTTATCCAATAGTTTCAAAGCCTCATGTAACTGGCTACCCTGTTCCGCACTGACCGTCATGGATAAGGGCTGCGGCATAACCTTATCTTCGATTTCCACCTCATCCAACAATGGCGTTTGATGTTGCGTGGTCTTGAACTCACTGCGCTGACTGTCCACCGCGCGACTGTGCGCTAACATGGCTAACCACGCCAATGGTGTCGCCCTTTCAGCATTGTAATTGCTGGCACTGCGCCACACTTGTAAATACACATCATTGACGACTTCTTCTGCAAATGCATGGCAAGCCGTTATTTTCATAGCAATGCTAAAGACTCGCCCAACAGTAATGTCATAAAAAAGCCCTAAGGCTTGCTGATCACCTTGCTGAATTCTTTCCAGTAGGTAATAGAGCTGACTTTGATCCTGCGACATCCCTGCTCTCCTAAAAAACGGAAAGAACAGTCTACCATGTCGCCAGAAACAAGCAGGATTATCAATGATTTTTTTACGTTATCCTCCCAATGCGCTAATTTGTTTCTTTAATTACGTGACAAACACCTAACTGGATTGCAAACCCTAAAAAACAACCATTCGTCATCACTTACTAGCCCCAAATCCACAACAATGGCGTACTAACAGGTAACTAAACGAGAAACATAACATGATCAAAAAACCTGTCCACCTGCTGTATGTGCCCACCATTTTCTGCAATATGGGCTGCCAATACTGTTATTTAGGCGAGCTAACCGAAGCCCGCCCTGACGAACGCGCGGTATCCACCCTGCAATTCGCCCTCGACAAACTATTAGCTGCTGGTTATTTGCCCTTTAACTTATCGTTTCATGGCGGCGAAGTCACCACATTACCCAGTAAAACCTTACAAGCCTTATTTGCAATTGCCCAAAATCATTACCAAACTCACGCCGAAACTATTCGCCAACTAGGGTTTAAACAAAACCCGATTCACATTAAAACCAACTTACTGAATTTTAGTAAGCATTACGCGGTATTGGATCAATACCAAGTTTCCATTAGTGCCAGCATTGACTTACCTTTATTCTTACACGAAAAATACCGCGTTGATAAAAATGGTGCGAGCACGTTAGCCCGCATGGAAGCCAATTTACGCTTATTAGCCCAATACCCACACCGCAAAAAACTATCCTGTGTTGTTACGCAAGAACACTACGCAAACCTTGATGCATTTATTCAGGACATTCATTACCTACACAATGAAATCGGTTTGGACATGAATCGCTTTAACATTATGTTTAGCTTTGACTCCAATAAAAACCAAGAAAAATTCAATGAACGCCAAAGCGGTTTGCAAATGCTCAGTGAGGCGCAACAAGTCGACTTTTACCAACGCTTAAAACAAGCGTTTGCTGGCACAGCATTAGAAGCAGGTTTGCGCGACGAATGGTTTTGCGAATTCACCCCTGATTATTGTTGTTCCGCCGTGAATTGCGGCAATAAGTTTTTCCTGCTGCAATACGATGGCGCGGTGTATTCCTGCCCACGCGGTCAATCATCCCAACAGTATTATTACGGCAATATTTTACAAGAAGCCGCCGACACCATTATACAACGCGGTTGGCAAGTCATTGAGCGCAATGAAAACAATACCGTGATTGCCGATGAGTGTACCCAATGCGAATACATTCAATATTGCCATTCCGGTTGTACTTTTGTGCGTACTGAAACAGGCTTGCAAAAAAGCTATACGTGCAGCTTGCAAAAAGCCTTATACAAAGATAATCCCGAACGTTATAAGCCCATGCCTGCTGCACAAATTGCGCCCTATACCCGCAAAGTATTACTGCACAATAACATTAGCAAACTCAAAACCCATCATCCACATAAAACCACGAGCATTACGCCAGAATTATTCGACAGCAATAATAGCTTACAACAACTCATTGCCAAAGATAAGGTATTAACCGCGCTTTTCAGCCAACATTTATTCTTCATTGAAGTGGATGGCGAACGTTATGATTTAGAATCACCAATTCTAAAAAATACCCATGACCTTGAATTTCTAAATGAAGCTTCGCGCCTTACTTTGGGTATTCATCAGGATGTTTGGCAAATTGCCTGCGAAGATGTGGTCAATAATCACGTTTTGCTCATGTTATTACGCGATACGCCCGTCACTTATGGCGATGAAGGACGCACCAAACAAGAACACATTTTCGATTACGCCTTATACAATCAATCACTCAACCAAGTTTCCCCCAAACAAGGCGAGTATTATCACTACGATCTCGCACCATTATTGCGTCAACACGCTGTATTCTACCGCCCGCGCGTGCGTAATAATTTATTCATCACCACCAAAACATTACGCGAGTATCATTACAATAAACAGCGCAAGAATGCGTTTTATCACATTCAGGCAATTAACTTACCATTTCCAAACTTTGAGTTTTATTGGCAAGGAGCATCATCATGAATAACCCTAATTTAGCGCAACGCACCCAACTGTTCTTAATTCAAAGCGGTATTAACCACAATCAAACGCTATTGCAAGAACACATCATACGGTTTTTCAATCAGCTACCCAACAACACCTATATCTTATTCAAAAATGCTGCATTGTACTTTATTAATAATAACCAAACCGCACACACCGTATCCGTAAACAGCACGTTTAGCGATAACTATTACCTGCGTTTTGATGGTAAGCGCATTACGCGCATTGAACCGAACTACTACCTTGGGGCGGGCAGCGATTACCTTGCACCGAACTTAACATCGGATGCGAACATATTGGGTTCTAACTCAGACTTTAGTAGCAATAACAATAATAACAACAACAATAATAACGGTAATAACAATGGATAAAATCATTATCACCCTTATCATTGCATTGGGCGTAACGTTATTCAGTAAAGAAGACACACTCATTAACCTGTTTTTATTAGTGGTTAGCATGATTATGCTACTGTATTATGCGTTCAAACAAAATAAAGCCAAGCAAAATGACATGAGCTTTATTGCCTACTTACGCCACACACCGTTGTGTCATGCCAGTTTATTAGAATGTTATGTCAAAGTGTATGGCAAGGTTGTTACCGCCAACACACAAACACTACCCTACACCACTGATAATAAAACATGCAGTTTCTTTATCAGCAAAGTGTTCGGCATTTGGCAAGCTAAACGAAAAAAACCACAAAAAGGCTTTGAAACTGCTAAAAAACTCCTGCATCAAACCTTATCCAGCGAGATTGTCAGCGTGCAAATGAATGACTTAAGTATTCATTTTAATCCGCAAGATTTTTTAGTGGGTGGTGTGCAACTATTATCTCAAAAAAGGCAAGCGTTTGTTGTATCACCGCTTGCCGAGTCTCGCTATCACCCACCCTTACGCCGCCATTATGAAAGTTATCAGGTAATTACGCAATCGGCTAATACGGGTGATTATGTAACGCTATTAGGTTGTTTAACCCAAAAAGACGGACAATTATATTTAACCAATAAATACCTACCCAACTACCCCAGTATTATTGCACAAGGCAAACCGGAAGTTATTTATCAACATTACCAAGCCAAGCTCGATAAAAAGTATAAAAACACACGCTATTTTAAATGGATTTTCATGGTGCAAATAGCCTTGTTACTCTGGATAGTATGGCGATTGTTCGTGTTTTAAGTCGCCATAATTCCTTGCCCACACGCGGTATTCTTTCACTAATGACCATAAATTCGCTACAGTTGCCAGCTTAAGCGACACCGAGACGACAACATGGCAACTCATTTAATCGACCGCTTTGGGCGGCAAATCACTTATGTGCGTTTATCCGTGACGGATCGCTGCGATTTGCGCTGTGTGTATTGCATGAGCGAAAACATGACTTTTGTACCGCGCCAACAATTACTCACGCTGGAAGAAATGGCACGCTTGGGCAAAGCCTTTGTCGATTTAGGGGTCAATAAAATCCGTATTACGGGCGGTGAACCGTTAGTTCGGCGCAATATCCTGCATTTATTCCACGAGTTAGGGCAGCTCGATGGTTTAAACGATTTAACCCTCACCACCAATGGCACGCAGTTGGCGCGTTATGCACAAGAATTAAAAGCCGCTGGTGTAACACGCATTAATATCAGCCTCGATACGCTCAAACCCGAACGTTTTCAACAACTCACGCGCTTAGGCGACATTAACCAAGTATTCGCGGGGATTGATGCGGCATTGGCGGCTGGATTCCAGCGCGTCAAACTCAATGCGGTGATTTTAAAGCAGCGTAATCATGACGAAGTGCTGGATTTGGTGAAGTTTGCGCATCAACGCGGCATGGACATTACCTTTATCGAAGAAATGCCGCTCGGTGTGATTGGTGAACATGATCGTGCCGAAGCGTATTATTCCAGCGATGAAATCTTACGCGACTTACGCCAACACCTGAGCTTAACCGCCGTCGACGAACAAACAGGCGGCCCCGCGCGTTATTTCCGCTGCGATACTAATCAACAACGGGTGGGGTTTATTTCGCCACATAGCCACAATTTCTGCGACACCTGCAACCGCGTGCGCGTCACCGCCGAAGGGCAATTATTGCTGTGTTTAGGGCAGGAACATGCCGTCGATTTACGCCGCGTCTTACGCGCCAATCCGCTTGATGATGACAAACTGCGCCAAGCCCTAATCGATGCCATGCAAATCAAACCGCAAGGGCACGAATTCAACCTGCAAGCCCAACCCATGATTTTCCGCCACATGAGCGCGACGGGGGGTTAGTTTTCCCCATACAATTTGCGGTACATGCCGTCTTGTTCGAGCAGTTGTGCGTGGCTGCCTTGTTCGCTAATCCGCCCGTCTTCAAACACGAAAATGTGATCGGCTTGACGCACGGCACTGAGGCGATGCGCAATAATCAACGTGGTACGCCCTTGTAAGAATGTGCTCATGGCGGCGTGTAATTTGGCTTCGGTTTCGGTGTCGAGCGCGGACGTGGCTTCGTCGAGAATCACGACTTTTGGCTCAGATAACACCATCCGCGCAATGGCTAAACGCTGGCGTTGCCCACCGGAAAGGCGCATTCCTTGCCGCCCGACAATGGTATCCAAACCGTCGGCTTGTGCGGCAATCGTGCCGTCTAATTGCGCAATGCGTAATGCTTCCCACAACTTTGCGTCGGGTAACTCGCGCCCCAAGGTTAAATTCGCGCGGATCGTGTCATTAAACAATGCCGGATGCTGCAAAACCGTGGCAACGTGTTCGCGCACCACGTCCAAACCGATTTCCGTGACAGGAATATCATCAAAATACAATTGCCCTTGTTGCGGTTGATACAGCCCTAACAATACCTGCATGAAGGTGGATTTGCCGCCACCACTTGCCCCGACTAAAGCGATTTTCTGCCCAGCGGGAATGTTTAAATGCACATCTTTGAGCACGGGCGGTTTGTCGCCGTAGGCAAAAGTAATGTGTTCAGCACGCACGCTGACCGTGGTTTTGCCCGCAAACGGGTTGTGCAAGTGTGGGTAATACGGTTCGGCCTGTTTTTCCAGTAAAAGATTAATGCGCTGCAAGGCGGCTTTCGCGCCATACCAACTGTATTGAATGCCCAGTACTTCTTGTACAGGGCCCATCATGAACCACAAATAGCTGAAAATGGCGAACATTTCCCCGACTGTTAAATCCGAGAACACCACCATTAACATGCTCACCGCGCGGAAGACATCGAAGCCAGCCACGAAAATGGTAAACGATAAGCGATTGGCGGCATCGCTACGCCATGCGAATTGCCCCGCGTGCGTTTTTACGTCTTGCGCATGAGCCGTTACCCGCGCAAAAAAGCTGCTGGCACGATTACTGGCACGGATTTGCTGAATCGTATCCAGCGTTTCGGTTAAAGCTTGTTGGAACAGTTCAAACGCGCTGTTTTCCTGTTTTTTCAGGTCTTTAACATACGAACCCATTTTGGTCGTCACCATAATAACCAATGGGTTTAATAACAGAATAAACAGGGCAAGCTGCCAGTGCAGCCACAGCATTACACCGGACACGCCAATCAGGGTTAAGACCGCCACAATAAACTTGCTAATGGTCGCGCCTAAGAACGTGTCGATGGTTTCCACGTCCACCACCAAACGCGAACTCACCGTGCCACTCCCCAAGGTTTCGTAGTCGGTCATGGCAATGGTTGCAATGTGGCGCAACAAGCGTTGACGAATACCAAACGTAATGTCTTTGCTAATCAGGGTAAATTCGCGCGTCTGATAAACCGTACACACCAACCACAATAAACGGATCAGCATGGTAAGCAATGTCGTCGCGACAATGTACAGCACCGCTCCGTGCCATTGGTTGGGGAAAATCCCATTCATAAACGCCGTCATGTGCGCGGGCTTGTGCAACAACACTTCGTCGACGAGTAAGGGGATGAGTAAAGGGGTGGGTACGCTGACTAAAGCGGCAAGTATTGCCACGCCATTCGCCAGCAGTAATGCCTTACGATGCCGCAAAATCTGTTGAAACAGATCACGCCATTGGTAAGTGGAAGCTTTAGGTTGGTGTGTATTCATGATGCACAATGCTAACGGGATTCCACTGTGCTGAAAACAAGAAAGGCGCAATTACGCGCCTTTCCCGAAGCCGAATAGACGTAAGTCTTATTGAGCTTTGCTAACGATGTAGTCCACCGCCGCTTTCACTTCGTCATCAGCCAAAGCAGCGTTACCGCCTTTTGCTGGCATGACGTTTTTGCCTTTCAGTGCACTGGTGTACAACGCGTCTTTACCAGTAGCGATGCGTGAAGCCCATGCGGTTTTATCGCCCAGTTTCGGTGCATTAGCAACACCTACGTCGTGGCAAGCAAAGCAAGTGCTTTTATAGATTTTCTCACCGTCGATTTTAGCAGCAGCGGCAGGCGCAGCAGCCACTGGAGCTGGAGCAGCAGCAGGCGCAGCAGCCACTGGAGCTGGAGCAGCAGCAGGCGCAGCAGCCACTGGAGCTGGAGCAGCGGCAGGCGCAGCAGCCACTGGAGCTGGAGCAGCGGCAGGCGCAGCAGCCACTGGAGCTGGAGCAGCGGCAGGTGCAGCAGCACCTTTGTCACCAGCTTTCAGGTCAAAACCCGCTTTACCAGTCATGTAAATGATGGTATTGGTCAGCTCTTCGTCAGTGATAGTTGGATCACCGCCACGCGCTGGCATGGAACGAATACCATTTACCGCATTTTTCAACAGACCATCCAGACCTTGCGCAACCCGTGGTGTCCATGCTGCTTTATCGTCGATTTTAGGTGCACCCATCACACCAGCAGTATGGCAAGAAGTACACACCGCAGTGAACACCGCTTCCCCAGAACGCGCCGCTTTTACAATGGATTTGTCCACAGTAGCCACTGAGCCAATTGGCGCAAGATTCGCTTCTGCAACAGCCATTTGCATGGAAGTATCTTCCGCACCTTTGATTGAGTTTTTCTCAATAGTGCTGAATAAGTTAGAAACCAAAACCAGCACAGCAGTACCGATCAGGGCAAGGCCGCCGTACAGCACTGGCTTAGCCATAGGGTCGTTAGGTGTATAGTGTTGAGCCACGTTTTCCTCCTGTAGACCGGGCAGCCTCTTAGCCCGGAAATCAGTGAATATCAAGAAGTCAAAAAATTGCAAACTGGCAGATTATATTCAAACTAACTAATATTCACCATCACTGTGCAAGTAAAAGTTGATGTGTATCATGCCGGTTCACCGGATTCTATACTATACACTGATAGACTATGCGTAGTAGGTTGGGTATCATGCGCATTCCGCATAAAACGCATCCGTAGCTCAGGGGATAGAGTATTGGCCTCCGAAGCCAAGGGTCGCTGGTTCGATTCCAGCCGGATGCGCCACATTAAAATCTAGCTCATTCGAGTTAGTCTAAAAAAACTCAGACATCATGTACTTGGGCTTTTTTCGTGTCTAAGGTGGTCTAATCCATCCATTACCATCTACACAAAACAAGTATACAATCGGGTATATGAACACTTCCCCATATAAGTAACCAGCTAAATGTTTCCACGCAGAAACATTTACTGATGTAAGCTATCCGCTTGTCACCGTAAAGATGTCCGCACCCATGAAGTTTGCCCAGC
>JBDKID010000011.1:0-96222 GCA_039797295.1 Pseudomonadota bacterium | reverse complement strand
TCACGGCTGATGTCACTGGGGTAAGGTTTTCTCGCTTTCATCGCTAGACCGCAAAACGACTAAGTTTAGTAGTGAAAAAGATTATGAGCAGGTTCTAATAATAAATGCAGGTTATTCTTATCAAGAACTAATAGATAGTCAACGGATAAAGATCATCGCACGTTAAAGCAGCAAGGCAGTCTTGCAACTTTGTGCCATTGGGTAGGATTAAACGCGGGGCAATATCCATTAACGGCAAAACCACAAAAGAACGCGCTCCTAAACCGGGGTGTGGGACGTGTAAATCAGGTAAGTTCACGGTTTGCGTGCCGTACAGCAGCAAATCCAAATCCAGCGTGCGGGGTCCCCAGCGTAAACTGGCATCACGCACTCGACCGTGAGCGCGTTCCACCGCGAATAATGCGTGCAATAAATCCAGCGGGGCGAGCACAGTACGCACGCACATGACCGCATTCACATAATCCGGTTGGTCTTGCGGCCCCATCGGTTTACTGGTGTAAAAGCGTGAAACGCCGCGTACAACCACGCCTTCTGTTGCGGCTAATTCAGCAATCGCGGCGTGCAACGTGGCAATCGAATCGCCTAAATTACTGCCCAACCCGATGTAACAGGTGTGGGCAAACAGCGGCGTGGTGTTGGTCACAAGTGGCATGGGCATCACAACATTCAGTCGGCAATCACGGCTTGTGCCGCTTTTGCATTGCCTGTTTTACGTTTTTTTTTGCGGCGGAAACTGCCTTTTTTGCCTTGCGCACCTTTGCACATATCCGCACGTTCTTCAGGCGCAATTTGTTGGAAACGTGTCCACCAATCACAGTCTTCTTTCAATGGTTCGCCCGCTTGCGCACGCAAACACAAGAAATCATACGCAGCACGAAAACGCGGATTACCCAAAAGCAAATTAGCGCGGCGCAAATCGTGGTAACGGAAGCGCGACTGCAATGCCCAAATTTCGCGAGTAATATTGCTGTAACGACGCGGCACAGCGGTGAAATCAACCTGATCGCGCAACGCATCACTGGCAGCAAGGTGCAATGCCTGCATTTCCGGCACGCCATCCAACTGCAAAGCGACAGCAGCAAGGTGTACTTTGTGCCACAGCAATACGGCATACAAAAACGCGGGCATGACCGAACGCCCATCAGCAATGCGCTGGTCGGTATTCGCTAAAGAAATTTCCACCATGCGTAAGAAATTACCGCTGGTATCTTCTTCAATGCTTTCCGCCGTTAACGGCAGCAAATGCTGCAAGACATTAAAGTCGCGCAGCAAACGGAAGGTATTCGCTCCGTCACCGCTGTGTAATAGCTTAATGATTTCATCGAACAAACGCGCGGGTGACACGCTTTCGATTAAACTCGCCAGACCCGGCAATAAATCCAAAATGGCGGTTTCCATGTTGAAACCGAGTTTGGCGGCAAAGCGCACTGCTCGCAACATGCGCACTGGGTCTTCACGGAAACGCTTTTCGGGGTCGCCGATTAAGCGAATGCGTCCGGCACGCAAGTCTTCCAAGCCACCCACGAAGTCTAATAAATCGCCCCCGATAGGGTCGTAGAACAAGGCATTAATGGTGAAGTCGCGTCGCCACACGTCTTCTTCCAATGTTCCGTACACATTGTCATGGATGATGCGTCCATCATCATCGGTTTTGCCGCCTTCATCATCGTCGGCATGAGGCGCACGAAAAGTAGCGACTTCTAAGTAATCACGACCGTAATAAATATGCGCAAGGCGGAAACGTCGCCCGATTAAACGACAAGAATTGAAGAGTTTGCGAATGTCTTCAGGACGCGCACTGGTCGCAATATCAAAATCCTTCGGCACACGATCTAGCAAAAGATCGCGCACACAACCACCAACAAGATAAGCTTCATAACCCGCTTTTTGTAAGCGGCGGATAACATCTTTGGCACGACTGCATATAATGTCCGGGTGGATATGATGCTCGGCAGGCGGTATGCACACAGCATGTCTGTTATTCATAAATCCCCACTGCTTCAGCAAATTCCGTTTTAACCACGATTACGCCGTAACTCCTAACATAAAAGTGGTAATAATACCACTGCAAAGCCCCTACACCTACCCTACCTGCAACTTTTTTACAACACTTTGCGTGCAAAGTCTAGAGTAAGGTTTTCGCCATGACAATTGCGTCTTCACGACCCAGCTTTGCGGGGTAATAAGCCTTGCGTAAACCGACCTCATTAAAGCCCGCATTGAGGTACAAACGGATCGCCGCAAAGTTAGATTGGCGCACTTCCAAAAAGCAGGTTTGCGCCTGTCGTACTGCGGCATGGTGTTCCATTGTGCGCAATAAACGGCTACCGAAACGCTGCCCTTGTAACGAAGGATCAACACAAATATTCAGCAAATGCATTTCATCCAATACCAACATCACCACAGCATACGCCATGATTTTGTCGTCTTGCTCATAAACCTGACATAAATAGCCTTGTTTTAAACAATCTTGGAAATTACGCCGCGTCCACGGAAACGGGTAAGCACGTTCCTCAATCACCATCACCGTATCGAGGTCGACCAGTGTCATCGGGCGTAAAGGGAGCAGATCAGCAATCGTTGTTAAATCATCAGCATCGCGCAGCATGGCGGGTAAACACTTCTTGGGCAAATAATAAATCCTGCCACGTTTTACGCTTGTCCGCAGGTTGACGTAAGAGGTAAGCAGGGTGATAAGTCACCACCACAGGCGTACCTGTCAATGGTTCACGGTGTTCTTGACTACGCAAGCGTGCTAACGGCGCAGTGGTTTGCAATAAATTTTGTGCCGCAATGCGCCCAACCACCAGAATCAAAGTCGGCTGCACCAAAGCGATTTGGCGTTCTAAATAGCCACGGCAATTGGCGGCTTCATCCGGTTTCGGGTCACGATTATTCGGCGGGCGACATTTCAAGATGTTAGCGATGTAAATGGATTCACGCGGCAAACCAATTGCCGCCAACATATTGTTCAGCAATTGCCCCGCTTTACCCACGAATGGCTCGCCACGCCGATCTTCTTCCGCACCGGGGGCTTCACCAATCACCATCCACCGCGCTTGCTGATTCCCCGCACCGAACACCGTCTGCGTGCGGGTTTTACTCAGTTCGCAACGGCTACATGCCACCACCGCAGAGCGCAGTTCATCCCATGAAAGCGAAGACACTCCCTCCCCTGATAAGGGGAGGGTTGGGGTGGGGTTTTCCAGCACAACTTCAGGTGGTGAAGAAATACCTATCGTCTTCACTTGAGCAGAGGTGAACACGGGGCTTTCCAGCACAACTTCAGACACTGAAGAAACCCCTCCCATCCTCCCCTTATCAGGGGAGGTGAGAGCTGTTATCGCCTGCGTTTTCGGCATCCACACCGGAATCCCCATTGCCTGCATGTAGCGATTGCGTAGCGCAGCATCCACTAGCAGTTACACGCCTTGATGGTGTTGCGGGTGTTCGCGCTGTGCTTGGCTCACCAGCTTGTTCCACGCATCGACGTAGGCTTTGGCGGAAGCGATCACAATGTCAGTATCCGCACCGTGCCCGTGGATAATGCGTCCGGCTTTTTCCAAACGCACGGTAACTTCGCCTTGCGCATCCGTACCGCTGGTAATGTTATTTACCGAATACAGTGCCAAAGTCGCGCTTTCACCGACCACGGTTTCAATCGCTTTGAATACCGCATCGACAGGACCACCACCAATGGCGGTGACGGTTTGTTCCACGCCATTGGCTTTCAGGGTGACAGTGGCTTGCGGGGCTTCACCAGTGGAAGAACACACATGCGATGAAACCAATTCGTAAGTATCATTGGCATGGGCAGCGCGTGCATCCATCATTAACACCATCAAATCTTCGTCGAAGATGTCGTGTTTACGGTCAGCCAAATCTTTGAAGCGCGTGAAAGCAGTGTTTAGCTCCGCTTCGGAAGCCAATTCAATGCCCAAATCTTGCAAGCGGGTTTTCAGCGCGTTACGCCCGGAATGTTTGCCCAACACGATTTTATTGTCAGTCCAACCCACGTCTTGCGCACGCATGATTTCGTAGGTTTCGCGGTGCTTCAATACGCCATCTTGGTGAATGCCGGATTCGTGTGCGAACGCATTCGCCCCAACAATCGCTTTATTCGGCTGCACGGGGAAACCAGTGACGCTGGAAACCAAGCGCGAAGTCGGCACAATGTGCGTGGCATCAATGCGCGTTTCCACGGGGAAAATATCCGGGCGGGTACGCACTGCCATGACGACTTCTTCCAACGACGCATTGCCTGCGCGTTCACCCAAACCGTTGATGGTGCATTCGACCTGACGTGCGCCTTGCATCACCGCTGCTAACGAGTTACCCACCGCTAAGCCTAAGTCATTGTGGCAATGCACGGAGAACACCGCTTTGTCCGCATTCGGAATGGTTTGCAGCAAACGCCCCACGATGTCGCCAAACACATGCGGGATTTGATAGCCCACGGTGTCAGGGATATTGATGGTACGCGCCCCCGCATCAATCGCAGCCTCGATCACGCGGCACAGGAAATCGAATTCCGAACGCCCCGCATCTTCGCAAGAAAATTCCACATCATCGGTGTAATTACGTGCACGTTTCACCGCATACACCGCTTGTTCAACGACTTGATCCGGTGTCATGCGCAATTTGTTTTGCATGTGAATCGGTGAAGTGGCGATAAAAGTGTGAATCCGCCCCGAATTGGCAGGCTTAATCGCTTCCGCCACGCGGTCAATGTCTTTATCCAACGCCCGTGCCAAACCACAAATGGTGCTATCTTTGACAATCGTGGCAATCGCTTTTACCGATTCAAAGTCACCCGGACTAGCGGCGGGGAAACCCGCTTCGATAACGTCCACGCGCATTTTTTCCAGCATTAAGGCAATGCGGATTTTCTCTTCTTGGGTCATGGATGCGCCGGGGCTTTGCTCGCCATCGCGCAAAGTGGTATCAAAAATAATCAAGCGTTGTTTTGACATGCGTATGCTCCAAATCCTACCTGTATTTTTTTCAAAACAGCTAACAGGCAGTTTATCAATCGATCTGAACTAAAAATGGGGGTAATGATAGCGCGTGTTGCCCCGCCGGGCATGAGATTTTATACCGCCCAGCCGGGCAGTCGCAGGAAGGAATATAGGAAGGTGTAGCAACTCGTATTCATGTTGCCGACGCTACACCAAATCCACAGCAAGATCAAGCGCGAGAAAGCAGCGTAGCCTTGCGCTGCGTTACCCTTTAGCCAACTGGAGCGGCACAATACGCCGTTCTGTCGCTAACGCCTGTTCACTGATTAGGACCAATTGTGGCGGCTGATGATGATTGGTACTGCTACCAGCCTGACAGCGTTCCAAAGCAGCTAACCCCTTAGCATCCAACACATGCGCCGTGTCGTAAAAAACTTTGTCGGTTTGCTCTAAATCCACTAACGATACCGATACCAAGTCCAAACCGTATTGTTGCAACTGCAAGCCTAAGCGTTTGGTAACAGCATCACTAAACTCGTAACGACGGTGATGTAAGGCTTCTAAATTCATGGTTGCAGCAGTAGCACGCATGACAGCGGTACTTTCTGCTTCTAACACCGCACGCAATTTACTTTCACGCAGCGCTGCCCCTCCTAATGCACGCATGGCAATCAGGATACTGTCTGGTTGTGAGGCAATCCGCACCGTTAACGCTAAGTTGACATCCATGCGCACGTAATCTTGCGTCATCAGCGATTGCTTACCGCCGAGTACCAAATCCACAGTGTAAGTTTGCAAATCAATTGGCGTAACTGTGTGCAAAAAAGGCAAAACAAATGCGCCTTTATCAACCACAACTTTGGGCTTACCCCAACCAGTACGCACATAAGCATTACCCGCCGAAACACGAAAATACAACAGGTAACACACGGCAATTAACGAGCTGACAAATCCTAACGACAGGATTTCATAATAATACTGATTTATTAATGTCATGATTTTACCTAACTACCTAAACCTTGGTTTGGGTACTGAACCCTAAACGTTAATCTTGTTTTTATTCATAAAGTTCCACGCTAAGCCATGAGTATACTATGCAGTAACTGTTTACCAAGGCTTCAGCGCACTGCCATCAGACAAATGGCAGTGTTTTAGGCAATTATTTAGCCATGAGGTGAGCGTTTATTGTTGCTCAGGCTCTTTCTTGCGACGTTGTGTACGGCGATAACGTCGCCAGATCCATAATCCGGGGCCAGACAAGGTATAAGCAGCAAAGACAACGAACAAGACCGCTGGCGGATTAATCATGGTCAAAGCCAAGACCAATACCATCATTAGCACCACGAAAAATGGCACGCGATTCCGCAAATCAATGTCTTTAAAGCTGTAATAACTGAGATTGCTAACCATGAGCAAACCAACAGCAATCGTCATGAACAGTGCGAGAAAACGTACATCTTCACCCATCACTTCAAGGTAATGGAATACCCATACGCTACCTGCCATCATTGCCGCCGCCGTTGGGCTGGGTAATCCCACGAAAAAGCGTTTATCGACTTTGCCAATTTGCACATTGAAACGCGCTAGCCGCAAAGCCGCGCACGCCACGTAGATAAAAGCAGCTAACCAGCCTGCTTTGCCCCATGCCACCGACACATCACGCAAATGCACCAATGACCATTGATACATGACTAAACCGGGTGCTACGCCGAAGGAAATGAGATCCGCTAGGCTGTCGTACTGCGCCCCGAATTCTGTTTGCGTATTGGTCATGCGTGCGACACGCCCATCCAAGCCATCCAGAATCATCGCAATAAAAATTGCCACCGCAGCCGCTTCAAACATGCCCTGCATGGCAGCTACAATCGCGTAAAAGCCCCCGAACATGGCCGCTGTTGTCATCAAATTGGGCAACAGATAAATCCCCTTATTACGCATCGGCAGAGGATGATTTTGTGTTTGGTCTTCCAATGAATTATTTCCTGTTTGCCAGAATGAACACTATGCCAAGGGATTACGCCAGACTCAAGCATCCCCCACCCGAAAACGTTAAGTGGACTATCGATCACTCGTCAGTCTTACTTTCAAATAATACGCCTATCATGATAGCCTACACACCTACTAAAACAACGATCATATGGCGGAACAACCTTGCGCAACCTTAAGAATTCGCATAATCTGGAATCACTTATGAAAACTGTTCCTATCCATAGTACGAAAAAATCTGCTGTCGCCTGCCATAATTGCAGTCTTAGTGAACTTTGCTTACCGCGTGGCTTAAACCGTGACGAATTGGAGTTGCTGGAAAGTGCCATCAACAAAACCATGAAAGTCAAAAAACGGGATTACCTCTACCACCGTGACGACCAGCAAAGCGGTATTTATGCTGTAAAATCAGGGGCAATTAAAACATCACTGTCCACACCTGATGGTGAGGAGCAAATCCTCGGCTTCTACCTACCCGGTGATTTACTCGGCTTTGATGCATTCGCACACAATCGCCACACTTGTGATGCCCAAGCCTTGGATGACACGCTGGTGTGCGAATTGAACATGGATAACTTCCAAGATTTGTGCGGTAAATTACCGAGTATGCGCGGGCAAATGCTGCGGCAAATCGGTACGGAAATCGAACGTGAGCACATGCTACTGTTAACATTGGGGCAAATGCGCACGGAAGAACGCCTCGCGACTTTCTTATCCAGCTTGTCGGAACGCAACCGTGAACGCGGTTTCTCCGCAAGTGAATTTTACCTGCCAATGGCTCGCCACGATCTAGCCAATTACTTAGGCATGGCGGTGGAAACTCTCAGCCGGATGTTTTCACGCTTGCAAGAAGATACGATTATTTCCGTTCAACACCGTTTAATCAAAATCTTAGACATGGACAAGTTAAAACAACTTGCCCATCACACCTGCCGCCCCAGCACGCACACGGGCTAAAGCAGTTTTCTGCACTCTTCACACTTCGCGGGTTTAAATGACCCGCGAAAAACGTTGTTGTACGCCTTGTTTGCGCAAACTTACGTCAAACACCATGCAAATATTGCGAATCAAGAAACGTCCACGCGGCGTGACATCAATGCCGTGTGGAACAAAATGCAATAGTTCATCGTGCGCCATCGGCTGTAGCAGTTCCAACTCACGCGCAAAGTATTCGGTGAAATCCACGTCAAAGGCTCGCTCGATTTGTGAGAAATCCAAGCGGAAATGACACGCTAATTGTTGGATAACTTCGCGGCGAATCACATCATCGTCATCCAAGGTAATCCCGCGAATCACCGGTAAATGCCCCTGCTCAATCGCAACGTAGTACTCATCCAAGGTTTTAGCATTCTGGCTGTAACAATCCGCCACACTACTAATCGAACTAACACCCATGCCAATCAAATCGCAATCCGCATGAGTGGTATAGCCTTGGAAATTGCGGTGTAACGTGCCTTGTTGCTGTGCCAGAGCCAACTCATCATCCGGCTTGGCAAAGTGATCCATGCCAATGTATTCGTAACCCGCACTGGTTAAATGCTCAATCGCCAATTGCAGGATTTGCAATTTGGTATCCGCCGACGGTAAATCCGCTTCATTAATACGGCGTTGCGGCTTAAACAGATTGGGCAAATGCGCGTAATTAAACACTGAAATCCGATCCGGTGATAACCCAATCATGGTGTCCAACGTCTGCCGAAAACTTTCCACGCTTTGGAATGGCAAACCATAGATCAAATCCACACTAATGGATTTCGCACCGTGGGCGCGACACGCTTCAATCACCGCTTGCGTTTGTTCAATCGGCTGGATGCGATTCACCGCGCGTTGCACACGCTCATCAACGTCCTGTACACCCAAACTAAAGCGGTTAAAACCAATCTCACGCAACACGGCAATGGTTTCCACCGTTACCGAACGCGGATCAATTTCAATCGAATAATCCCCATCATCACCGTCATGCAAAGCAAAATGCTGGCGTGTTTTCGCCATTAATGCACGCATTTCATCGTGATTCAAAAACGTTGGTGTACCACCGCCCCAATGCAATTGCTCTACAGGACGGTCGACATCATACAAACTGGCTTGGATCTCAATTTCACGGAATAAATACTGCAAGTATTTTTCGGATAAGGAATGGTCTTTCGTCGCAATCTTATTACAAGCGCAATAAAAACAAATCGTGTCGCAGAAAGGAATGTGGAAATACAACGACAAGGGTAACGGAATAGGATCCTCGTTACTCAAATAGGCGTGCTTTTTGTATTCCGCTTCGGTGAAAGGACCAAACGCTACCGCTGTGGGATAAGACGTGTAACGTGGACCGGCAGTGTCATAACGTCTGATTAATTCTACATCAAATTGGATTTTGCTCATACCAACCTCTATTAGACCCCAAGCGGGTGGATAACATAAATGCTTTATGCGGAAAACAATTGCAAGTTTCTGACAATAAAGATCAAACTAAGTTGATATGCATCAAGAAACGCTGAGACCACGGATTGTGTACATTTGGTAAAAAAGGTCTAATGAGCAGGTGGAAATTGTTGGCATCGATGTCGTTACCTCCTCTGGTCGGCAGTTTCCATCAACGCTCTACATACCCTAAAGCACTTGGCTCTCCGTATTTGGAGAGCCTTTCTTTTTTCTGGCAAATAATGCAATTATTCTGCACTCAAACCATACGCCAAATCACGTTGAATATCGTGAATGTGCTCCAAACCTACCGAAATACGGATTAACCCATCCGCAATACCTGCTTGTGCTTTCTGCTCAGGGGTTAAACGCCCGTGCGTGGTGGTTGCCGGATGTGTAATCGTACTTTTAGTATCGCCGAGGTTCGCCGTAATCGACAACATGCGCGTACCATCAATGATTTTCCACGCAGCTTCTTGCCCACCGTTAACCACAAACGACACAATCCCACCGAAACCACTTTGTTGGCGTTTGGCAAGCTCGTGTTGCGGGTGCGAAGCTAAACCGGGGTAGTAAACGTGTTCAACCGCAGGGTGTTCGTTCAACCATTGCGCCAACTGCATCGCGTTTTCACAGTGCGCTTTCATGCGTAAGTTTAACGTTTCCAAACCTTTGAGGAAGATCCACGCATTGAACGGACTCATGGCCACACCACCCGTACGCAGCACGCCAAACACATCTTTGCCCACCAGTTGGTTATCGCCAACCACTGCCCCACCGATGGCGCGTCCTTGCCCATCCAAATACTTGGTAGCAGCATGAATCACAATGTCCGCACCCAATTCCAACGGACGTTGCAATGCTGGCGTACAGAAACAATTGTCGATTACCAGCAAACTGTTATGGCGATGTGCCAACTCAGCTAGCTCGCGAATATCCACGATTTCGGTCAATGGATTCGCAGGTGTCTCCGCAAACAACAAACGGGTATTGGGTTGAATCGCCGCTTCCCATGCATTTAAATCGGTTAGTTCGACATAGCTAATGCTCACGCCAAACTTACCAATGTAGTTTTGCATCAGAATCGTGGTCGTACCAAAAATGGCACGCGAACACACCACATGATCACCCGCTTTCAACAAGCCCAACATGACCGCTAAAATCGCCGACATGCCCGAACTGGTCGCCACACAGCTTTCGCCGCCTTCCAATACAGCTAAACGCTCTTGGAAATAGCGCACGGTTGGATTGGTAAAACGCGCGTAAATATTACCCGGATCACTACCACCGAAACGCGCTGCCGCTTGTGCCGCATTTTGGAACACAAAACTGGAAGTGGGGAAAATCGCTTCCGAATGCTCTTGTTCATGAGTACGGACATGCCCTGCCCGTACTGCAAGGGTATCAAATTCCCAATCGTCGTAAATCAAGGCCCTACCTTCCCATCGGTAATGTAAACCAACGTGTTTTCACGCACACGGTCGAATAAATCCATCACATCTTTATTACGCATCCGAATACAACCGTGTGAAGCTGGCTTACCTAAGCGACCTTCTTCACCCGTGCCGTGGATGTAAATAAAGCGTTCGTGCGAATCCACATTGCCGCCCTTATTCACGCCCGGTTCTAAACCGTCTAACCACATAATGCGACTGGTTACATAATCATCAGGACTATCGGCATTCGGTGCTGTCAGAATTTCAACCAACTGCCCAGTATTCTGGCGCGACTTGAAAATCGTACCCAACGCAGCACCTGCACCGATTTTTTCCGCAATACGGTGTGCGCCTAGGGGAGTTTGATCGCTCCCTTTAGTACTACCAATACCTTTTTCCGCAGTGGAAATCACCCATTCCCCAACTTGCTTACCATTTTCGACCAACAACATTTTTTGTGTCGCTGCGTCCACAATCAACACTTGCGCGGTGGAATAATCCGGGAAACGTTGTGCCAATTTCGCCAGTAATGGGGCGAATTGTTGATCCGCTCCCACAGTTCCCGCAACGCCAGACTGTTGTGTGACAGGTTGTACCACTGGCGCACTCACCGGTTCTTGCGCTGGCACAGTCACGTTCGGCGCGGATGCAGTGGGCTCTTGTTGCAGCGGTGGAATAACTAACGCTTGTGGTGCATCTGGTTCAGCCATAACCACCCCACTATTAAGCACTGTCGCAAATATCAATGGCAGCCATGTCTTGGTCACGTTTTGTTTGTTCTGCATCATTCCGTAAAGCCTCTAATTCGGTAAAGTAGTCGCCATTTTCACCCGTTACGTATTGCCCTGTGAAAACGGAACAGTCAAAAGTCTTCAAGCGCGGATTGCCCTTACTCACGGCTGCAATTAAATCTGGCAGCGGCAAGTAGAACAACCGATCCACCCCAATCGCTTCTGCGACTTCTTCTTCGGTACGATCGTGGGCAATAAGTTCCTTCGCGGCTGGCATATCAATGCCATAAATGTTAGGGAAACGAATTTCCGGCGATGCCGAAGCGAAATACACTTTCTTTGCACCTGCATCACGCGCCATTTGCACGATTTCGCCAGACGTTGTGCCACGCACAATCGAATCATCCACCAGCATCACGTTTTTGCCTTTGAACTCTAACCCCAATGGATTGAGCTTCTGTCGCACCGACTTTTTACGCTTGGCTTGCCCCGGCATAATGAAGGTGCGCCCAATATAACGATTCTTAATAAAGCCTTCACGGTATGGCACACCCAAGGTATACGCCATTTCCAAAGCAGAAGTTCGGCTAGTATCAGGAATCGGAATCACCACATCAATGTCGTGTTCTGGCCAATCACGCATGACACGCTCAGCCATTTTGCGTCCCATCCGCATCCGCGCTTTATGCACAAACACGTTATCAATGATGGAATCAGGGCGAGCAAAATACACGTATTCAAAGATACAAGTGGTGTAGCTAGGATTTTCCGCACATTGACGGGTAAACACTTGACCATCAGGACGAATAAAAATCGCCTCACCCGGTTCAATATCCCGCACTAAACGGTAGCCTTGCGCATCCAATGCTACACTTTCGGATGCCAGCATGTACTCTTTACCCTTTTCGGTTTCGCGCATCCCATAAACTAATGGACGAATCCCATTCGGATCACGGAAACCGACCAAACCATCACGGGTTAACATGGCAACAACCGCATACGCGCCTTTACAACGTTTATGCACACCAGCCACCGCCGTAAAAATATCATCAGGGCCTACGTGCAGCGCGGCACAACGTAAAAGTTCTTGTGCAAACACATTCAGCAGAATTTCTGAATCCGAATCGGTATTAATTTGACGGCGATCTTGAAGGTATAACTCGCGCTTCAGAACGTGCGCGTTGGTCAAATTGCCGTTATGCGCCAACGAAATCCCGTAAGGACTATTAACATAAAAAGGTTGCGCTTCTGCTGAAGAAGACGAACCTGCGGTAGGGTAACGCACATGACCAACTCCCATATTGCCTTGCAACATGCGCATGTGACGTTCTTGAAACACATCTTTAACCAAGCCGTTTTCACGTCTCAGGTACAACTTTCTGCCATCGCTAGTGACAATGCCCGCAGCATCCTGACCTCGATGCTGCAATACGGTTAAACCATCGTAAAGTGCCTGATTAACTGGCTCATGCCCGATAATCCCGATAATTCCGCACATATTCCTGCCTTCGCATGAAATGAAAACGACACATTCTACGCCCGTCAAAACAAAACAGCCATGCACTACGTCCATGCATGGCTGCACCATTTTTCACACCTCAGCAAGAATGCTTATTTTTCAATTACATCCCGCTTCGGCTCAAGGTAGTTTGAGAAATCATTTGGCATCATTTCTTTCACAACTTTGGCAGCCTCCTCAAACCAAGGCATTAAAATAGCATCCTGCCACCAAGCTTGTTTCGGATAAGCGGTCACACTCATTAGCAATACCAATAAAGTGATGATTAAACCGCCACGCAAAATACCAAAAACACCACCAAGGAGGTGATCAATCCCCCCCAAACCAATCGACGAGACGGCAGTACTTAACAAATGGTTGAGAATCGAACCAATGACTAACACACTAAAGAAAATCACAGCGAAAGCAATACCCAGTCGCACCACCTCACTCTGTCCAGCGAAAGGCAATTGTTCAGCCAAGGGTTGGACATACATAATTGCCAAACCAAAAGCAGCAACCCAAGTTGTTAAGGAAAAAGCTTCCCTCACAAACCCTCGGATTAAGCCAATCACTGCGGACAGAATGATTAGTATGATAATGCCCGCGTCTAAGATTTCCGCTGTCATGCGTTACCGTATTATTGAGTTACAAAACTATTTTGCACATCTGGATTTTGTGTGTAACGCGCTTTCAATTTAGCTTGCGCTGCTACGGCATCGTCTTTCTTCGCGTAACCACCAATGCGCACACGGTAAATCGCTTTGCCATCCACTTTCACTTCTGCGACGGTAACTTTATAACCTTCAGCAAGTAAGGGTTTCGCAACGGCTTCAGCTTTCACTTTGTCCGCACTTGCCATCAACTGAATCGCATAACCACCCACAGCGACTGTGCTGCTGCTAGTTGTGCCTGCTTTCTCAGTGTCTGTACCTTTATCAGTGCCTTTCGCGCTACTTGCCAATTCTTTGGATTTGTCCGCTGCCGCTTTTTCAGCCGCTGCTTTATCCGCTGCCGCTTTTTTCGCTGCTGCTTCGTGTGCAACACGGTCACGCATACTTTCTTCGGAAGTGGCTTTAGGTACAGCGTGTTCACCAACTAACACAGCAGAACTTTTCTTTTGCGTAACAGTTGTCTCGCTTTTGGCAGTTTCGCTTTTTGGTTTATCTTTCGCAGATGCACTAACGTCAACGCTAGAAGAACTGCTCACACCAACGCTACCAGTACCCGCGCTTGTTGAGCCACTACCAGTCGAGGAATGCGCCGTTGAGCCTGTAGTCGTTGTACCTGCAACGTCACCCGCACCAACACTGCCTGTACCAGCCGTGCCATTGCCACTAGGACGTACACTCAAATCTGTGCCAGTCGGCGTAACGACTTGCGCATTCACCGAACCTTCTAAATTCAGGTTTTGCTGACCTGCATCAACACCATTTTGTGCCAGATTTTGGCCTTGTTGCGCTGCTGCATTTGGGTCTTCATTCAACAAACCCGGCTTTTGATCTTCTACACCAGGGAAACCAATAATCGGTTTGGTTTCAGCCGGTTGATTCATTGCCATCTCTTGGCTTTCGCGATTTTTGCCTTTCAGCAACCACGCCAGCAACAGGGCGGCGACTAACACCAGCACCACTGCACCAATCATGCGTTTGGTTGTAGCCTTATTATCCATCTGTTTCACTGCTCCTTTATAAATCTTCGACACTCAAAACTTGTCATGATGCATGGTTTTTCCGATGCTGGGCGAGAAGATTAGTCCAGTTGGGGAACGACCACTTCCAACATGCCCGATACTACCAGAAAAGAGCCGAACGCCACTACCCTATCGAGTTTATTTGCACTTAAACACACGGAATGCCAAGCGGACTGAAAATCCTGATGCACCTGAATTGGTGCTTGTACCCCCAATGCCTGCATCTTGTCTTTTAGTGCTTCGACGGGTATCGCTCGCCCCCCCTGTAGTGACACCAAATGCCACTCCTGAATTAGCGGCTGCATAATTGCCACAACGCCAGCAATATCCTTATCCGCTAGTATAGAAAAAATTGCGTGAGTTTGGTGGTTAGTTTGGTTGGCTTGCAACCATTTCGCTAATTCTGTCGCGGCATGGGCATTATGTGCCACATCCACCAGCAATTCAGGCTGGTTATGGAGTTTTTGCAAACGCCCCATTAAATGCACAGAAGCCAAACCTTGCGCAATATTTTCGGCACACACGGGTAATAAGGACGCTAAATGGTACAACGCCTGCACCACACACGCCGCATTTTGCCGTTGCACATCCCCCAATAACGCAGGCTGTGCTAAACCTTGTGCATCAAAATTCACCCCGTATTGGTAGAGTGCTGCACCAATCCGTTCTGCTTCGACTGCAATACTCGCGGGAGGTTCAGGATCACCACAAATAATCGGTTTACCACTGCGCATGATGCCCGCTTTTTCACGCCCAATCATTTCACGGTTATTCCCTAACCAATCAACATGATCAATGCCAATGCTGGTGATAATCGCGACATCGGCATCCCACGCATTCACCGCATCCAAACGCCCGCCCAAACCCACTTCCAACACCATGAGATCGACGTTGGCTTGCACAAAACACCACACCGCTGCCAATGTGCCGAATTCAAAATAGGTTAGGGAAATATCGCCACGCGCTGCATCAATAGCCGCAAAAGCTTCACAAATCGGCGCATCAGCCAGCGGTGCGCCATTTAAAGCAATGCGTTCGTTATAATGCAGTAAATGCGGCGAGGTATAAGTGCCGACTTGATAACCTTGCAACGTCAGAATGCGTGTCAACATGGCGCAAGTCGAACCTTTACCATTCGTGCCCGCTACCGTGATCACCGGAACAGTAAGTTGGAGCAAGCCCATGCGTGCTGCAACTTGGCGAATACGCTCCAGCCCCAAATCAATGGCGGACAGGTGTAAAGACTCCTGCCACGCCAACCATTGCGCTAAATTTTTCAAACCACCGCCAGCGTATCGTGCAAAATAGGGCTAGGTTTGTGCTGTAACATTGCCACCAAACCCGCGATGGTTTCACGCATTTGCTTGCGATGCACGATCATGTCAATCGCACCTTTTTCTTGCAAAAACTCACTGCGCTGGAAACCTTCCGGCAATTTCTCGCGCACGGTTTGCTCAATCACGCGCGGCCCCGCAAAACCGATCAAGGCTCTGGGTTCACCGATCTGAATATCGCCAAGCATAGCAAAACTGGCGGAAACGCCACCCATAGTTGGGTCAGTCAGCACCGAAATAAACGGCACACCTTTTTCGCTTAAGCGCGTTAATACCGCACTGGTTTTAGACATTTGCATTAAAGAGAATAAGGCTTCCTGCATTCGCGCCCCACCACTTGCCGCAAAAGCAATGAAGGGAATACCCAACGCCATTGCCGCTTCCGCGCCACGCACAAAACGTTCGCCAACCACCGACCCCATTGAACCGCCCATGAAACGGAAGTCAAACGCCGCTGCCACTAATGGCAAACCCAAGACTGAACCTTTCATTACAATCAGCGCGTCTTTTTCGCCCGTTTCTTTTTGCGCAGCGGCTAAACGGTCTTTGTATTTTTTGGTATCACGGAATTTCAGCATGTCAGTCGGTGCGACATTCGCACCAATTTCTTCACGCCCTTGTGTATCCAAAAACACATCCAAACGTTTACGCCCTGACAAACGCATGTGATGGTCGCATTTTGGGCAGACCTCTAAATTACGTTCCAATTCCGCGCGATACAAAACGGCCTGACACGCTGGGCATTGATGCCACAAACCTTCAGGGATGGATTTTTTCTCAGTTGTGGTTGCATCGGTACGAATACGCGAAGGCAACAGTTTCTCAAACCAACTCATTCTGTGTGTTTACCCCTAGAAAATTAAGCATCCATTGCGGTGCGCATGGAGACCAGCAAACTGCTGATATTATTCATGATAGTAGCATGGTCATTTGGCATTGCTTCGATTAATTTAATAATAGCACTGCCGACGACTACCGCATCCGCCACTTGCGCCACGGCTGCTGCGGTTGCTGCATCTTTAATGCCGAAACCGACACCCAATGGCAAATCGGTATGCTCGCGGATTTGTGCCAAACGCGCCGCCACTTGATCAACATCTAAAGTATTCGCACCCGTCACGCCTTTGAGCGACACGTAATAAATGAAACCGCCGCCCGCTTCCGCCACACTTTGCATCCGCATGGTAGGCGTGGTCGGAGAAATCAGGAAAATCGGGTCTAGTTCGTGCTCACGGAATAACGGCAATACGCCCATGCCTTCTTCCGGCGGTAAATCCACGGTCAATACGCCATCCACACCCGCCGCTTGCGCAGCTTTGGCAAAGGTTTCGTAACCCATGATTTCAATCGGATTCAAATAACCCATCAGCACCACGGGCGTGGTTTGATTGGTTTGGCGAAATTCCGTCACCATTTCCAGAATATTGCGCAAACTGGTGTTATGCAGCAAGGCACGCTCGTGCGCTTGCTGGATGGTCGGACCATCCGCCATCGGGTCAGAAAATGGCACACCCAGTTCGATAATGTCCGCCCCTGCCGCCACCATGCGCTGCATCAAGGGCACGGTAATGCTAGGGTGCGGGTCGCCAGCAGTAATGTAAGGAATTAAGGCAGTTTTACCCTGTGTTTTCAGGGCGGCAAAACAAGCAGCAAGGCGACTCATAGCGTAATCCCCTCCAAACGGGCAATGGTATTAATGTCTTTGTCGCCACGCCCGGACAGGTTGACGATAATGCTTTGATCTTGGCTCATGGTTGGCGCGAGTTTCATCGCATACGCCAGCGCGTGACTGCTTTCCAAGGCGGGAATAATCCCCTCTTTGCGCGTTAAAGCGTGGAAACCTTGCATCGCTTCCGCATCGGTAACAGACACATAATTCGCCCGCCCAATGTCTTTCAACCAAGCGTGTTCAGGGCCAACACCGGGGTAATCTAACCCAGCGGAAATCGAATGCGTTTCAATGATTTGCCCGTTCACATCTTCCATTAAGTAGGTACGATTGCCGTGCAATACGCCCGGTTTACCTGCACTCAATGGCGCGGCGTGACGACCCGTTTCAATACCATCACCGCCCGCTTCCACACCGTAAATTGCCACTGACTCATCCGCCAAAAACGGGTGGAACAAACCAATCGCATTCGAGCCGCCGCCAACACACGCCACCAGCGCGTCCGGCAAGCGTCCTTCTTGCGCCAAAATTTGCTGACGTGCTTCGCGCCCAATTACCGATTGGAAATCACGCACCATTGCCGGATACGGATGTGGCCCTGCCACCGTACCGATAATGTAGAAAGTATCATCGACATTCGTTACCCAGTCACGCATGGCTTCATTCAGCGCGTCTTTCAGGGTTTTCGAGCCAGAAGTCACCGGCACAACCGTCGCACCCAGCAATTTCATGCGGAATACGTTAGGAGCTTGACGCTGCACGTCTTCCGCACCCATGTACACCACGCACTCCAAACCCAACCGCGCCGCAATCGTCGCCGAAGCCACACCATGCTGACCCGCGCCCGTTTCGGCGATAATGCGCGTTTTACCCATGTATTTCGCGAGCAAAGCTTGACCAATGGTGTTATTGATTTTGTGTGCACCCGTGTGGTTCAGGTCTTCGCGCTTGAGGTAAATTTTTGCCCCGCCGAGTTCGCGTGTCCAACGTTCGGCTAAATACAAAGGGCTAGGACGACCAACGTAATATTGCAAATCACGGTCAAACTCCGCCTGAAACGCGGGGTCGTTTTTGAGCTTTTCGTAGGCTTGTTCGAGTTCGTAGATGGGTTCCATCAGCGTTTCGGCAACGAAACGCCCGCCGTATGCGCCAAAATGCCCAGCTTTATCCGGCATGGCGTTCCAGTTAAATTCGCTGAATTTCACAGACCTGCTCTCCTACTCGTTCGGTCGTAAAAACCGAATAACTTACCACAAGGCAGGAAAGCTAGCTATGTTGCGGTTGGGTTATAACCAGTTTTCCACGACCAATCCCGACACACGTTTAAATTCATCCGTATTATCAGTTACAGCGACTAAACCCAATGAAAGCGTCTGCGTGCGTGTCGGTGGTAATCATGAAAGCCCCTATTTGCCCGATAATGTGGGGGGAATTTAACCTAAGTGTGGCGTGGGGGCAATAATCACTTAAACGGATTCCGAATCACCAGTTGCCCAATTTGCCGACCATCCTGCATGTCTTCACTCCACAGAATTTGACAACCCGCCTGTAATGCAGCTTCCACGATCAAACCATCCCAAAATGAAAATGAATCATCCCGATGACGGCTGATTGCCCGCAAAATCAATTCCGGTGTCGCCGACACCATTGGATACACACTAAACTGCTGAACCAGCGTGTAAGCATCATCAATGGATAACGGTTTCGCCAATTTGCGCGTAACCGTCACGAAAAACTCCTGCAACACCTGCGCACTCACCACCAATGCCCCGTCACCGCCCTGCTTTTCCAAGATTTGCTGGGCAATGAGCCGCTTGGCTGGTTCGCTATTGTCGAAGGCATAAACCAGTACATTGGTATCCGCAAAATACTTACCGCTCATACAGCTCATCCCGCGTCCAACGACGACCTTGACTCGCCGCCGCCGAACGTTTAGCGATTGCCAGAATGTTATTCGTCGCTTGGCGGTATTGCTGTCCCTTGCTGATATACCGCTCCAAATAATCACGCAGCAAAGCGTTAACCGAAGTGCCTTCTTCCAACGCTCGCATCCGTGCTTGCTTCAAGACCGCCTCATCGACGGAAATAGTCAAGTTGCTCATAATTATTTCACCCGTGAACTCGTGTAACACGGGATCAGTGTAACATACCCGATTTTCTTCGTCATTCTGCTGCTGTTACCGCCTGCATAAACGCGGCGACTTTTGCGGCATCTTTAATTCCTGCGGCAGATTCCACCCCACTACTTACATCCACCGCGTAGACCTGCGTAGTGCGCATCGCTTCAGCGACATTTTCAGGGTTTAAACCGCCCGCGAGGATAATGGGTTTGGCATAATGCTGCGGTACTTGCGTCCAATCGAAGATTTCACCCGTACCACCCGCCGCACCGGGCGCGTGACTGTCCACGAGAAAGCCTTGCGCATCGGCATAACGATCCGCATAAGTGGTGAAACCTTCCGCCAGACCTTTCATACCCACGGCTTTCAGATAAGGGCGTGGAAATTGTCGGCAATAATCAGGCGATTCTGAACCGTGAAATTGCAGCACATCCAGCGGCACGGCAGCTAAAACTTCGCGCACAAAATCCGCATCGGCATCCAGAAATAAACCCACGGTAGTAACGAAAGGGGAAACCGCGCGGCAAATGGCGGATGCTTGTTCGATGCTGACATTACGTTTGCTTTTGGCATAAAACACCAGCCCGACCGCATCCACACCCGCTGCACACAGCATTTGCACATCGGCGACGCTAGTTACGCCACAGACTTTGACCCGACAACGCATCACGCTACTGCTCCGTAAGTCCGTTGCACATAGGCTTCGACCAAAGCTTGGAAGTCATTGGCAATGTTATCGCCTTTGAGTGTGACAGTTTTCTGCCCATCCTCATACACTGGCGCAATCGGCGTTTCGCCACTCCCCGGTAAGCTGATACCAATATTGGCGTGCTTGCTTTCGCCCGGACCATTCACCACGCAACCCATTACCGCAACCGACATGCTTTCCACACCTGCGAATTGCGTTTTCCACACGGGCATTTGTTCGCGCAACCAGT
Source organism: Pseudomonadota bacterium (assembly GCA_039797295.1). Lineage (GTDB taxonomy): Bacteria > Pseudomonadota > Gammaproteobacteria > Thiotrichales > Thiotrichaceae > Thiothrix. The sequence goes on along the minus strand of JBDKID010000011.1, from coordinate 75,444 downwards.
TTTGGATTTGTTCGGCTAAACGTTGGAAATAATCGCTGGAAGTGCGTCCACATCCGGGGCACGCCACCACTTGCGGGGTAAATGAGCGTAAGCCCAATGCTTGTAAGATTTCTTGCCCGACAATCACTTCTTTTTCACGTTTGGCGTGCGGTTCAGGCGTAAGCGAAATGCGGATGGTGTCGCCAATGCCTTCTTGCAATAATAATGACAAGGCGGCGGTGGAATACACAATGCCTTTACTGCCCATGCCCGCTTCGGTCAAACCCAAATGTAACGGGTAATCACAACGGCTTGCCATGTCACGGTAAGCACGTACTAAGCCCTGCACTTCGCTGAGTTTGCACGACAAAATAATGTGATCGTGCGGCAAACCGTATTCTTCCGCTTTTAACGCACTGGTTAATGCCGATTCAATCAAGGCTTCGTGCATCACATCGTACAATGCCAGCGGTTTGGCAAGTTGGTTGTTTTCGTCCAACTTTTTCGCCAGTAGCTCTTGATCCAATGATCCCCAATTCACCCCAATGCGCACGGGCTTGTCATAACGGCAGGCAAATTCGATCATTTGCGCGAATTGCTCATCACGCTTTTTGCCACGCCCGACATTGCCGGGGTTAATGCGGTATTTGGCAAGAGCTTGCGCACATTCGGGCACAGCCGTGAGCAACTTATGCCCATTGAAGTGGAAGTCGCCAATCAGCGGCACATCACAGCCCATACGAGCTAAGCGTTCGCGAATCTCAGGCACGGCTTGCGCTGCTTCCAAAGTATTCACCGTAATACGGACTAATTCTGAACCAGCACGCGCCAATTCTGCACATTGGGCAGCGGTGCGAATGGCATCAGCCGTGTCAGTATTGGTCATGGATTGGACAACTACCGGCGCATTGCCACCGACGATGACATTGCCCACCTTCACAGCAACCGTGGGGTGGCGTTGGATTGGATTATTATTTGCCATTAGCGAGTCAGCTTTCAGTTTTGAGGTAGATAAAAGATGGCGAACATTATGCCTGATTTACTATTGCCTTGCTCAACCGAAAACGCACCTCCTCCATCAAGGGTTCTAATGTGCCACGATCTGCCCCCACACTCAGGGCTTGTTTGAGCAATTCTCGCGCTTGTAAATCACGGTGTTCCTGCAAACTGGCCTGCGCCATGAGCCAAAACGCTTGCCACAAAGTAGGCTCATATTTCGCTGCCAAAGCCGCATGAAGACGCAATTTATCCCACATATCCTGCGCAACGGCGGGGTCAATCAAACCAATTTCCAGCATGTGCCAATACAATTGTGCAATGGCCAAATGCAGACGTGCATTGTGCATTTGTCCATCATTCAATTGAGCCAATAAACCATCCAATACTTTGAATAAACCCTGTTCTTTTTTGGAATAGAGCGCGTATGCCAATAACCGCGCATTTTCCGCTTTACTGCCCAAGGCTTCTTTGAGCAAGGCAATCGCGCGTTTCGGGTCAAGTTCGCGACTACTCATAATCAGATCAAGGTAATGTTCAATGTTCAAGGCATTCAAACGTTCATCACCTTTTTCTGATTCGACATCAGTTTCGCGTTCGGGGTATTCAAAATAGTCCAAAAAATCATGATGTGGTGACTGCTGCACTGGAACATCAGTCGTGCTAGGGGCTTTCGGTACGCGGTGGCGATTTTGAAATAACCACAACATTATCGCACCGAGGAATGGCAGGAAAAATGCCATCCCACCCGCTAACCACCACTGACGTTTAGCTTGCCGTTGATTACGTTCTAAATAAGGCGGAACGAGCACGGCTTTTAAGCTATACATCACCACCGCGACAAGTGATAAATGCAATCCTAATGTGATCCACAACATGCTCATTACCCTCACCTCATCATCAACTTATTCATTGCACAGCGCGTAAATAACCAAACAATTCCTGTTTATCACTGTACTGGTGAATATGGTGTGCAGAAACGTGCACGCCAACCTGTACCAAAGTCACACCAAAGTGACGGTGGAAATTCGCTTCCATACTGGTTTGATAACGTTCAAAACGCTCTGGATTCGTCAAAGGCAGTAACAGAATCAACACCACCGTATCCCCTTGGGCAATTTGCCACAAGCGATTACTACCCTGAATTAACCCCGTGAAATGTTCGACATAAGGTTGCGCTTTCGCCGTCGCGGGAATACTCACACCAATCAAAGCGACTGAACGTTTGCGTTCCATCATCATGCTTAAAATAGCGTGGATTTCATCCACCGCACCCGCCACAGCTACGGGTAAAGTATTTTGTGTGGTTCTAAGGGTTTGGCTCGGCAATAAACCACCTAACCAACTGCATAAGGTTGCTAGTAAATTCAGGTTTCTGCGGTTATAAGCAGCAAATTGAACGTGTTGCACCGCTAATACCATGCGCACCTGCCCTGTTTTATCCAGCACTGGCAATACTGCCGCTAATGGGCTACCCAATTTATTGCCAGAATGCGCCACATAAGCTTCTTGTTTAAAACTAACGGGTTTGCGTGTGCGAATTGCTTCTTGCAGTAATACATCATTAGCCGCTAAGGTTTTGACATAACCTTTTTGTGCTAATGGGCGAATTTTCACAATACCATCATTATCCACTGCTAAAAAGGCGGCTACTTCCAGCCATTCATAAGTGGATAAAACTTCCATCATTTTATCGGCTAACCATGCCGTTTGTTGGGTAGGTGATAAGTTGGGTGACAATTCATTTTTCACAACATCTAAAGAACGCTTGAGTGAATGCCCAACGCCCAGTAATTCTTCTTCCAATTGCGCATGAGACACTTGCAATACTTGCAGCTCACGTTCTACTGAATTCATGTTATCGCGCATGGCATGTAAATCCGCCTGCCCTTCGTGATACCGTTGCCGCCATTGTCCGGCTAATTCCCCCACCAATAATGCGATAATCGACATACCCGCCAAACGTTGTAATTGCGCACTGTCAGGGTAGATGCCTTTAACCTGCCACCAATACAATGCCGCACTACTAAGCAATAGGGTAAAACCTGCCAATGCCGCAGCCGTACCATAACGCAAAGCAATCAATAACAGTGGTAATAATAACCACGGAAACGCGCTATGCAAAAAGAAGGGGTCATCCAAACCCAAAGCTAACTTAACTAGCGGAATCCCTATCGCTAATACAGTCACTTCTGGCCAATGGTATGCTGTATGCTCCGGCAACCATTTGCGCACGCCTCTAAACGTCGGCAGCTCCACTTTCCATTCGGGGGAACGCATAACACGGTTTAACATGATTTACCTCTTTTACCTGTTATCTTCATCCATGAAATCCAGCCATTTTCGATATTGCATGAAAATGCCGTAATCCTTACCTGTATTATCACCAGTGCCGTAGAAAGCACCCGCACTGAGTTCGTCATCCTGACTCACTCGTTTACCGACTGACGCTTCAACTCGCTTGGTCAAACTGCCAGTTGTCAATTGTTTACCAACCGAACCACTGACGTTATACCGCCAATTATCATCTTGGGGAGGAATACCACTTCCGGGTGTACCATTCGCTACGCCTGCCAGTAATGCAACGCTCCGAGTATCATCGGGAATACCCTGTTGCTGATCAGCATCCAAGCCGTTTGCTTTCTCAAAATACTCAGCACTACCTTGTACACCGGCATACCATTCTTGCTGCTGTCCATTTTGCGCCTGCCCGAACTGTTCGCGGTGAACCAGTGCGGCGCGTCCACCATTGGAACTGGCTAAGTCTTGCCCTGTCGCACGATCCGCAAAATCACTTTGCCAAACCGAAAGTTGCGCATGATTTTGATGACCTAAGTCGACATCCACACCAGCCTGAGCTTGATTACGCATGGCATTGGCTCGCAACCAAGCATTCTCATTCGGGTTTTCCTGATAGCCGTAAGAAACGTTACCGGATACGTCATCAGTTAACTGTTGACTGTAACGAAGATTAGCATGAGGACGGGTCGAACCCTCACGCTGGTTCACCCCGACTGTTGCATCTGCCTGACGGTCGGTCTGCTGCCAATGCAAGCCTGCGGTGACATCAGTTTCGTGCTGCACGCCATCCGGCACAACCTTACCGCTAAGGCGCGTGCGGCTGGCTTCCACGCTGTAACCGGGCATACCATTCGCCTGCCCTTTGTGGTAGCTCATCCGCTGTTCTTGGCTGCTTAAGCCATCCATTTGGTGTATGGTCATGCCACCATCCACACTCGCAACACGACCTTGCGCCAATGACAATGCCAGTGTTTTGGCTTGCTCACGTTCTTCGGCAGTAGCGGCAGTTTTCATCGCATGACGAGCGGTTTGGTACGCTTCATCTTCACGTCCCAACATCACCAAAGCAGAAAAACGATCCCCTAATGCTAATTCAGCACCGCTTTTTAACAATTGCGCCACCGCCGCTTTGTCTTTACGTTGCATGGCACTGGCTAATTGCAACCACGGTGCAATTGTCACCCCTTGCGCATTCGCACGTTCGGTTAGTGCTACTAGTTGTGCATCGTCTTTGCGTTCTAAAGCGCGGGCAAAAGCTATTTCATATAACCGCGCTTTTTCGGGCGCATCCAATGCCGCGCCGTCTAACTCGCTGAATACCCGCTCGAATTCACCACCATCTTGGTCTTTCTGTGTCAGTTCCAAATATTGCAATAAGGCTTGTTTACGTAATGGAGTCATGTCTTTTTCAACTAACAATAAATGTTGGTAGAACTGACGTGCCTGTTCTGTTTGATTCTGTTGGCTGGCTAATTGCGCTCGCAATAACCAATAGCGACCTTGAAGCTCAAAGTTTTCTCCTTGTTCCGCCAAGGCAACCCATTGATTCGCCACATCCGGTTGTTTAGCTTCAATCGCCATTTGCAGGGCATTTAACAGCAAGTCCGGTTGCTGCGTACCCTGCCATGCAGTTTGCAGCGTTTGTAAAGCAGCATCCAATTGCCCTGTCGCTTTATAAGCTTCAGCAATGCGGCTGTACCACAAGACGCGCGAAGCCATTGCCGTATCCGGTTTCGCACGTTCCAGCAAACGGCTATACCACGCCACGGCATGAGCATAATCTTTTTGTTGCCAGCTCAATTCGCTCAGGATTTCCAATTGGTAAGGCGTAGCCGCTTCGACTTGTTGATCATCCAAACTTGCCAAAATCGCCCCAGCCTGTTCCGGCTGCTGCAACTGCCACAAAATTTGTAAGCGGGCTAAACGGGTTTGCGCACTTGCCCCAACGCTGGCTTCAGCACGTTGCCATGTATCCAAAGCCTGATCCAAACGCTGTTGCCCCAACTGCCAATCCGACAAGTATTGCCACAAACTCATGTCGGTGACGTGATTGCGTTCCAAATAATCACGCATGAAACTTTCGCCCTGCTCTGGTGATTTTGCCGCCAAAGCACTAAAGACGCTCATTACGGTTGCACTGGGTAAGGTTTGGGTTTGCGCCATTTGCACCAAATAATCCAAACCACGCCCTTCTTGGCTACCGTGCGCGGTTTGCACCAGATTGCGCCGAAACTTCGCATCACCCGTGTGTTCATACAGCCATTGCCACAAATCCATTGCCACGGATTTATCGCCATTACGCTCCGCAATGTACGCCCAACGTTCACGCATTAAGGTATTGTCAGGGTCAAGTCGCACCGCTTCTTTAATGTATTTCGCGGCTTCAGGAAAATCCTTTGCCAAAATTTCAATATCGGTTTGCCGCAAATAAGCTTTGGCATCGTTTGGATTAAATTCCAGAAAACGTTTATTCCAATCCTGTGCTTGCGAAATATCTTTAGCGGCTAAAGCGACATTAATGCCTTTTTCCAATAAATCCCAATCGCCGGTTTGCGGGTCAAGCAAACGTTGCGCAATCTTCACAGCTTGCGCAGGTTGTTTGGCTTTCATCCACAACTCCAATAAACGCATATTCAAAGCATGAATTTCACTGGGGCTAGTGGTCACATCCAATGCTTGTTGCAAAGTGGTGGCAGCTTTGGGGTAAAGCTCCGCACGTTCTGCCCAATAAGCGGTTTTTTCCAACCATTTTTGCCGATTCGGCGCATCTTGTTCGGCAATGGAGGCGTATAAATCACTGGTTAATTCTGGACGACCCAATGCTTCACTAATGCTGGCTAACTGCTGCAAATCAGCAGACGTATTGGCTAACTGTGGCGCAGTTTCACGCATTTGCGCTTCAACTTCTTGCTGTTTACCCGCTTTAATCGCTTGTTTTAACCACGCATAAGTGTACAAACGCACCGCATTCGGGTCAGTCGCTTGTTGCAAAGCATTGTGTAGGTAAGTTTCAGCACTTAATTCGTCACCGCCCTGACTCGCCCATTTCGCTGCTTCTGCCCACCACTCACTCTGCTTACTGCCATCACGCAGCGCGAGATTCGCATACAAAGAAGCTGCTTGCGGTAATAAACCAAAATCCGCACATTGTTTTGCTAAGGATGCGAGGGTTTCGACATCCACTTGTTGTGGATCACCCAAGCTTTGTAAACGTGCACGCACATCTAATAAACGGGCGGGGACATCTTTATCACCTGCCAAATTCGCCGTGTAATAAGCAGTCAAACTGTTTTTCAGCCGCAACTCAGCGACGGGTTGTGCCACTTCCGAGGGCGCGGGGTACGGTAATTTTTCGGTTAGTAACTGCTCGGACTCTTGCCCATAACCATTCTCGGCTAATTCCGTTGCTAACTTTAAAACTGCATCCGGTGTTACCGCTTCTTGCGCATGGAGCATTTGCTGGAATTCAGCTTGCCGACGGTCAGCGTACTGCTGTTTCAGCAACTCGGACGATTGACCGGGAATGAATTGCTTGCTGGACTGTTGATATAACAGCAACAGAATTAAACCAACAACGCCAATCAGTAGTATCACCATTGGCAAAGAAAAAACAGTTTTAGGCAAACGGCGAGTAACTGACCGACTCATAAATTATCTCCGACGCAATAAGCGAGTGTAAATGCCATCTTCTTGTTGTTGTTTCAGCCAATTACGCCACGCTTCTGTTTTATTTTGCGCCGAACTGGCTACCATAATGCCCGCATAACGCCCACGTAATACACTTTGCGGTAAACCAGACTGCACATCGTGTAATTTCAGGGAGTAGTTATACTGCTGCAAAACCGTTTGCACAGTACGTAATGCCGGAACTTCCAAAGGACGTTGCCCATCAATACGGCTATCAAACAGCAATAAAAAAGTACGCGGCACGGGTTCAACCAACCCCACACCAAGGCTGTTTAATGCTGGCGTGCTAATCCACGGTACAAAACCTTTATCGCGCAAACGTATGGCTAAACGACGGGCTTCCTCACGACGATTCGGTGGTAAATAGTCGATAATCACCACCTCCATACCGTAATCGTTCTGCAAACCTTCTAATTGATTTAATAACCAAATACGTCCTTCTGGATCAGCCGGTTGATAGACTTTCTTGGCATTATCCCAACTTGCGTACAATGATTCGACCACCACCGCTTCTAATAATGGGGCAATGGTTGGCATAGCCTCAAAACCACGATTGGCAATTAAACGCATTTGAGGATAGCGTTGTTTAATGGTTTTCAATACATCAGCTAACGCTTTCGCTTGGCGTTGACGTTCCTCTGGATTTTTAGCGTATAAGTAATAACTGTCCAAGGTATCCAAAAACAAACCGTCATAACCTTTTTTTGCTAATGGTGCAACCAAGTTATCCAACAAAAAAGCTTGCCATGCGGGTTGCGTTAAATCTAAAACTTCACTATCCCACACATTATTACGCCCTAATACCCATTCCGGCTGTACTTGTTTATACCACCGACGAGTAGGTGATACTTCACCAACACTCAAATAAGCAAAGACCCGTGAGCCTTGCGCATGTAACCCTTGTAATTCATCAGCACGCACATTATCAGCTTCCACAATCACCCGCTGAAATTGCCCTAATAAATCCACTGGTGGATTAATTGCATAGAAAACTGCCGTGCTCGACATTGGTGCTCGTGCTTCTGCACGCGCTTCTGCATAAGCAAATCGCATAAAAAAAACCGCCAATAATAGGATTAACCAAAATTTTTTTGATTTCATAAATAGCAACACAGCATCAACTATTAAAAGTTATTGTCATTATTATCGACTGTGCATTGTCCACTGACCCTAAAGAATGGCACAAACGTCCGGTATTTCTGGATAGACAACACAAAACGCCTAAAATCCCTGACAAACGTATCCATTTTTCGCTCATGAAAAGGACTTCATCATGACTATAAGCAAGCTCACCTTGCCATTGTTAGCTACTTTAATCAGCACTAACATCTGTTTCACCGCACCATTAATGGCAGCAGAGAGCACCTCAACGACCACGACACCAACGTGGTATCAACCCACGTTACAAGTTAATTGGTATTGGCAATTACAAGGTGAAATTAATGCACCAAGCAATGCTGAATTATTAGATGTGGATTTATTTGACACATCTGCGGATAAAATTAAAGCACTCCATGAACAAGGTAAAAAAGTTATTTGTTATTTCTCTGCTGGCTCACACGAAAACTGGCGTGAAGATGCTAAACAATTTCCTGAGAATGTATTAGGCAAAGCGTTGGATGGCTGGAAAGGTGAACGCTGGTTAGATATTCGCTTTCCTGCGGTACAAATACTTATGCGCTCACGCATGGAATTAGCCAAAGCAAAAAATTGCGATGGTGTCGAGCCGGATAATGTCGATGCATATACCAATAACACAGGCTTTCCCTTAACAGCCGACGACCAAACCACTTATAACTTGTGGTTAGCGCAAACAGCACATGACTTAAACTTAAGCATTGGTTTAAAAAATGCGGCGGACATTGTTAATAAACTGGTTGATCATTTTGATTTTAGCCTAACCGAGCAATGCCACCAATACAATGAATGCGATAAATACCTACCATTTATTCAACAAGGCAAACCGGTATTAAATGCTGAATACGCACAACGTTACACAGAAAACCTCGAAAGTCGCAATCAATTGTGTGCCGACGCAAACAGTTTGGGTTTAAGAACACTGATCCTACCACTAAACCTGGACGGTTCTTTTATTTATAACTGCTCCAGCAATAACTAAGCATTAACCATTCACCGTCAAACAAAAGCCACCGAATTCGGTGGCTTTTTTGCCTTAATCACCCTAACGGCGACTACAAAATGCAGTCGACATTAATGGTGTAAGATCTCAAGGTTGGCAATGTCAATGTCAGTGTTTGACCGCTGAAAGAAGTAATGGTCGCGCCACCTGTAACATTTGGGCGAAGCAAACATCTGGTTCTTAACACCATCTGACCTTCACCTTCCACAGTAAAGTTCAGATCCATCCCTGTACCAGTCAGTGAAACCAAATTAGCACGCATCGGCAATTGAGTAATGTGGGTTAATGCATCTGCTGCTGTCCCTAAACGCACATTGAAAGTCCCACCATCTTTATCCGAGAACACTTGGGTATCATTGTAAGCGTACCAATTGTCGATGGATTTGATTTTTTTGCCACTGCTGGCTTGCGATACATCAATGGCTGCACGCCCTGCATCAGCGGAAGTCAATTTGACATTCACAGTACTCGCATCAACCAAGGTGGATTCCAAAATGGTTTTGCGGAAGTTTTCAATACGTTTGCGTAACTCATCGCCAGTAATGAATTCTGAACCAAAGCTGTAAGCCTTTTTAATCAGATTTTCAAACATCGCAGGCGTGTAACCCGCTTTATCAGGGTCGAATGGACCATAATCATGCCAAGGCCAATGCACAACGGCTTGTTTTGCGTGTTTGGTTAAGCCATCAAACTCCGTAAACCATTGTGCTTGTGCCTGAGCCGCTGTCATTTTTTTAAACTCAATCAAGGTAAAGTCAAATGACATATTAGGGCTCATGTACACTTTGGTGTCACTAGGTGTCAGATAACCAATGGCATTCGGGAAACCCGCACCAACACCAGCATAACCACCCGTCAAATAATTGACGTGTTGAATAATGTCTTGCGACGTTTTCAAAGTTTCAGGAGCACCCGGTACAGCCGCCCCAATATTGGTCAAACCTAAGTTTTGCTCAATAATGCTACGTGAATCGGCAAATTCAAACTTCACTTGCGCACTGCTCAATACATTGGTATCCGCCGGATGGGTGTAAGAGTGCGTGCCGATTTCATTACCAATCGACATGTAGTTTTTATACAAAGGAGTGGAAACTGCCCAGTTAGTGTATTCACCAGCAGCTTGGTTATTACCAACGTTAATGTAGAAAGTGCCCACAAAACCGTATTTGGTTTTCCACGGTTGCAAGTATTTGGTGTACAGAGGAGCATCTACGGTTGGTACTTCATCCACAAACATGGACTGATCCATGTCATTACGGCTGACAAACACCGCTTTTTGGCGACCTAATTGCATACCCGCTAATGGCGCGTCGCCGTACACACTCCAACGCAGTGCAGACCACAATAAATTACCATCCGCAAAGAAGCCTACCGTACCGAAATGCACATTACGTCCACCAGTCACACTCGCAACAACCGCGTTCTGCGTAGCGTTATTCACCGTTTGGGTCGCTACCGGCGTGACGGTGTAAGCACCAGATGCGCCAAAATAACTGGTATAAGCATCGGTGTAACTCAATAAACTTTCACCATTGGTATACTCACCTTTCATCATCGGGTGCGTAACATTCGCCGCTTTTACCGTAATGTTGGTAGGGCCGACACCATCCACGCGAGTCAAACCAAACAAGCTTTTCATGCGCGAATAAGCATCACCTGCCATGCTGCTGCCATCCGCTTTATTGGTCATGAAATCACCTGCTGCCACAATCCCAACATTGTATTTGAAAGCAGCCAAACCTAAGTTTTGCTCAATGGTTGCCGCTGTTGCATCGGGCACATAAGCAAAATAAGGGAAAACCAATGTGTCATATTTCACCAGTTTGCTTAAATCGGTCAGGTCACTTTCATTGAGTAAGTCAAACGGGATACCCGCCATCATCGCTTGAGTTTGCGCACTCATGAACAATTGTGCGTAGTTTTTCAAATCCCAAAAACGCGCTGCGGAGGTTTGAGAGTAAACGATGGCAATGCGCCGCTCGGTAACACTACCACCAGCAGGCAGAGCTTGTTTGCTCAACACGTATTGGTTAGTCGCTCCATAAGCTGCGGGTAGAAAGTCGGCATTATTCACGTCCAAAAACAGATTAATACCTGAACCGCTAGGTGTACCAATCAGGTTTTCAGGGATTGCGATTTCCATAATCGAACCCGTACCGCTGGCTTTTACCACGTAGTTTAATGGGCCACCGATATAGTTTTGTCCATCTGCACCACTATAGAGGTAAGGTTTACCGTCGGTGTAGAAGTTAACGTTAAATTCTTCGCCACCAGTATTACCAAAAATTTGATAACCCGTACTGGCGTTTTGGTCTGTGTTCAACCAGATGGTAGTAGCGGCACCAATCGTGCGCGAAGTGGACTGTAATAACAGGTTGTAGGTATTGCCTTCGTAACGTCCGTACAATTTATAGCCTGTTACTGGTGTGCCGGGAGGTGTATCAAGACGATCTTGTTCTGTCCAATCACTGGCATTGCCATCGAGTGTAATGGTTGTTGCCATTACCGGCATCCATGCCGATAGGCAAAATAGCAAGAGCAGCAGCTTGGCAAAGCTGGTTGCTAATTGTGAGATTTTGTTCATTGCTGACTTTCCGTTTCAGAGGTGACAAATAGGGCAGAAAACATGGCATTTCTGCCTATACACCGTGACAATAGGGAATCTCTTGCCGAGCCTGAAGCACAGGCATTCTGAACGGTTTAATTTGCCGGATGGCATGAGGATGAGAGCGTATTTTTCATGAAATCCCCCGACACATGCCGGGGGATAGGGTTTTGTCTAATCGTCAGCACGATGGCTAACCAATAGACATTACGGGCAATCCACCTTCACGGTGTAAGTATTGCTACTGGTGAATTTCAAGGTCAGCACTTGCGAACTGAAGCTTGAACTGCTTGCCCCTGTCACCGTTGGTGCAGTGGTACATTTGGTCGCCACCGTCATTGAACCTTCACCCGTCAACGTGAAGTTCAAATCCGTCCCATCGCCCGTCAAAGCGGTTAAGTTAGCACGCGCTGGTAGCGCGGTAATGTGGGTCACGCTGTCCGCTGCCGTACCTAAACGGGCGGTAAACGTACCACCATCTTTGTCCACAAACACTTGGTTGTCGTTATAAGCATACCAACTGTCCACGGATTTGATTTTGGTCGTACCTGTGGCTTGTGGAATATCAATGGCAAAACGCCCTGCATTACTGGATTGCACAGTCGCCGTTACAGTGGTGCTATCGGGTTGAGTCACGCTCAATGTCGCGCTGTGGAAAGCATCAATGCGCTGGCGTAAATCATCACCCGTGATGAATTCCGCACCAAAAGTCGAGGCTTTCTTAATCAGGTTATCAAACATAGCGACGGTATAACCTTTCGCTAAACCGGGGCTAGTCGGACCATAATCATGCCAAGGCCAATGAATAATGGCGCGTTTCGCGTGTTTGGTTAACGTATCAAACTCGGTTGCCCATTTGGCTTCGGTTTGCGCGGCGGTGAGTTTTAAATACTCAATATTGGTGTAATCGAACGTCATGTTCGGGCTAAGATAAACTTTGGTATCACTCGGTGTCAGATAACCAAACGCATTGGGGAAACCCGCACCACTACCTGAATACCCACCCGTCAAATAGTTGACGTGCTGAATAATGCCTTGCGCGGTCGTGAAATTATCTGGCGCACCCGGCACAGCACCACCGATATTGCTCAGCCCTAAGTTTTGCTCAATCACCGAACGCGAATCGGCAAATTCCGTTTGTAACTGTGCTGCTGTCAAGGTATTGGTATCAAACGGATGCGTGTAAGAATGCGTGCCAATTTCATTGCCAAGATTCATGAACTGTTGATACACCGGTTTTGCCACTGTCCAATCGGTATACTGCCCAGAAGCTTGATTATTCCCTACATCAATGTAGTAAGAACCAACAAAGTTGTAATTGGTTTTCCATTGTTGCAGCAACGTTACTAACGCATTTTCCACGGTACTGAATGTGCTGGCATACATCGCCATATCGGTGTCATTGCGTGAAGCAAAAATGGCTTTGTTACGACCTAATTGTAACCCTGCCAATGGCGTACTGCCGTACACACTCCAACGCATGGCAGACCACAGCATATTGCTATCGCCCATGATACTGACCGTGCCGAAATGCACATTGCGCCCACCAATTTCACTCGCCAATACCGCATTTTGCGTCGCCGTACCCACGGTTTGGGTGGCTAAAGTTGTGACAGCACTTGAACCCGAAGCCGCAAAGTAATCGGTATACGCATCGGTGTAACTCAACAGGGTTTCATTGGCGGTGTATTCATCTTTCAACACTGGATGTGTCACCGTGGATGCTGCTTTCACCGTCACGGTAGTAGGCCCTGCACCATTAACACGCGCAATACCCAGCAAGTTTTTCATGCGGGAATACGGGTCGCCAGACAAAGCATTGCCTGCTGCGTCATTGGTCATGAAATCCCCTGCTGCAATAATGCCAATTTTGTATTGGGTAGAAGCTTGGGTCAGGTTGGTTTCAATCGCACTCAAAGAAGCGGCAGGAACGTATTGGAAGTACGGGAACACCAAAGCACTGTATTTTTTCAGTTTAGTGAGGTCGGTAAGATCCGTTTCACTCAATAAATCATACGGAATCCCCGCCATCATGGCTTGGGCTTGCGCACTCATGAACAATTGGGAATAGTTTTTCATGTCCCAAAAACGGGCGGCTGAAGTCGCGGAATACACAATCCCAAGGCGGCGATCTGTTGAGGTTGTCGTGGTGGTATTGCGTGGCAAGCTGTACGCCGTGGACGCAGAGTAATAAGTCGGCAGATAATCGGTGTTATTCACATCCAACAGCAATTGAATAGCCGTGCCACTCGGCGTACCAATCAAGTTTTCGGGGATTTCGATTTCCACAACCGAACCACTTGCACCATTCGGCGCGGAAGCATACGTCAAAGGCCCTGTGACGTAGGTTTCCCCTGCGGCACTGGTGTACAAATACGGTTTGCCATCGGTGTAGAAATTGACGTTGTATTCCGCACCACCCGCAAAGCCGAAAATGGAATAACCGGTACTCACATTGTTATCCGTATTCAACCACACGGTTGAACCTGTCCCAATCACGCGGCTCGTGGATTCTAAACGGATTTTGTAGGTATTATTTGTGTAGCGACCGTACAGTTTATAACCAGCAACCGTGAGATTAGAGGATACGTCAATGCGTTCGGCATCAGTCCAATCGGTTGCTAATGTGCCCACGGTTGGCGTGCTATTACCGGTGGTACTGCGGGCAATGGTATAACGCGCTGTCACGGAATAATCCGACGGTAGGAACGTCGTATCATTCACATCCAACAACAGATTAATCCCTGCTCCTGTGGGTGAACCGATTAAACTTTCGGGGACTCCAAATTCCATGATTGAGCCAGTGCCGCTAGTGGTTGTGGCATAAGTGAGCGGCCCTGTGACGTAATTTTCTGCCGCTGCACCGCTATACAAATACGGTTTACCGTCAGAATAGAAGTTGATGTTGTAATCCGCACCACCAGCAAAACCAAAGACTTGGTAGCCTGTTGCGGTATTTTGATCGGTATCCAACCAAATCGTGGTGTTTTCACCAATCACTTGGCTATCGGATTGCAATAGAAATTTATAAGTGCCACTTTCATGACGACCATATAATTTGTAACCGCTAACTGCTAAATCCGTGGCAGTATCCAAACGATCTGTTTCCGTCCAATCGCTCGCGCTGCCATCAATGGTAATAGCAGCAAACGCGGACTGCCCAACACTTAATAAACACGTTAATAATAGCAGCCTCCACAGGCCACCCAGCAAGCTCATCAGTTTCATGATCGACTTTCCTTATCGTCATCCATAGAGACTGGACGCACTACCCCAGTACGAGTCCAATACGAGTCAACAATGGAGAAAATACGGGAATTAACGCTGCATCATGAAGGTAAGGTATTCCAGACGGCTTAATTTACCGGACAGGGCGAACATCCCCACGACAGTGGTGATTAAAAGTGATAAAACAAAGCCATACCCATAAAACGGAGGACCTAACCATAAACTCAACAAAGAAAGACTTGCATTAATCAAAAATAGCCACAGTGTCATGCCAAGAGCCAATTTCAGCAGATTAAAATAAAACATGACATTGAGCGTAGCGAGAAATAACACTTGTACCGCAGTGGCTAACAAATCCACGTAATACAAATGCACATACAATGGCGATAATTCTAACCATTGAATAATGCCATCCGCCATCAAGAAGAATACCAATAACGTCACGCCCTGCACTTTAACAATTTCCAAAAATGCTCGCTGAATCGCACTGACCATGTTTTCACGCAAAGCTTCAATATCGCCCAAGGTGCGCCCGCCGTTAATGGCTTGGTAGTAGGTTTTGTAATGCTCAACGAAATCGGTTTCGACACGCATCAGAAAACTCGCCATGCCGGGGATAATCGACAAGTAAGCCAAAAAAATCGGCATATCGTAAATCACCGATGCCCGCAAAATGCCATTCACCGTGTCCGAGGTATCGGGATAAAACCAAAATATCCACTTATCAATCCAAACACCGAGGTTAAATAATACGCCAATCGGAATCAAAATCGGGTGAACCAGCTTACGTTGCAGAAAATCCAAGCGCATTAATTCATCGCTATCAAATTCCTGCAATACCAAATACAACAAGCCAAAGGTGAGTAATACATGCCCCAATAAAAACGCCAGTAACAAACCATTCGCGCCCCAATAATGCAACGGCAAGGCAAACAGCACAATGGCAATGTAACCACCTAAAAAGGCAAACAAAACCGCGTGATAGCGTTTCATACCCGCCACGAAGACCAGCACAATCCACATATTGCACAGCAATACCAAATTCACCAGCATTAATGCCGCGTACACCCAATCGGCGCGGAAAAACAGTAATGCCAGCACCAAACCGACACTGCCACTACCCACCGTGGTTAATGCCAATGCACCCACCAAATTCGGCAACACAATCGTGCGTTGTTCCAAATACAATTTGTCGGCAATAAAGCGCGTGAACACCAACTGCAAGATGCTACTTAAGATCAGCGACACCGACATGAGGTACGTCACCGACACCAAAAACGAGGCTATTTCATCCGACGCACCACGATTGCTGATGCTAATAAAGCCCACCAACATAATGCCCAAAATCGACAAAACCCACGGCCCTGAACTGATCACACCAGCATAGGCATAGGTTTTTGCTAGACCAAACCAAGTCTCATCCTTGAGCAGTTTTTTCAGTTCAAATCCGATTCCGGCCATGCTCAAGTACCTTCCTGTACAACACCCGGTAATTTTGTAAAAACGTTTGTTCGGTGTAGAAACGCTCTACCCTTGCAATCGCTGCCTTTTGCGCGGCGTACCAACGCTGTTCATCGCGTAATAAACTCACCGCCGCATCCGCCATTGCTGCCGGATTCGCAATCGGCACAATCGCCCCCGCGTGACCGAGAGCTTTATCTTCCTCGCTATAACCTTCGGCTAATTCGCGGCACGAACCCACATCCGTGGACAATACTGGCACGCCCGCTGCATAGCCTTCCAGAATCACTAACGGCTGACCTTCGCTGATCGAACTCAAAGTCATCAAGCCAATTTTGGGCAAAATATCATCGATATTCTGGAAACCGAGAAACTTAATCTTGTTTTCCAAACCCAAATTCGCCACCAAGGCATGGCATTCTTCGGCGTAACGCGGTTCTTCGTCTTCAGGACCAACAATCCACCCTTCGATTTCCGGCATTTGTCGCGCGGCTAATCCCACCGCCCGAATGTAAGTTTTAATGTCTTTAATCGGCACAACCCGCCCAATCAAACCAAGAACAGGTGGTACGGCTTGGGTACGCAAATCCCGCAACCGCACAAAACGTTCCAAATTCACGCCATTGGGAATCACGCGCGTGCGTTTCGGTTCAGCCCCGTACTCCACTTGCTTAAGGCGATTGTTTTCATACAACGTAATGATTTGCAGGCACGCGCTGTACGTCAGTCGCCCCAAACCTTCAAAGAAATGCCCCCACAACCGCCGCAAATAACTGATTTCCGCATACAAACCCATTGGCAAATTGAGTTCTTTTTCCTTAATCCACTCCGCTTGATACAGGTCGATGTAACGCTCTTTGGTGTAAATGCCGTGTTCTGTCAGCAACAAGGGTCTGCGCCGCAATACGCGCAATAAAAAGCCCAAAAATCCAGCGTAACCCGTGGAAATCGTGTGGTAAATCTTGGATTGTGGAGCTTGCCGCGCAATATTCAGCAGGATAAACAAGGGCGCGTGCATAGCACGAATGTTCCAGAAATATTCGCCAAATGGCATGTTCGGGCAATTAGTGCGATAACCGTCGGTAATTCTTGCCCACGCACATTCGCTATACAGAAACTCCTCTGCTTCCTCGCCTTCTCGCGCCCTCACCTGCTTAATAAAGGTCGCAACATCTTGCAAATTCAGCGGCTGGTGATACGTTTTCAAGCTGGAATGCAATTCTTCCAACGAAGCAAACCAATCATCATCACCAGCACGTTCGTGCGGCGCGGCAACTTTGCTGGGTTCGCTCATGAAATGCACTTCTAAATGGCACACATTACTGGGCAATTCGTAACGCATTTCGGGGTAAAACTCACGATTCGCGCCCACAAACACCAAGGCAAAGCGATGTTCGGGTAAACCCCGAATCAATTGATGTACCCAGCTAGAAACACCACCCCGCACGTAAGGATAAGTGCCTTCTAACAAAAGACAAATGTCGGCTTCTTCGCCGTCGGCAAGTCGTGGAAATTCAGACACGGTTATTTTTTAATTAAACTAAAGATTGACCAACGCTACCATAAATCCAGCTTTTCAGGACACGCTTTCCTGATCAACTGTGTATTTTCGGGTGTGAAATGCTGCTACTGCACATCCGCAATCAAATGATTTAATGCCTCACTCCAAGCGGAATTTAATGCCTCGACCAAACGACTGGTGCTAAGCGGTACGCCTTCACGCCGCACACGGTAGGATTGTTGCTGCACAATGTGTTGATCAGCCACACGCATCAAGGTTGCCTCGCACATCACTTCGACAGCGGCGGTTTGCAGCGCGGGGTCGGCATAATCGACTTCAAAATGCGCCACATGCAGCAATAATTTGTAGGCATTGTTTTTGCCTAATAACTGTTCCGATACCGCTTGAAATTGCCCACTTTGGCTTAAGGCTTCCAATAAACTGGCGTGTAAATAACGCGACAGTTTGTCCGGCCAACGGCTGTGCGCAATGAAATCTTGCTGCAAACCAGCTTTCAGCAGCGTAATGCGTTCTGAATCCAGCGCGGGATTCACCGCCACTTCCGGCACATATAACACCTTGCCCGCTGAAGCTGAATGCGCAGCGGATGGCGCAATCACCGGAGCTAAGCGATAAGTTTGTGGCGCGGCTTCATGGCTTTGCGGCGGAAAACTACACGCGCTCAAACTCAACATTAACAACACACCCAAACCCAATGCTTTCATGGTGGTAACTCCGTGCCTTGTTGCGGCGATTGGTAAAGCAATTGCGAAGGGTTGCGTTGTAATTGGTCGCTGAGTTGCCGCAAGGATGTCGCCGTTTGCCGCGCCTCACGCAGTAATTGCTTCAGGCTTTCGCCACCTTCGCCGACGATTTCATTGAGCCGCGCCTCATTATTCACCACTAACCGATCCACATCACGGGTAAGCGTATCCAGTTGTTGTGCAGCTTGGCGAATAGCAAGCAACGTACTTTGTAATTCCTGCAAGCTACTGGCAATGCCTTTGTCGGTGCGTTTGAGCACGGCATCAATATGCTGCATCAATGTGTTCAATTGCTGCGTGGTTTGGGCGAGGTTTTGCACCAAACGCGGTAAATCGGTGGCAGCGGTATCGACTTTTTGCAGAATACTGCTGACATGCATCCGATTTTGTTCATTGAGCAAACCATTGGCAGCATCCAATACGCTGGAAAGTTTATCTTCAATGGCGGGAAGTTTTTGCAATAGCGCGTCCAAATCCGAGGGTTGCGCGGGAATCACTGGCAATGTGCCATCGCTGGCAGGCACGAGGGGTTTGACGGGCGGCATCGATGGCGCGGACGAGGCGCGTTGCTCCAGATTAATGAACGGCATTCCGGTTAAACCTTGCAAACGTAAGGTCGCAACAGTGGCAGTATTCACAGGCGTTGAAGCTTGCACACGAATGGCTACCCCCACAAATTCGGGTTTGTCCGGCAAAACATACACATCGCGCACTTCGCCAACTTTAATGCCCATGTAACGCACATCGCTGCCTTTACCTAACCCTTCGATGGAAACATTGAAACGCACTTCGTAAGTTTGGTAAGCCGCTTGCGGTTGGCTTTTGTAGAATAATCCGGCAAATAACAGACCCGCAATCGCCATGCCTAGGACGAATACCCCCACCCAGAAATAATGGGCATCACGTTCCATTAGGTTTTCCCCTTTAAGCTTCGTGCCCGATTGCTGTTGAAATACTGTTGCACACTTGGGTTCGGATGGTGCAATAACGCCTGTAAGCTGTCGCTAATCATTTGCTTATCCACCAATATACCCACACGATCACACACTGACGATAAACTATCTAAATCGTGTGTCACCATGACAACGGTCAAGCCGAGATTACGATGCAAAGTGGCGATAAGCTGGTCGAATTCTTCCGCTGCCACCGGATCAAGCCCCGACGTTGGTTCATCCAAAAACAATACCGCCGGATCAAGCACCAACGCGCGAGCTAATGCCACACGTTTAATCATGCCGCCCGATAAATCCGCCGGAAATTTCCGCGCGACATCGGTTGCCAAGCCCACCATCTGCAAACGTACCGTCATCAGGGCATAACTTTCCGCATGGCTTAACTGGGAAAATTCGCGTAACGGAAACAGGATATTGTCTGCCACATTCAGCGACGAAAATAATGCCCCGCGTTGAAACATCACACCCCACCGTTGGCGCAATTGGGTTAATTCCCGCGCTGGCATTTGCAACAGGTTGTGCTCGGTGTTTTGCTCAGCAGTATATTCTTGGAAATAAATCGCCCCGCTGGTGGGTTGGTTCAAACCCAAAATCGTGCGCAGTAATACCGATTTGCCCGACCCCGAACCACCCACAATGCCCAACACTTCGCCCTGATTAATGCTTAAATTCAGATCGTCGTGTACCCGTTGCGTACCAAACTGATTCACCAAATGTTCAATGCGGATAATGGCAGTCATGGCTAAAACCCCAACTGGTAGAACAACACCGAAAACAGTGCGTCAAGCAATAACACCAAAAAAATCGCATCGACCACCGCTTTAGTGGTGTGTTGCCCTAAACTTTCCGACGAACCGGTGACACGCATTCCCTGCCAGCAACCAATCATGGCAATCACCACCGCGAAAAACGGCGCTTTGATCAAACCCGCCACAAAGGTGTGAAAACTAATATTCGTTTCCACTCGCGCAAAAAATTGGCTGACGGAAATGTCCAAAATCGGCACAGAAATCAATGCCGCCGCCAATAACGCCACCATATCAGCTAACAAGGTCAATAACGGCAAGGCAATTACCAAAGCAATCACGCGCGGCACGACCAACACGGTGTAAGGGTCAACGCCCATCACTTGCAAGGCATCGACTTCCTGATTGGTTTTCATCAAACCGATTTCCGCCGCGAAGGCACTGCCCGAACGCCCCGCCACCATAATCGCGGTAAGCAATACGCCCAATTCACGCAATACCGAAATCGCCACCATGTCGACGGTGTAAATTTCCGCGCCCAAATCACGCAATTGCCCACCGCCTTGGTAAGTAATCACAATACTGATTAAGCACGCAATCAAAGCCACCACGGGCATGGCGCTAATTCCCGTGGCAAACACATGATGAAACACTGCACGCAAGCGCAAACGCGGCAATTGCAATAAACCGCCCATCACACTGATTAAACTGCGCCCGAAAAAGCTTAAGAAACTGCGTACGGCATCCCGTTGGGCAGAAACCCGTTTGCCAGCCCGCACCAACGGATGTGCCAAAGCTTGCCATGCACTCGGCGGGGTGAAAGCAGGTTGCGCGGCAACGAAATACGCCACGTATTCCGGCGGAAACTGCACGAGTTGCACGGCATAACCTTGCTGCTGCCACGCTTGCACTTGCTGATAGATCAACCACGCGGCGGTAATGTCTAAACGTTGTACTTGGCTAGCATCCACGATGATGCTGCTACCCTGCGTTGGCTGAACCGCTTGCAATTGCTTGCGAATCGCCGCAACGCCAGCTAACTCCCAAACGCCACAGAATAGCAGATGAAGTTGCCCCGCTGTTTGGTGATGCCGTAGTTCAATCATTGTTATACTCAAACCTTCAGAGCAATCGCTCTTGGTACACAATAACAACCGGAGTTCCAGATGGGAACAAGCCAAAGAAAACTTGAGCAATGGCAACAAGCTGGGCTAATTACCCCTGATCAAATCCGTGCCATTTTAGCGTTTGAAAACCAACACGCTTCCCGCACCAGTTGGTGGCTATACAGCATTATGATTCTTGGGGTCGTGATTATCGGCTTGGGCGTGATTTCCTTGATTGCGGCGAATTGGGCAGACATTCCCGACTCACTCAAACTCAGCGTGGATTTTGCCGCCTTAAGTTTGTTAGCCATCGGCATTTACTGGCAATACTCGCAGCGTGAGCAGCGCATTGGGTTAGAAACATTAATCGCTGGTTTCATGCTATTGTGCCTCGCCAGCATTGGCTTGATTGCACAAATATTCCACACGGGTGGTGAGTGGTATCACGCCTTATTGTTCTGGTCGGTCATCACGTTTGGCATTAGCTTATTTGCACACAATCTGTTCACGCGCTTTTTCTGGGTCACATTGTTTTTGCATAGCGTAATTTGGAGCATTGAAGCCTTGAACGGCTGGCATCACGAACATAACCTTGATGGTTTCCCCTCCATGTTATTACTCGCGCCGCTGTTAACCGCCGTTTTGTATTACGCCAGCACACATGTCCGCGCCTTATTCGGCTTGAGTAGCAGCGTATTTTTCTGGTTTCAGATCACTGCCATCATGGCGTTAATCTTTGTGGATGTCAGCCGTTCGGGTGGCGAATTAGCCGATTACCAAGTCGCGTGGTACATGCCTGCTTACATTACCGCTGGCATTTTAGCGGCAGGTATTGTGTTGCATCGTGACTATAAGTTGTTGAATAAAATCCTGTTACTCGCGTGTTTGGGTTTGTTACTGGCGTATTTCCACCCCGATTTGCTGTTCACGGGACACAGCCGTTACAGCTTGTTTGGTTCGTCGCCGCATGATGGCGTAAGTTTCTGGCAAGCTGATGACATCCGTGCGCCGCTCATGACGCTGCTAATCCTGTTTTTGTATGCGATTCATGCGGGCAATAGCGGACACCAAAACAGCTTTAATGTCGCCACCTTTTTGATTGGCTTACGCTTTGTTGTGTTGTATTTCCAAGCAATGGGCGGTTTAGCCGCGACGGGCGTGGGTTTGATTGTGTCGGGCGTTTTAATCATGAGCATGGCATGGTTGTGGTTCAAAAGCCGCGAACGTTTGAGTCAATGGACTAAAGGATTACCCGCATGATGCCGTTTCGTCGTTTTGGTTTAGTCATTGCCTTGCTGCTGCCCATACTTGCCTTGGGTGCAATGACGTGGCTCAAAAGCCATTTGCGTGACAGTGGCACGCCCATTACTTTGCCGATTGAAGGTTTCGACCCGCGTGATTTATTGTCGGGGCATTACCTCACGTACCGCGTGGATTATGCGGCGGGCGATTGCCCTGCGGATACCGATGCAGCGGTGTGTTTAGCACCAGAACGCAGCATTGTTGCCGCAGATGCCATTCCGCACAGTTGCACGCTGTACATTAAGGGGCATTGTGACAGCGGGCAATTCCGTGCGGATATTGAACGTTTCTACATTCCCGAAGCTTATGCGCAAGTATTGGAACAAAAAGTGCGGGACAAAAAAGGCGCGGTGGAACTCTCCGTTGCTGCCGATGGCACAGCGGTGATCCGTGAATTACTGATTGATGGCGTACCGTGGCAACAAGCCGTTACGCTGCCTGATAGCGTGCCGTGATTACGCCATTTCCGGCATGTCCAACACCAAATCGGAACACGGAACACCAACGCAGAATAAGCCTTTGCCCGCTGCGGCATCTTCTTCAAATAACGCTAATGGCTCGCCGTCGGGGTAATGCATTTGCCCCGACACGATTTGCCCCAAACACACGCCGCAAATACCGCCACCGCACCCCCACGGCATGGGAACACACTGGCGTAACGCGGCTTGCAGCACGGTTTCCCCCGCTTGCACCGTAAAATTGTGTGCTGCATTACGGATGGTAACGGTAAAAGGTGGGTTCACAGCGGATGCCTCACGGTTTCGGGAATTTGTAGAACGTGTCATTGAGGTAAGCGGTAATCTGCGTCAAATCTTTTTCCGATAACTTTGCCCCTAAATTGGCATCGCACACCTGCACGCGCCCGACTAATTGTTTGAAATCCTTCACTGTGCGATCAGCGCGGGTGTATTTTCCCGTGTCGTGACAGCTAATGCAGTTCGCATCGTGAATCGCTTTACCGGGGTGCGCGTTAGCATCCGCCGTGGTCGCTTGCTCAGGCTTTTTCTCGGTGTTACAAGCCGCCACACTTGCCATTACTAATGCCAATAAACTTAACGATATTACTTTCATATTCCTCATCCTGCTGCTGTAGTGTACTAATCTTTCGCCCAAGTATTACCATGTAGTAATTCAACGG
This sequence comes from Pseudomonadota bacterium, assembly GCA_039797295.1. Taxonomy (GTDB): domain Bacteria; phylum Pseudomonadota; class Gammaproteobacteria; order Thiotrichales; family Thiotrichaceae; genus Thiothrix. Next base: position 51,537 of record JBDKID010000011.1, on the reverse strand, counting down.
TCACCTGCGCAATGGATTTTAAACGCTGTTCCAAAGTATCCAGCGTTGCTGGATCACCTTGAGCTTCCAAACGCTGATGCCAAGAGTGTTTCAAATAAGCTTTATCCGTAAAAATAACACCAATACCACCTTGATTGGCAATGGCTTCTTGTGTGTGTTTCTTGAAAACAGATTCTCCAAATACCGAAAAACCATCATCAATACCCATTAAATCAATCAGGGTAGGTAAAATATCCAGTTGGGAATAAAGGTAAGAATTAACGCCCGGCTTGATCAACTTAGGTGCGTAAATAACCAGTGGTATGTGAAAGCTTTCACGCACATCACCCTGTTGCCCCGCATAAACATGATCAGCCGTTAGGATGAAAATGGTGTTATCAAACCATAGCTGTTGCCGAGCTTTATCAATAAATTCACCCAGTGCCCAGTCAGAATAATAGAATAAGTTATAAAGAGCTTGTTCTTTGCCATCATAGGCGTATTTTTCCAATTCCGCAGGCAGTCGCGCAAAAGGTGGATGTGTCGACCCTGTAAAGGTATACGCAAAAAATGGCTTATTCGCAACTTGCTGAATTTCATCAAATAGCGTCATGTAGGTTTCATAATCCCAACCAAACTTTGAACCTTGCGGATTCGGATAATTCAACCGAATCCGCATATCCTCCATTCCAAAATACTGTGAAAACCCCAAACTGGCAGCAATCTTATTCATGTAAAAACTACCACGTTTTGATGATTGCAAAAAGAGGGTTTCATAACCACGCTGTTTTGCTAATTTCCCAATGCGCGTTACGTTAGCCACTTCCAAACCAAAACCCAATAGGGGTACACCTTTAAACACAGGCACACCCGTCAAAGTCGCTTGGATGCCTTCAATACTACGCTGTCCTGCTGCGTAAAATTGTGTGAACTGTACTCCCTCTTTTGCGAGGCGATCATAATTAGGTGTAATACCAAGCTGTTTACCGCTGAAAGAATCAATGTAGGAAGGAGTCCAACTTTCCATCAAAATAAAGACGATATTGGGCTTTCTATCATGCTTAGGGTATTGTTTTTCCAGTGGATAGCGAGAATCAGTGGGAAGTTTTAGCTGCTGTAATGCCGTCGTGTGGCTAAAGAAATTTGCCCATGAAGTTTCATCATCTAAATGGTGTACCAGAGAAAACAAACCATTCAGGGTCAAATTCGCTTGCCTTGAATCACCATTACTGTAGGCATTAATAACATTCAATGGTTTTTTATCAAAACCACCCCGAATAATAATTAACAAACTCAGCAGCAAACCTAACCAAACCCATAAAGCGTAACGATTGCTGATGGAGCGTTGCCCCGCAAGCTGTTGCCATCCCCAAGCCAATACTGCACAACCTACTGCTCCCACAATAAGCTGCCACCAGTAATTCAGCAACATATCTTGAATAACACCTGCATCGTTTTTTAACAGAAATAACTCACCTGCCAAGTGTCGCTGCACATAGGAAAAATAAACCACATCACCGATTAATAGCATGAGCATGGCAATGAATACCACGAACATACTCCATACTAAAAACTGCTGATAACGCTGATGTTCTACCAACCTCAAAGGTAAATTGAGCAACAAAATAAACGGTAATAATAGTGTCAAGGCAACAGAAGCATCAAACTGTACCCCATGAATGAATGACTCCCCTATTGCAGGAGTATCTAATGCAGAAAAGTAATCTTTATAGGTTAACAATAACGCTAACCGCACCAAGCTAAAAGAACCTAATACAATCAGCATCAAACGCCATGTTTTGCCTAAATGTGTCATCATATTAACGTTAGTATTACTTAGATAGCTTAGGTAGGGCATATAAACCTTTGCTGTATGCCATATCGCCCCACAAAACATGCGCTAATGCTTCTTGCGCTTGTACAGCAGTTGGTGCAGCAGCAGGAACTAATTTTTGCTGCTGGGTATCGTAGATAAACCCTGCCGCAGGTTTGCCCGCTTGCAAGACCGTTACCTGATTACCTTGCATGTACGCAAAGTTTTTGTCGTACTGCATTAAAGCACGCCCTGCCCAATCGACTGGCGTTTGAGTTAAATCACGCCCTAACATCGGGTAATCCGCAGTGACTCCAGCCAATGATAATAACGTCGGCGGCATGTCGATTTGACTTACCACACGCGAGTCACGTTTGGCCGGTAGACCATCGCCAATAATCACTGCGGGAATGTGAAATCGCGCCACGGGTACTAAACCATCACCCGTTACCCGCGAATCGTGATCCGCCACAATCAAAAACAGCGTGTCTTGCCAATAATCCGCCTGTTGTGCCAAATCAAAGAACTTCCCAATCGCATAATCCGCGTATTTCACCGCATTATTGCGGGTTTGTTTGGGTTGCTCGTGCAGCTCAATACGCCCGTCGGGGAACTGAAACGGATCATGATTACTGGAGCTAAATACCAAACTAAAGAAAGGCTTACCCGTGGCATGTAGACGTTTAAATTCCGTATCTGCCCGTTGCATTAAGTCTTCATCCGACACGCCCCACGAACCCGTGAAAGCTGGATTGGTGTAATCTTTTTGCTCAACAATTTCCTGAAAACCATTGCCCAGAAAGAAGCTACGCATATTGTCAAAATGGCTTTCCCCACCATAAATGAATTGCGTGGTATAACCACGTTGCGCCAATAATTCCGCCAAGGTAAAGAACCCGCTCTGGCTTTTATTAAGTTTCACCACCGCTTGCGCGGGCGTGGGTGTGAACCCCGTGACGACAGCCTCAATACCACGCACCGAACGTGTCCCCGTCGCGTAAAGGTTTTCAAATAACCAACCTTGTTTGGCTAAACGGTCGATATTCGGCGAAAGCGGTAAACCACCCAATGTCCCAACGTACTGCGCCCCGAAACTTTCCTGCAATAAAATCACAATGTTTTTTGGCTTGCCTTGGTAAGTCGCAGCATTATGGCTTAGCGTCGGCAACACTTCGGAAATAAATGCACTCGCCGGACGACCACTAGCTTGACGCACGATGTCCACTACTTTTGTATCCGGTAATGCGCCATACATGCGTGAGGATTCGCCACTTTCTGCCAGCATTTGATCCACAGCAAATAACAGGGAATAAGTGGAATTCGTCACCAAGGAATTGACCGTCGCATTTGTGGAAAACGCCACCATAGCCGGATTCAACGCCCGATGCCCGAATGTCGAACGCGCCCCCATGACTGCCGCCAATAACACCAGTACTGCCAGTACGGGTCGCCATTGCCAAGGTGGGAAACGCAAATCATGCACACACTTTCCAGCCAATCTCCAACCGAATACTAATGCCAGTGTCCCAACTACGAAACCAGCAAGTAATTCGGCTTTATGCCCCAACCACAGGGTATTCGAGACTTCTTTGGGGTAAATCAGGTACTCGACGAAAATATGGTTCGGGCGTACCCCGTATTCCATGAGAAACCCCGGCGTCGCCACTTCCATAAAGGCCAAGGCACAAAGGGCAATAGTCAACCATATGCGCATAATAATTAGCCAGACTTTACCCAGTCCACGCTGACTACCCAATAACAAAGTAAATGCTGCTGGAATACCGAATAACCAACTGAGCGTTGCAATATCAACGCGCAAACCTTGCAGCAACATGATCCACCAACCATGCTCAGTACTTACTGGTTGGTGATACCACACCATTAACCCGATACGACTCAAGATCAACAACAATAAGCTGAATAAAATGAGGTATACCCAATGCTTCCATGAAGCGAACATACGATTTTTTAACATTTAACTGGTACTTCTCTGACCTGTAGGGCTTGTGCTAACACGGGTAAGACTTGTTCAACCGTAACCTGTTGCATGGCGTGCGGATCTTTTACGCGCGTGCGCCACGGCAATTCCGCTAACGGTTTGTGATTTTCGGCTTCGACTAAGGATTGGTAAACACTCACCACACCTTCACGCGCTAAATATGGCCCAACCCGTTGCGGGTTATGATGTGCGTACAAACTCACAACGGGCGTACCCACCAGCGTTGCCATGTGTATCGGTCCTGAATCGGGGGCAAATACTAAACGCACCTGCTGGATCAAAGCGAGTAATTGTTTCAAATTGGTTTGCCCCACCCAATTCAGCACGGGAAACTGACAGGCTCGTTGCACTTGAGCGGCTAATGCCATTTCGTCGGCAATAGGACTACCACACAGTACCACTTGTAAACCACGCTGACTGGCGAAATCTGCCACCGCAGCATAGCCCGCCACCGTCCAATTTTTGTAAGCCTTACTCGAGGCGGGCACAAGAATTAATGTTGGTTTGCCCGCTAAACGTTGCGCCGCCCATTGTTGATCGGCAACAGCCAGCGGTACATCCCAACGCGGTGTGAGATCTTGAACACCTAACACTTGGGCAAATGCCATTAAGCCATCCACCACGTGCGGGGCAGAGGGTGACGGGACTTTAATATTGGTAAATAGACCTTGCGCATCATTGGCGCGGATGTGGTCAAACCCTAAACGGTATTTGGCACGAATCCCCACGCTCAATAAACTCGCGCGTAACGCAGCTTGAACGTGCAATAACGCATCAAAATGCCGCCCGCGTAAAGTTTGCCACACTGACCAGTACGCTTTCCAACCTTGCTTCTTGTCAAAAATAACGCATTCGATATGGGGTAAATCCCCCAATAAACTGGCTTCGGTTTTACCCATCACCCACGTTATTTGCGTCTGTGGCCATTGTCGTTGAACAGCTTGCACCAGCGCAACGACATGGCAGACATCCCCAATAGCAGACAGACGTAAAACACACAAAGAACGTGGTGCTACAGTAAATAAGGTCAATACTGACAAAACCTTTCTTAACGAAACTCCCATTATGCAAAGCTGCATTCTAATTGTAAAATGCCCACCCGAATTAACCATTAACTACACAATGCACTTGATTACACGCGCTCAAACTACCTACGCGATTAGCCCGCACGCCGTACCGCAATTTCAAACTGAACAGTTCGAGCCAAGTTGGTGGCGAGCACGTAATACCATTACGGGGCAATCTGTTGGACGTGGAACAACATGGTTTTTGCGTTTGGAAGACAAAGAATTGGTACTACGCCATTATTACCGTGGTGGCTTAGTCGGTCAGTTATTGGGAGATCGTTACCTGTTTAATGGTATACATAATAGCCGCGCTGTTGTCGAATGTGAATTGCTGATCAACATGCAGCACCAAGGTTTACCTGTCCCCAAACCGTGGGCAGTACGCATTCAGCGTTCCGGCATTTTTTACCGCATGGATATTTTGCTCGAACGTATTCACCAAGCACAGGATTTGGTGCATTTACTGCGACAACAAGCACTGACTGCCGCACAATGGCAAATGATTGGGCAAACGATTCGCCGTTTCCACCAAGCGGGCATTGATCACGCTGATCTAAACGCGCACAACATCCTCATGGATCAGGCACAACAAGCGTGGCTGATTGATTTCGATAAAGGGCGACAACGTAGCGCAGGCAAATGGCAGCAACACAATCTAGATCGTTTACTGCGTTCTTTGCGTAAAGAAGCCGCACTACACACAGTGTTTAACTGGCAACCTGCTGATTGGCAAGCCTTATTGGCGGGGTATCAGCGTTTCCAAATACCTGACAGTCCGCGCTAATGCACCGCGATTCTGTTCAACTACCTGCAAAGCAGCTTGTCCCATTGCCTGAGCTTGTGCAGGGTTTTGCAAGAGTGAGGTGACGTGTGTAGCTAATTGTGCGGAGTTTTCCACTACGATAGCCCCACCATGTTCCTGTAATTGTTGGGTAATGTCGGTGAAATTGAAATAATGCGAACCCGTGAGGCACGGTTTGCCCAATGCCGCAGGTTCTAACAGATTGTGCCCACCGACTGCGACCAAACTTCCGCCGACAAATGCGACATCCGCCGCAGCAAACAGCAGTAACAGTTCCCCCATTGTATCGCCAAGGTACACGGACGTTACGGGAGTAACCGTTTCTGACACACTGCGCCGCGCCACGTTCAAACCTTGCTGTACACACTGTTGGTACACATCCGCAAAACGCTGTGGATGACGTGGCACTAATACCAGCAACGTATTCGGCACAACGCTACGAATCTGTTGAAAGGCTTGTAACACCCATTCATCTTCACCTTGATGCGTACTGGCTGCAATCCACACTGGACGTTTTCCCGCAGTATCCCATTCAGTACGCAAGGCTTGCCCCGCTACAATGGTTGCCGCTGGTATGGTCATATCAAATTTCAACGACCCCGTGAGTGCTAAACGTTCCGGCGCGATCCCCAATGCCTGAAAACGTGCCATATCTGCCGTGGATTGCACCAATAATTGCCGAATCGGTTGCGCCCACAATGCAAAAAAGCTGGGGAAACGCTGGTAACGACGCAGCGAACGCGGCGACAAACGCGCATTTACCACCACCACAGGAATCTGATAATGCTGACAATAACGCATGTAATTGAGCCACCGTTCGGATTCAATCATCAACAAAGCTTGCGGATTCACGCGCTTTAAAAAGCGTTCTACCATCCACGCACAATCCAATGGCGCGAAAGCGTGCGTCACTCGCCTTTGACATAATGTCTGCGCGGCGTGTGCGCCTGTAATGGTCGTGGTTGTGAGCAAAATATGCGTATCAGGCCATTGCGTCAATAATGCACGCATCAGCGGCGCGGCGACTCGTACTTCCCCCACACTAGCCGCATGAAGCCAATACACTGATGCATTGTGCTGCAAAAGAGGTGCGTAACCTAAGTATTCGCATACCCGTTTCCCTAGACTTGCCGCGCCAACACGGTATAATTTCACCGCAATAACAGGTAGCAACAAACACAGCAAGCTATTATAAAGTATGATGAAACACTGCTGTTTAATTTGCTGCCAACCCATATCCATTGATCCTTAATGACTAAAATTTTCCGTGCAAATGTTACCCTGCAACACATATCCTTACCACTCACACACCAACAATTATGACATTAGGGGCTAACCATTGAATCACCCAAGCACCAATACGCCCAAACCTCTCTTAGCTGCGGCTTTGATTGTCAAAAATGAAGCGGAACATCTACGCGATTGTTTGGCAACCGTCGCCGACTGGGTTGATGAAATTGTCATCGTCGATTCCGGCAGCACTGATGCAACCCTCGTTATCGCGGCTGAATTTAATGCTCGTGTAATTATTCACACCGACTGGCAAGGGTTCGGTGCACAACGGCGGCTGGCGCAACGCCATGTACAAGCAGAATGGATACTGTGGTTGGATGCTGATGAACGCATTACCCCCGAATTACGCAACGAGATACAAACTATCTTGCGCGACCCGCCATTAAACACATTATACGCCATGCCGCGTTTATCATGGGCGTTTGGTAAATTTATTCGTCATTCGGGTTGGTATCCGGGGTATGTGGTGCGTTTATACCCCACATTACTTGCTAGCTATGACGATGCCTTGGTTCACGAAAAAGTCGTCGTACCCGATCATGCCCAAGTACACCATTTAAAAGAGAATTTGCTGCATTACACTCATCGCAATGTCGCGCAATACCTGCGTAAAATGGCACATTACAGCGATTTGTGGGCACAACAACGCCAAGCACGTGGCGCAGAAGGTTCTTTATTGCAAGCTTGCTTACATGCTGTTGGCTGTTTTGTGAAAATGTACATCATCAAAGCAGGGTTCTTAGACGGCGCACAGGGCTTTATACTCGCCATTGCCAGTGCTTACGCTACCTTCACGAAATACGCTGATCTGTGGATACGTACTCACACCTCAGAACCACAATAATCACCACCAACGCGACACCTCATGACTGCTACACACTCCCGCCCCTTACGCATTGCCCTAATTCGCCAACGTTACAACCCCTTTGGCGGCGCGGAACGTTTTATGGAACGGGCAATACAATCCTTACAAACCAGCAATTTGACCCTAACCTTGGTGACACGTCGCTGGCAACAAACCGCAGAAAGCTCCTCATCAACATTACAACAATTGGTTTGCAACCCTTTTTACATTGGCAGCGTCTGGCGCAATTGGAGTTTCGCACGCCGTGTGTGTCGCACACTCATGCACGAATCCTTCGACCTCGTGCAATCCCACGAACGTTTACCCTGCTGTGATATTTACCGTGCGGGTGATGGTGTACACCGCGAATGGCTAAAACAACGTCAGCGCATTTTAGGGTTTTGGGGGAAACTTGCCATTCATATCAGTCTCGCGCACCATTACCAACGTTATGCCGAACGCCAATTATTTCTCAGCTCACGCCTGAAACAAATTATTTGCAATTCGCACATGGTCAAGCGCGAAATTCAACACTATTTCCCGTTACCTGACGAAAAATTCACGATTATTTATAATGGCATTGATACACAAAGCTTCAGTCCACAATTGAGTAAGCAGCATCGCACAGCACTACGCCAACAATACGGTATTGGGGAACATACCACGGTTTACCTCTATGTGGGTTCAGGATTTGAACGCAAAGGTCTAGCCACGGTTTTAACGGCTTTTGCCCAGCAATGTCAGTCAAACCATCAGCCCAGCTTTTTAATCGTTGTGGGTCACGACCGTCGTCTGAAACAATACCAACAGCAAGCAAAAAACCTTAATATCGCAACGCAAGTTTTATTTGTTGGCGGGCAAAAAGATGTGCGTCCATTTTACGGCACAGCCGATGTTTTCTTATTACCAACCTTATATGACCCATTCCCCAATGCCGTATTAGAAGCAATGGCTTGTGGTTTACCTGTTATTACCAGCACCAAAAGCGGTATTGCCGAATTAATTACACAACACGAAAATGGTTATGTATTTGACGCGCTAGACCATCACGCTATTGCCAACTGCATGACACAATTACACGACCCCATACTACGCCAACACATTGGCATAGCAGCACGCAAAACCATTGAACCGCTTAACCTTGAAAACATGGGTAAACAATTACAAGCACTCTATCAACGCTTATTGAACAATAATTTGCTTAACGCTAACCAACATTAACTGTGCTCAATAAAAATTGCATTCGCTGCTGATAAGTATGCTCAGTATAAGCACGTTGTTGCGCTAATATTCCGGCTTGCTCGCGCTTTGTTATATCGCGTAAAAAAGGCGCGAGTTTAGTGTGTAAATCGTCTAAATTATGGTACGTCAATAATTCCTTTTCGCAGTCAAATAACTGTGGTAACTCATCACGCCAATCCACCGCTTGGGCTGCACCACAACCCGCCGCCTCAAATAAACGTGGGTTTGTGCCATGCGACCATTTACCATACCAAGTATGAATATTTAACACGACTTTGGAACACGCAAACATATCCACCATGACATCGGGTGAAAAGAAACCATCAATTAAACACGCATGTAATGGCGAATCCTTAGCAAGCTTTTTACTCCACGGACCAAATACTTTTACGTCATAATCCTTTGCCAAATGCGTCAACCATTGTTCACGCAAGGGACTCCAATCCCCGGCAAAACCCACATCACATAACCATTCGGGACGTACATTGCCTACACGATGCACACTAGTATCACAAGCTGTTGGTAACCAATACGCATTAACACCACGCTGCTGATAATCCGCAACACTTCCCCATGCGTTCGTAAACACAAAATCAAAATGGGACGCTTTTTGCATGGATCTCTCCCATTGAAAAGGATCATTCAGCCACCAACAAGCACTGGGAATACCTTGTTTTTTTAACCACTGCAAACTTTCAATCGATAAATGAAAACCATAAATGACCAAAATAATGTCTGGCTTTTCGCTTAGGACACATTCACGAAAACGACGATTAATACTAGCGTAATACTCAGTATTTAATCGTCCTAAGATTTGCTGCTGTAGCTTATCATGCCAACTCGGCCAATAATTAAAAGTTACTACCTCATGACCTAGATTAACCAATGCTTTTGCTGAAAAGCCCCCCATTGGAACGGTCTTGAGTTTGTTTGGTAGTGCCAACAAAATTTTCATTTAATCCTCGATTATGAACAAAGAACGACAGCATTAGTCCTAACCCTAAAAAAGTTAATCGTGCATTTTCATGACGTAATGGCGTATTGAAAAACCCCGCAACTAATGTAATAAACAAGACCGAAACGTTAACCCCCCAAATAATTCGTTCCACAGTAGTGAGTTCTGTGCGTCTACTAACTTCGACAATTAACTGAAGCCATAAACCTATTAATAAAGTCAATGCAAATACACCGACGATACCACGCTCTGCGAGTGTTCCCAAATATAAATTATGTGGATGAAAACTTTTTGGATAAAGCTCTTTCCAAATTTCTTGACTTTGTCCCGTCCAAGCTGCCATTGTTTTATAACTAATTTTTTCATGATTGGCGACACCAACCCCCAAAATAGGATACAGGCTAAATGCCTCTAATGAAACTTTTGCAATAATACCACGTCCAGAACTTACTCCCCCTGGAGTATTTATTCGACTCACAGTTTTTTCAATCAAATGTGGGTTAATTGCAAGTAATGCAATAAAAACTGCAACAACCAGTGCATTCCACCTTATAATGTGAGCAAAGCTTAAACCATTTTTATAGGAAGCTACCGAAACTAAAATAATTACTGTAACAACAAATGCAATCATCCCCCCTCGACTTTCCCCCCACAACAAAACGCTACTAAAAATAAATGCCACCGCCGCTAGTGCCATAAAGCGATATTGTGATATTTGTTTATAGAATAATAAACACAACCAAATCGTTAAGGCAGCTACCATGCCTAAATACATGGCTGATTGATTAAAGTAGCCGACAGAATGTAATTCAAAAAACAGCTTTTCATCACTGATCTGCCACTGCCACAAACCATAGATTGTCGCTACAAATGTGGAGACCAAAATCATATTAATGATTGTATAGATTTGTCGCTCATTTAATCGAGAATGTAATAATAGCCATGCCAGCAAAATACTGCCAAATAGATCAATCAACGTTACCCAATCAGATCCGAACTCAAATGCGAATAAAACACTTAAGTAAGCCGATAAGAAAAATACTGCTAAGATAGCATCCCATTTCCCCAATACTATTTGGGCACTTTTATCCTGATAAAACGACCATCCCCAAACAAGTGGAAAGAGTAACGATGTAATATTCTTCACCGCCTCTGATAATGGCAAAGAAAAAACCAGAATAGCCAATAACCAAAATTCGAGCTTTGACAATTGGTGTTTTGAGTTTACTGACATAATATTGCAATCTCCATTAGCTACATCTTGTGGCTACAAATACTGTTTCCATTTTTCTTATCATTATATCCAAGCTAAAATTCGACAATACGGTACTTTGCCCCATTTTGGCCAGTTGCTCCCGCCGTTGAGAATTAGCCAATAATACTTGTATTGCTGCCGCCAAATCATCTGCATTCTTTGCTGGAACAATAATACCTGTTGATTGGTCAGCCACTAACTCCGTGATACTCCCCACATTTGTTGATATAACCGGAACACCACACATCATTGCCTGAATTAAGCTTTGTGGCACCCCCTCATTAGCATAGGAAGGCAATACAAAAATATCCATCGCCTGCAACCAAGGGACAACATTTTCTTGCTGTCCAACAAATCGCACTCGATCATTTAATTGACACTCATCAACCACACGTTGCACATTTGCTTGATTAGGACCATCACCGACAATTAATAATTCAACGTTGGTTTGTTTTAATTTTGCTAAAGCCTCAACCAAATAAACGTGCCCTTTCCAAGTACGAATCGTGGCGACAATACCAATCATGCTGCGATCTGTTGGCAAACCTAGGGTACGTCTTGCCGTGTCACGATCCCCACTCATGAATCGCTGCGCATCAATTCCGGTTGGCACGGATAAGGTTTTTCCGACGGCTATTTGAGTGCGCTCAATAACGTATTCGCGCAAACGTTCGCCTGTTGTCACCACAAAATCACAACCTTTAGTATATAACCAACGAGTCGCCCAATTTTGCGGAATCAGTGCCGAAATATGCCGCGTGCGCACGACAGGAATACGCTTTTGCAAACCCAAACGCGCTAATGCCACGAGCCAACTGTCCGTTGAACTGTGGGTATTGACCACATCCACGGGGTTATCGCGTAACCAACGACGTATGGCGTGTAATCCACTGAAGTTTTTTCGACCAATCGGCAACCCTGTCACCGGAATACCGCGCTTCATGGCCTCATGGTGAATATTAGAACCCTCGACACACAGAATATGTAACTGATGTCCGCGCTCCATCATGCCAGCAGCTTCAGTCAGAATGCGAATTTCCTGCCCCCCCCAACCACAGGAAGACTCGGTATGAACGATTCGTAGAGTTTGTGTCATGTTACTAAGACTCCTTGTGCTACCGCCACATTTTCCAGCAAATGCTTGGGGTTAATCGTGCCCAACACCACGCTGGTTGTACCCGATTGGGCGAAGATGAATTCGAGGGCGTGTTCCACCGGATTTTTCCCGCCAAGTTTATCCAAATGCCCGCTGGCGAACGCCTTTTTAATCAGCACCGCTTTGTTTTGCGCGGCAGCGGCTTCCAACACGGGTAATTCGTCGGTGTAAGTAGGATTATACGTCGCCATTACCACATCGCACTCCAATTGGTAAGCCAGCAACGCACCTTCCACGGTTTTGGAAGAAATGCCCACCGCACGAATCCAACCTTCATGCTTCATGGTTAATAAGGTATCGAGTACGGCTTCTTGCTGCAAAATGCGCACATCATCGCCATCAGAATGGATCAACACCATGTCGAGGTAATCGGTTTTCAAACGACGTAGGCTATTTTCCACACTGCTGCGCGTACCCGTTGCGGTGAAATCAAAACGCGATTCGCCATCGACAAACGTTTCCCCGACCTTGGTTTCGATCACCCAATCGTGGCGCGAATTGGGCAGTAATTTGCCAATACGCGCTTCGCTCAAACCATATGCTGGCGCGGTGTCGAGTAAATTAATACCGTGATCAAATGCCAATGCAAGTAAATTGCGCACGGCTTTATCGTCAGGTAATTCAAACGCTTGCGGGTATTTCACCCCTTGATTACGCCCGAACTTGACCGTGCCTAAACCTAACGCACTCACTTCGATGCCCGTTTGTGCCAACGGACGACGTTGTAGCATCATACAACCTCCCAAACGGCTTGATCCCACACCGGCACGGCAAGCGGCGGCGTGGCATGTTTCACATCCATGCCTTGTTGCGCCGTTCGCTGGAGCTGATTCTGTAATTGACCCTGTAACCGTATCTGTAATTGCTTTGCCAACATCGGGGCGAAAGCCAATTTCGTCGGCCATGCCACCGTCACATTGACCACTTGCGCGATATTGGGTTGGTCAGGACGACCACCATCGGCTTGCGCCATTTCGGCTCGATCCACGTTCCACGTTGCCCATTCGGTGGCAGAAAAATCCATCCACGGTAACAAATCCTGCAATTCACGACGCGTTGCGGCAATCACTTCGCGCGGTGGTTTGCCGACACCTTGTTCGGCAGGTTGCCCACCGATGTACCACACAGTCTTACCATCCGCCGCATAATGCGAAGTAATCGTGACACGCGGTTTATCACTCATCCCCAACGCATGGGCATACAACGGCGGCAAATCCCCTTTTGCCAGTACCATTTGTAACGGGCGACGTTGCATCACGGGGGCATCACTGCCAAAGCGCGTGAGCAACTGTTCATTTCCCACGCCAGCAGTCAACACAATGTGTTGCACCATCACATCGCAGGACTCACCGTCGGGTAAATGCGCGGCATAATAATACTGACTGTCACGTAAATTCAGGCGCGATTGTTGAACATCGACCTGTATTAACGCCGAGGCAAATTGATCGCGCAAAGTATGCAGCACCGATGGAATATCCAGCACGGGTTCATCCAAGCGATACAAACCGCCGTGAAATGCAGGGTGCTGGAATAATGCGGGGTAATCGGCTTTGGCCACCGCTGCCATGCGGCTTTTCATCGCGTGACTGGCGAAAAATCCGGTCAAACGCGAACCAATTCCGCCCGAAGTCCACAGCAATTGCGATTCGGTCAGCACTCGCGCTTGGCGTAAATCCACCGCGCCCTCACCCTGCAAGGCTTCGCGCCACAAACGCGGCATATCGCCAATCGCTAAGGTCGCGCCACTCAATTTGCCCGTGAGGGAATATTTCGTGCCGCCGTGAATAATGCCTTGCGAAGCAATGGTTTGCCCTTTACCCAATTCATCCGTTGCCAGCCACGCATCCACGCCTTGAGCGCGTAATTCCGCCAGCAACCACAATCCGGCAATGCCGCCACCGACAATCAGTACATCGACATTCATCGGCTTTCTTTTTCCATGCTTTGAATTTTGGCAATGGTATTGGTGGTGGAAACGCCATCGATGAAACTCAATACCACGACATCACCGCCGTTTTCCCACACACAACGATTGCCGGGGATTTTTTGCGGGTCGTTATCGCCGCCTTTTACCAATAAGTCGGGTTTGACCGCGCAAATCAGGCGTTCGGGCGTGTCTTCGGCAAAATCCACCACCCAATCGACGCAAGATAACGCCGCCAGCATGTGCATTCGATTGCGCATGGTATTGACGGGGCGGGTTGATCCTTTAAGTTTGCGTACCGATTCGTCGGTATTCACCGCGACGATTAAACGATCACCGAGTTTGCGTGCTTCTTGCAAGTAAGTAACATGCCCGACGTGCAGAATGTCGAAACAGCCATTGGTCATGACAATCTTGTCGCCGTGAATCCGCGCATCTTGTACCGCTGCGAGCAATTGCGCTTCGCTCACCACACCTTTGACGGGCGCGTGATGCGCTTGCAAAGCTTTGTGTAATTCGGGAACGCTCACAGTTGCCGTACCGACTTTGCCGACCACAATACCCGCCGCGAGATTCGCCAATGCCATTGCTTGTTCGACGGGCAAACCCGCCGCCATGCTTGCCGCTAATACCGCCACCACCGTATCGCCTGCCCCCGTAACATCGAACACTTCTCGCGCACGAGTCGGTAAGTTGTACGGTTCTAAACCATTACGCAGCAAGGTCATGCCTTGTTCACTGCGCGTAATCAGCAAATTGGCAAAACCGCAAGTTTGCAGCAAGGTTGCACCACGTTGCACCAAATCCGCTTCGTCTTGCCACGCCCCCACCGCTTCACGAAACTCTGCCAAATTCGGGGTAATTACCGTTGCACCGTGATAAGTGCGGAAATCTTTGGCTTTCGGGTCAACCACCACGGGCTTGCCAGCGGCACGCGCCAGCGCAATCAGTTCCCGCGCCTGTTCCAACGTGCCTTTGCTGTAATCCGACAGCACCACCACATCCACTTCCGCTAATAAGGTTTGGAACTGAGCAAACAAAGCGGCGTGATCAACTCCGGCGAAACCCTCTTCAAAGTCCAAGCGGATTAACTGCTGATGACGGCTGAGTACGCGCAATTTGGTAATGGTGGGAACATTGGCAAGGGCCACGAAATGCGTCTGCACCCCGCGTTGTTGCAAGGTGGTGGCGAGTTGGTTTCCGGCTTCATCCTGCCCGACATAACCCAATAAACACACTTGACCGCCGAGGCTAGCAATGTTCAATGCCACGTTCGCCGCACCGCCGGGACGGTCTTCACTGGCTTTCACATGCACCACGGGGACAGGAGCTTCGGGAGAAATGCGCGAGGTTTGCCCAGTCCAATAGCGATCCAACATGACATCGCCGACCACCAAGACACGCGCCCGTTCAAAGGCTGGAATTTGTAGGCTCATCGTTATTTTTGCATAAAAACAGGAAAAAACAGGTTGGGCAGTTTATCATAAGCAGCTTATCTAAGTATGAAACAAGTCGTGGAAAAACAAACTGTCCAAGCATTTTTACACCCGCGTTACTGGCCCACTTGGTTGGGGCTGGGTTTATTGTGGCTGCTGGTGCAACTCCCGTGGTGGGTACAAATGGCGTTAGGTAAATGGTTTGGGTTACTGATGTATTACCTATTACCACGCCGCCGTGCTATCTGTTGCGTGAATTTGGCACTCGCTTTCCCCGAACTCACGCCTGCGCAACGCACCCAACTGGCACGCGAACATTTCATTTCACTCGGACGCGGCATTTTTGAACTGGGCTTAAGTTGGTGGGGCAATCTTGACCATTTGAATCAGCGCACACAAATCGAAGGTTTAGAACATTTACAAACCGCGCTACAACACGGTGGCGTGGTGTTACTCAGTGCGCATTTCACCAGTTTGGAACTCGGTGGACGCTTACTCTCGCAATACATTCCACTGCACGTTGTGTATCGCCCGCATCAAAACCCGCTGATTGAATCCCGCACCACCGCACTACGCGCCATGCGTTATGGCAAAGCGATTCCGCGTGACAATATCCGCGACATGATTCGTAGCTTGCAACAGGGTTTTACGGTTTGGTACGCGCAGGATCAAAACTTTAACCGTAAAAACAGTATTTTCGCACCGTTTTTTGACGTTCCCGCTGCTACCAATACGGCTACTGGTCGTTTAGCTAAATTAGGTAAAGCGCGAGTTGTACCATTTTTCACCGTGCGTACCGCGACTGGCTACCTGCTGAAATTTCTGCCTGAACTTGCAAATTTTCCCAGTGATGCCATGCTATCCGACACCACAAGGATCAATCACATCATTGAGCAACAGGTACGCGAGTTCCCAGCCCAATATTTGTGGACTCATCGCCGCTTTCGGGACGCTCCTGATGGCAGTAACCGTTACACTCACTAATTCTAAGGATTCATTATGCAAATTGCCCAAAACACCGTTGTCGCCATGATCTACACATTGACCAATGATCAAGGTGACATACTAGACCAAGCGGATACGAGCCATCCGTTTGTGTACTTGCACGGTGCTAATAACATTATTCCGGGGCTGGAAAACGCACTAACAGGTAAACAAGCGCAAGACAGCATGGTTGTCAACATTGCACCGGCTGATGCTTATGGCGAACGCGATGAGCGTTTGACCCAACAAATTCCACGCGAAATGTTTGGCGATGTACCCGCTGAACAATTAGTGCCGGGCGCACAATTCCAAGCGCAAACCAATGGTGGTATTGAAATCATTACCATTGCGGCGGTTGATGCAAATACCATCACTATCGATGCTAATCACCCATTGGCAGGTGTGACCTTGACATTTGATCTGACGATTCTGGCAGTACGTCCAGCCAGCGTAGAAGAAGTAGCACACGGTCATGTACATGGTGTGGGTGGTCATCACCACTAAGCAGCACATTAGCTGACGCTTCGGCGGCTGATTACGGTCGCCGAGGATTACCCAATCGCACAAAAATAAGCCAGAGACGTTTTCCCACCGTAGATTCAGCTACACTTACCTTACCGTTGTTAAGGAAGTAACACCCAATGAAAATCAAGCTTTCCTTGTTAGCAGCAGCCGTGAGTGTCTGTTTGAGCGGAGTGAGCGTGTCTGTGATGGCGAAAGAGTGTGGTGATTCGTTTTATTGTTATGGCGACACTGCCAGTAGCGTGGTGGCAACCCCCACTCGTCCACCGCCGATTCCACCACCAAACACCTACTTGCGGCGTCTGCAACAGCGCAATCAAGAACACGTTGCCATGCGCAACCATACCACCATCGCACCCGTATTACCGCGCACTACCACAACGCCCATTACTCATTCCACACCACCACGCGCGACAGCCGTCATCGCTCGTACCATGAATCGTGCGCCTGCCCGTGCTGATAATAATGATGGGATTTCGGTATTAGTCATTCCGGCACGTCCACATCCCGCCCCCATTAATCGAATGCCACCCGTAATACCCAAGGCTGTTCCGCCCGTCGCTGTTTGTCGACCTGCACACATCGCCGCCACGAATCGCGCGGAATCATTAGAACGCTTAGGAGCTATTGCGGCAAAACGCGAAGATCGCACCATGTCAGTGCGCTTTTTTGGTGAAGCAAGACAAATCCGCGCCACAGCCCCACCATGCTAATGGTAAGCAACGCGGGCGAACGCGATGTCACGTGCGGCGTTCGTCTGCACCGAAAATCACACCTAACGTCATCATCACCATACTGACGTACCAGAACCAAAAGCCTAAGCCCAACCGCAAAATGTGCATGTTGACTTCTTGCCCCGGAATATCATCGAACCAGAAAGATTGTCCGGCGAGTAACACCGCCAACACTGCCAATAACATGGCGCGATTTGGGTAGCGATACATCAACATCACCGCGAGTAATTGCAGCAAATTGGCATACCACGCAAACTGGAAGAGCACGAACCCCATCCAACCAGTGATACACACCCAATACCCCATGACCGTTCCATGTGTGGTGTAAAATACCACCTGTCCCAAGGCTGATACCCACAATAAACCACCAAAAAACAGGCATACATCCGACCCAGCAATCCGTCCCGGATTAATAGCACGCCACACGGCATCCACACTCAGCTTTTCGATTAGTTTATTCATTGCCAAAGTATAGGAACAAGCGAGCATCCTTGCATGGTCAATATCCGCCATTATACTATGCACAATTTAAGTGCATTAATGCACTAATAATTTACAAAACCATTAAAATGCATTTTTATAGTGCCTAATTAGGCTAAAAACACGGTATTTTTCTTATAAGACCAGAACTTTCACCATAATCGAGCGAATACGTCTGGTTATTAGGCAATACATGATTAAGATGGTGCATCTTTTCCGTTTTGCTTGTTTTGTCGCTGGAGGAAGTCCCCTATGGAGCAATTGGTATCCGCTCTTGACACCCTATTCGTGCTGATTGGGGCTGTCATGGTTTTAGCCATGCACGCTGGCTTTGCGTTTCTGGAAGTCGGCACGGTGCGCCATAAAAACCAAGTCAATGCACTCGTCAAAATCATTACTGACTTTGCCATTTCGACCATTGCTTATTTTTTCATTGGTTACTACATCGCCTACCACACCAACTTCTTCAGTGGTGCTGCCACCTTAGCAGAACACAATGGCTACGATTTGGTTAAGTTCTTCTTCTTACTCACATTTGCGGCGGCGATTCCTGCGATTATTTCCGGCGGGATTGCGGAACGCGCGAAATTCTACCCGCAACTGATTGCCACATTCATCATTGTCGCGTTCATTTATCCATTCTACGAAGGCATGATTTGGAACAACCTGTACGGCTTACAAGATTGGCTGAAAAATCTTTTCGGACAACCGTTCCATGACTTCGCGGGTTCGGTGGTGGTTCACGCAATGGGTGGTTGGATTGCCTTGGGTGCGGTGATTTTATTAGGGCATCGCCACGGACGTTACAACAAACACGGTCAACCGATGTCTGCACATCCACCTTCCAGCATTCCATTCCTCGCCTTGGGTTCGTGGATTCTCGCAGTTGGCTGGTTCGGTTTTAACGTGATGTCCGCGCAAAAAATTGGTGGTATCAGCGGTTTAGTTGCAATTAACTCGCTAATGGCAATGGTCGGTGGGATTATAGCGTCGTTAATCGCGGGTAAAAATGACCCCGGTTTCGTCCACAATGGCCCATTAGCAGGCTTGGTTGCAGTCTGCGCAGGCTCGGATTTGATGCACCCATTAGGTGCATTAGTCGTCGGTGGCGTAGCTGGCTGGTTATTCGTCTGGGCTTTCACCATGACGCAAAACAAACTGAAAGTGGACGACGTACTCGGTGTCTGGCCATTACACGGCTTATGCGGCGCGTGGGGCGGCATTGCGGCGGGCATTTTCGGCTTGGAAGCACTCGGCGGCACGGGCGGCGTGAGCTTTGGTGCGCAATTGGTCGGCACGCTGATCGGTTTAACCATTGCAACGGCAGGCGGCTTTGCGGTTTATGGCGTACTGAAAAACACCGTGGGTTTGCGCCTCTCGCAAGAGGAAGAGTACAACGGTGCGGATTTGAGCATTCACCAAATCAAAGCCAACCCCGATACTTAAGCAACACAAACGGCGGATTTCCAAGCACTTCGCTGCAAGGTTATACACCGTTACGCTCACACTTCACGTACAATCAGCCCCATGTTTTAAGCATGGGGTTGTTATTTTGGAAGGATTGCTCATCTGGCTCGGTGTTTTTTCTGCGGTAACGTTCGTTTTATCGCTCATTCTACTGCCGTGGTTCGTTAACCGCATACCGGTTGATTATTTCACACGACCACGCGACCCACACGCTTGGCACATCTTGCTGCAACCGCGCACGATCTTACGCAATCTACTGGGATTACCCGTATTATTGGCAGGCGTTGCCATGCTGGTGCTGCCAGGGCAAGGCATTCTCACCATCTTGATTGGGCTGGGAATCATGAACTTTCCGGGCAAATTCGCCGTGGAACGCTGGTTTGTCGAACGCAAAGGCGTGATGTTTAGTATTAACTGGATACGGCAGAAAACCAAGCATCCACCGCTCCAGCTTTAAATCCCGCGCATTAAACCAGCAACTCCCACACCACGCGCTCAAAGCCGAGAGCCACCACTGCTATGCAACGCAAACGTTGTGGCTCTTGGTATTTGTCGGTGAGAATTTGCCGATAATGGCGTAATTGTTGTAAGGCTTCCTGCATGGTGGCTTGAACCGGCGGTAATGATTGCGATGTTTCACGGCTTTGTTGGCGTAATTGCTCGCCCGTTAAACCCAAATCCGCTAAAGCAAGGTATTTAAATTCCAGTACAATATCCAATAAAGCGTATTGGCGCATATTGGAACGCACAATCAGGGTTAAATCGGAATAACGGCGTTGTAATGCGGCTTCTGAATCCATCACATAATAAGTGTCATTAAATAATAATGTCAGAAAAGCCGTTTTAACCGTGAGTTCATTACTCCAACGGTAATCACGATTATTAAATACCGCGAAATACTTATTTTCCATGAAATCAATCAGCGGCTGTAAATTCGCGGTTTGGTAAAAACCACGCGCCAAATGAATCACTTTATCACTATCACGTACATCGGGTAAGGCACGTTTGCGTAGCTCTTCGACATACAAAGCACGGATCACCAAATTCGGCACACCAAACGCTAATTCACCAAGCATTCCCCGCCCTGTTAAAGTCAAAACCCCGAAGTAATACAACAGCGACACCATAAAACGTTCGCTGTTTTGCAATTCGCGCAAAGATTCCACCCCAAAGCGATTTTCCAATGAATCCAACAAAATAGGGTTTTCGTCATCCATAATTTGACGAATAACCCGCTCACCATTGGGTAAGTTAGCAATATAAGAGATTTTTCCTGCATCCATTGCCAAATTCGCATCTAAGATTTGTTCTGGTAGAGTACAATATTCTTGATAATGCTTGAGAAAGTAAAACACAAGGGTGGGATTGTAAATGCGCGGCTGCATCATATCTGTACAAAAGCGATAGCCATTGTAAAAAGCTTGCAGCATTTCCAATAGGCTATCAACACTTACATTATTTTGTTGGCAATTTAATAACAACTGAGCAATCAGTTGATTTAACTCTGCTTGAGTAATACCACACAAACCATTAAATTTTGGATTCAAATAAATATTAACCGCAACATTATACCCACTGGTCATATCACTCATCACTACGGGCGAAACACCTGTAATAAAGACACGTCCAATTTTACCTTCCGATGCACAGCCCTTAATGGTTTTAAAGATGGTTTTTAAAATACCTTCGCTTTGCACCAAATCTTCATAACGTTGTTGATTAGATGATTTCACCTGCATTAATACATCATTGGCGAAATTATCGTATTCATCAATCAATAAATACAACTGCTGCCCACTGCCTTGCACAGCATTTACCAACGATTCAAAGGATGCAATAGCATTTTCGTCGTAAATCCGGTTGGAAATCGTTAAAAGCGGTTCATAAGCAACTAAAAAAGCCTCAATGCTTTCATTAATGTGACGAAACAAATTGCGCGTAATCGTTTCAGTATCCCCTTGTGCCGATACTTTAGAAAAATCCCAACGCAAAATTAAATATTGATTGTGTTCATCGGTGGGATTTTTCCCAATCGCCAAATCACCGAACAATGTTTCAAACTCATCAGCACGATTAATGTCGTAATAATTCGCTAATGTTGACAGCAGCAATGACTTACCAAAACGGCGCGGACGCAGGAATAATAACTGTTCGCCCGCCATTTCCAACGCTGGAATCATGGATGTGCGATCCAAGTAAAGCATGTTGCGGGTGCGAATCTTGTGGAAATCGCTGTTACCGTAAGGGAACTTGATCATAATCTGCTACTGCCTTTGGGAACGGTCAGTAGCAGATTCTAGCACGAGTTAGGCTACGTTACGCTTTCAACCACGGTACATACATGACCGCTTCACCAGTCACTAGTAATTTACCATCTTTGTCGACGCAAGTGGTTTTGAGGGTAACAATCGGCTTGCCTTCACGAATCGCGGTAATTTCCACGCTGGCAATTACTTCGGTATTCAAGTACACGGGGGCTTTGAATTGCAGGTTTTGGCTCATATAAATCGTGCCATTACCCGGCAAATGCTCACCCAACAGTGCAGAAAACAGGCTACCGACTAACATACCGTGCACAATGCGTTGCCCGAATTGGGTGGAAGCAGCAAATTCCGCATCCAAATGCACGGGATTGTGATCGGTGGATAAATCGGCATACAAGCGCACGTCTTCATCCGTGAACACGCGGGTAATGGATGCACTGTCACCTATTTGTAATGTTTTTGTCATTTTATTCCTCCTAGCAATTGGATCAGGTATTTTTCTTTAACAGGTAATCGCCGTAAACCTCGCGCAATTTATTTTTCAATAACTTACCAGTGGCATTCATTGGCAACTCATCGACAAAAACCACGTCATCGGGAATCTGCCACTTAGCAATTTTATCGGCAAAGAATGCCAATAATGCCTCAGCCGTTAGCGTGCTACCTTCGCGCTTCACCACAATCAACAGCGGGCGTTCATCCCACTTCAGGTGTTTAGCAGCGATAGCCGCAGCACTTAGGACTTCAGGGTGCGCTACTGCGATATTTTCCAACTCTACCGTACTTATCCACTCACCACCAGACTTGATAATGTCTTTAGAACGGTCGCGGATGCTCATATAACCATCAGCATCAATCACCGCCACGTCACCGGTGGCAAACCAACCATCACTTAATGCCGATGTATCCGCATTAAAGTAGGTATCCATGACCCAATGCCCACGGCACTGCAAATTGCCTTGAGAAACCCCATCATTATCAATTACTTCACCGAAATCATTCACCAAACGTAATTCCATACCGAATGGCGGTCGCCCTTGACTCACACGAATAGCAAGCTGCTCGTTTTCGGGTAAAGCTTCATGTTTTTGCAACAAATTATTGATTGCACCGACTGGGCTTAACTCCGTCATCCCCCATGCGTGGATAGTTTCGACCCCGTAACGCTCGCGGAAAGTCGTCATCATCGAAGGTGGGCACGCACTGCCACCGACAATAGTGCGCCGCAACTTGCCCAAGGTTGAACCCGTTTTCTCCGCCGCCGTTAACAAACCTTGCCAAATGGTCGGCACACCCAATGCCAACGTAACGCCTTCGTTTTGAATCAGGTTCAGCAAGCTATGACCATCCAACTTTGCCCCCGGCATGACCAATTTTGCCCCAACCATTGCCGCCGCATAAGGCACACCCCACGCATTCACATGGAACATCGGCACGACGGGCATAATCGCTTCGCGTGCTGATAAACCCATACTGTCGGGCAAACTAATCGCAAAGGAATGTAATAACGTGGAACGGTGTGAATACAATGCCCCTTTAGGATCACCCGTTGTACCAGAGGTATAACACAAGCTGGATGGGCTATATTCATCTAATTCAGGCCATTCATGATTGGCATTCCCATCAGCAATAAAATCTTCATAAAACTGAAGCCCCGGCACTAGCTTTGCTAATTCCTCATCCTTTTCACCCAACAAAACATACGTTTTCACGCTAGGAATACGGTCGACCAACATACTAATAATAGGTAAAAAAGTATGATCGACAAATAGAATTTTATCCTGCGCGTGGTTAATAATATAAACCAATTGTGCGGGAAACAAACGCGGGTTAATGGTATGACAAATCAAACCTTGACCCGAAACCCCGAAATACACTTCTAAATGACGATGGTTATTCCAAGCCAAAGTTGCGCAACAATCACCATTCACCAATCCTAAATGGTTAAGTTTATTAGCCAACTGCCGAGAACGTTTTGCTACGCTTGCCCAGTTTGTTCGTGTTATCCCACTAGTCGTTTCTACGGAAACAATTTCAGTTTGACCATGATACTTCTCAGCATGTTTTATTAAGGAACTGATTACCAATGGCATATTCATCATCTGTCCATTCATCGCAAATTCTCCTCCGGTAGTTGATAGATATGACTCAATAGATTAAAAAAGGCGATTATAAATAATCGCCAATAACCAACTAGAAGCCGATCTAAAATACAAAAACAAAACCTTATCTTATAGACCAAATCTTTCAAAATTCTTGCTAAATTATAACGAAATATTTCAAGCAACCAGTATTAACCCTAGCATCCATAACATCCTGATTTTTATTTTAAGCTTAACAGTAAATACTTATAACTAATTGCGCTTTTTTGCTATTTTCTGCGTTTTCTTTCTCACAGATCATTAAAATTTTCACTTAGTATTCACAATGACAGAACGTTACAAATACTTGAATACATTCATAATCAATGGGAGGAGGAACCCGATGAAGAAACGTATTTTCCTAAGCTCAACTCTATTAATGGCATTATCAACCAGCATTTATGCTGCTGATACTCCAACATCAGAAGAGCCTGAACAAGCCGCCCCAAAAGTTTATGGTCAATTAAACGTTCAACATGAAAAGTTAAATAATGGCAAAGACTCAGGAACGCGTGTCGGTCGTGCATCACTCGGTGTTAAAGGCCCATTAGAATATGGCAACCTGAAAATCAATTACAACCTCGAAGCTGAATTTGCCGACGTTGCCAATACCAATGCGGAAGGCGATAACAAAGAAGTTCGCGTTCGCACTGCAATGATTACTGTACCCACAAAATCCAAAGGTACTTTTTTAGCAGGAACAGGCTATAGTGGACAACGTGCTGATTTATACGGTCACTTGGACATTTTTGATAATGTCGAAGTTTATAATCCGAAATCCGGCACTTACAGCATGAGCAGTAGCTTAACTGCACAATCACCTTACTCCCCCGGCGTTTTAGCCTATAAAACCCCTGCTTTCAAAGACATTTATGCAGTTGGTGCTTTGGTATCAGCCAAAGATGACAATGGTAAATCCACCGATGCCACCCTTGCCCGCTTGATTTATAAAAAAGACAAGGTGTTATTAGGTGCTGGCATTACCAATACCAACAAAAGCGCGGTATCAACAACGGCAACCAAAGATTATGTACGCACCGCATTAGCCGCCAACTATTCTGCGGATAAATGGCAATTAGGTACAACCTATGAAAACAATAAAGATCATCCAACAGGTGACTTTACTGTTTTAGGTGTTGCAGGTGCTTATAAAGTCACACCGAAAGCCACTGCCAAACTGGGTTACTTCAAAAAAGATCATGATGTGAATACATTAAATAATAAAGCGATTATTAGCAATGTATCCTACGCGCTCGGTAACAGCCCTAAACAAGGCAAAAGTGCCAAGCTCTATATCGAAAATGAGAAACATGACATTAAAGCCAATAACAAAACCACCATTGGCTTGGCGTTAAAATTCTAGGCATTAGGTATTAAGTTCTGACGGGATGCTGGCGAGTCGACTCCGCTATTGAGTATCCTTAAGTTTTAGCTCTACTTCGGTAGAGCTTTTTTGTGAAATCCCGTCGTCGATAACGATTGCTTCATGGTCTCCGAAGGGTACTCACCAAAAAAAGTATAATAACTTTTAGCGAAACTGCTAGGATGCATAAAACCCCATTGGGCGGCAATATCGCCTATTGATGAGCTTTGTGCAACGTACTCTAACAAATACTCACGGACTTTTTGCAGCTTATAACGCCGCACATAACACATCGGGCTAATACCATAAGTTTGTTGAAACCCAGTTTGTAAGGTACGCACTCCGACACCAGCCGCCGCCGCCAAATCTTGCAGATTAATTTTTCTTCGCTCATTCATCATTAAATAATCAATGGCTTTTTTAATATACTTAGGTCTTAACTCGCAAACCTTGCCTTTTATATCCTTTTCATAACTCCAGCTCAGTGAATCCATAATAGCAAGCAATATCTGCCCTTCCAGCAAACCTGAAGTCAACCCACGACTGATTAATGAATCAAGGTCACTCATGCCCTCGTCAAACTGTTTGAATAACTGCATGATGGATTTCTTTTCAGGGCTATTGCAATCAACCATAGAATCAAAAACCACAGTTTTAAATGGTGCGAGTTTAAAGTAATCCAACAAGTACATTCTGAAAACCATGACTGGAATCGAAAGCAGTAATAACTTACTATCCGGCTGACAGCTAAGCTTTAACGTTTCGTTGGTGTTTTTAATAAACAAAAAACCAGCAGGCAATTGCACTGATTCATGAGCAAGTGTTGTATGTAATAGGCCGTGTAAAACAAAAACCAAATCAATGGTATTGGGATCTGTGCATTGCCAATGAAAACTACTCAAACAATGAATACGCAATAAAGTGGAATGCTCTAATACTAAGCGTTCCATTAGCATACTGTCTTGACAATCACTTAATACACTCGGACTCAAAGATACCGTTCGCATGGCAGCCGATACCTCACCAAAAGATCACCCGTAAAACCATCAACAGGGTGAAAAACTCACCCTGTTGTACCCATCAATGGCAATTAATAAAACGTTGTACCATTTGCCAAACGTGCGGTAATACCTTGTGGCAAGGTATACAAACCGCCGTGTTTAGCATGGGTCGCTACTTTTTCCGCGAATACCGCCACACCAATGGTGTCGATATAGCGCAATGCGCCACCACGGAAACGCGGGAAGCCCAAACCGAAGATTAAGCCCATGTCCACTTCAGCAGCGGTGTCGACAATGCCATCATCCAAACAGCGCACCGACTCGGTACACAATGGAATCATCATGCGGTCAATAATGTCTTGATCCGTCACGCTGCTATCCGCTTGCACTGCATTCAAACTCTGCGCTAATGCGGTTGGGCGTTTAAAACGTTTGCCGTTTTCATCCACGCCGTATTCGTAGAAACCTTTGCCGTTTTTCTGACCCAAACTGCCCGCCGCTAATAAAGCTTCGATCACGTTTTCGCCATCGTGCCCCATGCGCTCTGGGAATCCCGCCTGCATGACTTCATCGGCATGAACCATTGTGTCCAAACCCACCACATCGGCGAGGTACGCAGGCCCCATCGGCCAGCCAAAGGCTTCCATTACGCGGTCAATGCGTTGGAAGTCCACGCCGTCTTTCAACAAACGGTTAAAGCCATTGAAATACGGGAATAACACACGATTCACCAAGAATCCGGGGCAATCATTCACCACAATCGGGCTTTTACCCATTGCATCGGCATAGGCCACGGCGCGAGCAATCGTCGCGTCATTGCTCAATTTGCCGCGAATGATTTCCACCAATGGCATTTGCGGTACAGGGTTAAAAAAGTGCATTCCACAGAATTGTTCTGGGCGCACCAAACCTTCCGCCAACGTGGTGATGGAAATGGTCGACGTATTGGAAGTCAACACCGCATCCGCCGCTACCAAACCTTCCAACTCGCGTAACACCCGTTGTTTAATGCCTTGGTTTTCGACGACGGCTTCGACCACCAAATCCACCGTATCAAAACCTTGGTAGTCCAAGGTTGGGGTAACGGCAGCCGCCACCTGTTCCGCACGCTCTTGCGTCATCGTGCCTTTTTGCACTTGACGTTCCAGCAATTTGCGAATGGTTTTTGTGCCAAGGTCTAACGCAGGCTGGTTAATGTCTTTCATCATGATCGGCGTGTTATTGAGCGCGGATTGGTACGCAATCCCGCCGCCCATAATCCCCGCCCCCAACACCGCGCCGCGTTTCACTGGCGTGGCTTGTTTGACCCATGCGCGGGTTTTCTTTTTCAACACTTGGTCGTTAAAGAATAAGCCCAGCAAACTGCTAGCTGCCGTCGTCCGTGCTAAAGCAGTGAAGCATTCCGCTTCCAACTGCAATGCTTGCGCCAATGGCAAGGTAGCGTGTTGGCAAATCAACGCCAGAATGCGTTGCGGCGCAGGATAGTTTTTATCCAATTTCGCCGTTTGCGCCGCCTGTACTGCGGTTAAATCGCCCGCATTCGCCACTTCCGCCTGCTTACGTTGGCGTTGCTGCGCGTAATCCACTTCGCCCGCAATTGCCGCAGCCAGTAACGCTAATGCCGTGGTACGCAATTCAGCATCATCCGCCACCCGATCAGCCGCACCCTGTTCCAAGGCTTTCGCTGCTGCCGTCGGTTTACCCGTTAATGCCCATGCCAAAGCGTTTTCCACCCCGACCAAACGGCTCAAACGCACCGTGCCGCCCCAACCGGGGCACAGCCCTAACGTGACTTCGGGTAAGCCGATTTTGCCTTTGCGATTTAACACGCGGAAATCGCACGCCAATGCCAGTTCCAAACCGCCACCCAATGCCAAACCATTAACCGCCGCAACGCTAGGGAATGGCAGATTTTCTAATTGGCTAAAGACCGCTTGCGTATCCAACAACCATTGGGTTAATGCCGCATCGGACTGCGCAAAAAAGCCTTGAAACTCGGTGACATCCGCGCCGACCACAAACGCAGGCTTCGCACTACTAACCAACAAACCCGTAATGCCCGTGGTGCTGCTTAATACCTGCACTGCTTCGCGCAATTCGGCGACCATTTGCGTGTTCAAAGCATTAACAGAACTGCCTTGCGCGTCTAAAACCAATTCCACTTGCCCATTGCTTAACGCTTGTAAGGACAAGGTTTTTCCTGTGTACAACATGGTGAAATCCTCAACTACCATTGACGTGAATTAAACGCGCTCAAACAATGCGGCAATACCTTGCCCACCGCCAATGCAGAGGCTAACCATTGCGTAACGCCCATTCACACGTTCCAGTTCGTACAAGGCTTTCACGGTAATCAATGCGCCTGTTGCACCAATCGGATGCCCCAAAGAAATGCCGCTACCGTTCGGGTTTAAGCGATCCGTTGGTAACGCCAATTGTTGTGCCACCGCTAAGGCTTGCGCGGCAAAGGCTTCATTGACTTCATACACATCAATGTCATTCACGCCTAAACCTTGACGCGCCAAAATTTGTTGAATCGCAGGAACAGGACCAATCCCCATGATTTTCGGGTCAACACCCACCACGGCATAATCGACCAAACGCGCCATGACTTTGCAACCTTGCGCTTCGGCAGCTTCGCGTTTCATCATCACAATCGCCGCCGCCGCGTCATTCAAACCTGACGCATTGCCCGCCGTGACCGTGCCGCCTTTTTTGAAGACGGGTTTGAGGATTTCCAATTCATTTAGGGTGCAATTCAGGCGTACATGCTCATCGGTAGCGAACATTTGCGTACCTTTACGCCCTTTCACTTCAATCGGCAGGATTTGGCTGGTGAAACGCCCTGCTTCAATGGCTTGTTGCGCACGACGGTGGCTTTCCAATGCCAAGGCATCTTGTTGCTCACGGGTAATGCCGTATTGTTCTGCGACATTTTCCGCCGTTACACCCATGTGGTAATGGTTGAAAGGGCAATTCAACGCCCCGACCATTGGGTCAATCACCGCACCATCGCCCATGCGTTGCCCAAAACGTGCTGTCGGCAAATGGTAAGGCACACGGCTCATGGATTCTGAACCACCCGCGACCACCGCATCACACAACCCTAATTCAATCTGCTGGGCAGCGGTAATCACCGCTTGCAAACCACTACCGCACAAACGGTTCAAGGTTAAAGCAGGTACGGTTTCTGCCAAACCGCCTTGCATGGCGGCGACACGCGATAAGTACATATCTGCCGCTTCGGTATGAATCACATTACCGAACACGCTATGCCCAAACAGGCTGGGATCAACACCCGCACGTTGAATAGCTTCCGCCACCAACAATCCCGCTAAATCCACTGGGCGATGACCTTTCAGACTACCGCCATAAGTACCAATCGCAGTACGCACACCGCTTACAACAACCACTTCATGCTTATTCATCGCTAACTCCTAAGTAAAAGAACGAGAGAGGCTCTCCCAGCAATTGCAGGCTTTTTTTGTTATTGAATTTCAAGGAAAATTTGAAACGCTGCCACTGAGCAGCAGCGTTTACAGGCTTAAAACACCCTTACATATTCGGGTAGTTGGGGCCACCACCACCTTCCGGTGTTACCCAAGTAATGTTTTGCGCGGGGTCTTTAATATCGCAGGTTTTACAATGTACGCAGTTTTGCGCATTGATTTGGAAACGGAGGTTATTACCCTCCCCGACCATTTCGTAAACACCCGCAGGGCAATAACGTTGCGCTGGCTCGGCGTATTCGCGCCAGTTCTTACCCAATGGAATCGACGCATCCTTCAAACGTAAATGACACGGCTGATCTTCTTCGTGATTCGTGTTGGACAAAAACACCGAAGTCAGCTTATCGAAACTGAGTTTGCCATCCGGTTTGGGGTAATCAATCGGCGTGAATTCGCTGGCTGGACGCATTTGCGCGTAGTCTTCGTGATTATCGCGCAAGGTAAGCGGCAACTTGCCCTTGAAAATATTCTGATCAAGGAAGTTAAACGCCCCACCAAGGTACGCACCGAATTTATGCAAGGCAGGACCAAAGTTACGGCTGCTTTGCAATTCGTCGTAAACCCACGAATCTTGGAAGCGTTGCGCGTAACTGCTTAAATCCTTACCGCCTTCATCGCCAGCAGCCAATGCCGCAAAGATTTCTTCCGCCGCTAACATGCCGCTTTTCATCGCGGTGTGTACGCCTTTGATTTTGGCGAAATTCAGCGTTCCGGCATTACAACCAACCAATAAACCGCCCGCAAAATGCATTTTCGGTAGGGCATTAAAGCCACCTTTGGTAATCGCCCGCGCCCCGTAAGCCACGCGCTTGCCGCCTTCCAAATATTGCGCCAGCAAGGGGTGATGCTTCATGCGCTGGAATTCGTCATACGGGCTAACGTAAGGGTTGCTGTAGTTCAGGTCGACAATCAAACCAACCACCACCTGATGGCCTTCGGTGTGATACAGGAAGAAACCGCCGCTCGTACCACCACCCAATGGCCAACCTGAACCGTGTATTACTAAACCAGCTTGGTGTTTCGCCGGATCAATGTCCCACAGTTCTTTAATGCCAATGCCGTAATGTTGCGCATCGCTGTCCGCATCCAGCTTGAATTGGCTGTAAAGCTGCTTACCCAAATGCCCACGGCAACCTTCGGCAAAGATGGTGTATTTCGCGCGTAATTCCATACCCGGCGTAAAGCTGTCTTTGGCTTCACCATCCGCACCAACACCCATGTCCCCCGTGATCACACCCGCCACGCTGCCGTCGTCATTCAACAGCAATTCGTGCGCGGTAAAACCGGGGAACACTTCCACGCCCAAACCTTCGGCTTGTTCCGCTAACCAACGGCACACATTGCCGAGACTAACGATGTAATTGCCGTCGTTGTGCATGGTAGCGGGAATCAGCAAATGCGGAATTTGTACCGCGCCTTGTTCATCACGCAGCAAATACAATTCATCTTTCACCACGGGTACGCTTAATGGTGCACCCATTGCCTGCCAGTCGGGGAATAATTCATCCATTGCACGGCTTTCAATCACCGCGCCGGACAGAATGTGCGCCCCAACTTCCGAACCTTTTTCCACCAAACAAACGCTGATTTCTTGCCCAGCGGCTTGTGCTTGCTGCATGAGTCGGCACGCCGCTGCCAGCCCCGAAGGGCCAGCACCGACGATCACGACATCAAACTCCATCGAATCGCGTTCGATATTTTCCATGGGATAAACCCTCGCTTAGAACTGATCTTCCGGCATTGCCATCATGCTGGCACTACCAGCCTTCAACACAGCGAGGCAAGCCCCTGTGCGTGGCAGCAAGTGTTCACAATAGAAGCGTGTGGTCAGCAATTTGGTACTGAGGAATTCCGCATCGCCTTCGTTGGTGTCGAGCATGGCTTTGGCTTGCAACGCGCCTTTCGCCAGCAACCAGCCACCCGTTAAGTAACCAAACAGCATCAGGAAATTGACACTCGCCGCACCCGCAAGGTTAGGGTCACTCGCTGCGTTTGCCAAGACCCATTCCCGCGCTTCTTTACCCGCTGCCAAGGCTTGGCTCAAACCTTGTACCACGCTGGCATCGGGGTAAGCCGTGCTTTTCAGTTCATCCAGCACGTCATGCATTTCTGCCAGCAATAACGCCAGTCCTTCGCCTTTGTCGGTGAGCATTTTA
The DNA here is from genome assembly GCA_039797295.1 of Pseudomonadota bacterium. Classification (GTDB taxonomy): domain Bacteria; phylum Pseudomonadota; class Gammaproteobacteria; order Thiotrichales; family Thiotrichaceae; genus Thiothrix. The sequence goes on along the minus strand of JBDKID010000011.1, from coordinate 19,151 downwards.
CGCCCGATAAAGTCGAGGGCTTGGATACCTGTCGTGCCTTCGTAAATGGTTAAGATGCGTGCATCGCGCAAATGTTGTGCTGCGCCCGTTTCTTCGATGTAACCCATGCCGCCGTACACTTGCACGCCCAACGAGGTCAGTTCTTGCGACATTTCGGTCAGCCAGCCTTTGACAATCGGCGTGAGCAATTCGACCCGCGTCGCGTGCAAGGCTTTTTGCCCCGCATCTTGGGTGTAACGCGCACGGTCAATTTCTGCCGCTGCCGTAAAGGACAACGCACGCATGGCTTCAATGCTGGACTTCATGGTCAGCAACATGCGGCGCACGTCAGGATGCTGAATGATCGGAATGCGCGAACCGTCGCGGCGCGTGCCTTGCAGACGTTCTTTGGCGTATTGACGCGCTTGTTGGTAAGCACGCTCAGAAATCGACAAACCTTGCAAACCCACGCCTTGACGCGCGTGGTTCATCATGGTGAACATGTACGGCAAACCTTTGTTCGCCTCGCCCACCAAATAACCCACCGCATTGTCGAACTCCATCACGCAAGTCGGGCTGCCGTGGATACCGAGTTTGTGTTCCAACGACAAGCAATTTGCGCTATTGCGTTCGCCCGGTTCGCCGTTTTCATCCAAAATGAATTTCGGCACGATGAACAGCGAAATGCCTTTCACACCTGCGGGTGCGTCGGGTAAACGCGCTAACACCAAATGCACCACGTTCGGGGTCATTTGATGGTCGCCCCACGTAATGAAGATTTTCTGACCGGAAATCAGGTAATGATCGCCTTCGGGTATGGCTTTGGACTTAACCGCTGCCAAATCCGAACCCGCATCCGGCTCGGTCAGGTTCATGGTGCCAGTCCATTCGCCACTCGCCATTTTCGGCAAGTAAGCCGCTTGCAATTCTTCGCTGGCATGATGACCAATACTTTCCATCGCGCCTTGGCTCAGCATCGGGCATAAAGCGTAAGCAAGGTTGGCAGAATGCCAGATTTCATTCACCGCTTGGCTCAATACATTCGGCAGGTTTTGCCCGCCAAAGTCTTCGCTCACGCTCAATGATAACCAGCCCGCTTCAGCAAATTGCAGATACGCTTCTTTGAAACCGGGGGTTTCTTCCACACCGCGTTCGCTCAATGTCGGCGGATTGGCATCACCCACGCGATTCAGCGGCGCGAGCACTTCCGCACCCATTTTGCCCGCTTCGTCCAAAATAGCGACTGCCAGATCAGCATTCACTTCTTCCAAACCTGCATCGGCACACAGCGCGTCGAAGCCCACGATATGACGCAAAACGAATTCAGCATCTTGATAAGGATGAACGTAACTCATGCAACTGCTCCTGCTTACACTTTTTCAATCAGTTCAGGGACGATGGTGAACAAATCACCCACCAGACCGTAATCCGCGACTTGGAAAATCGGGGCTTCGGGGTCTTTATTGATGGCAACAATCACTTTGGAATCTTTCATCCCCGCCAAATGCTGAATCGCGCCGGAAATACCCACCGCAATGTACAGATTCGGCGCAACAACTTTGCCAGTTTGCCCAACTTGCATGTCGTTCGGCACATAACCCGCATCCACCGCCGCACGCGATGCACCGACAGCAGCACCGAGTTTGTCGGCGAGTTGGTAGATCAAACCAAAGTTTTCGCCAGAACCGACACCGCGTCCGCCAGAAACCACCACCTTCGCTGCGGTCAATTCTGGACGGTCGGATTTGACGATCTCTTCGCCGACGAATGCAGTATTGGTCGCAGCAAACACATCACCGATGTTTTCGATAGCAGCACTACCACCGGTTGCGGCTGCCGCATCGAATGCCGTACCACGCACGGTCAGCAGTTTGATTTTGTCCGCAGATTGCACCGTAGCAATGGCATTACCCGCGTAAATCGGGCGTTTGAACGTGTCTGCACTCACCACCGCCATCACATCGCCGACCATGTTCATGTCAAGTAATGCTGCCGCGCGTGGCATGAAATCTTTACCCGTCGTTGTCGCAGGCGCGAGAACGTGGCTGTAATTCGGCGCGAGTTTCGCCACTAATTGGCTTAAGTTTTCGGCTAATTGTTGGGTGTAAGCGGCATTGTCGGCGACGAAAACCGTGCGCACGCCAGCCATTGCCGCCGCCGCTTGCGCTACCGCTTGGCAATCACTGCCAGCCACCAATACATCAATCTCGCCACCGATTTGTTGCGCCGCTGCCAGTGCGTTTAAGGTCGCTGGTTTCAGGTGGGCATTGTCGTGTTCGGCAATCAATAAAATAGTCATGATGAAATCCTCCCGCTTACAGCACTTTCGCTTGGTTTTTCAGGCAATCCAACAGCGCGTCCACACTGTCCACTTTGATACCCGCACTGCGTTCGGCTGGGGTTTCAACTTTCAACAAGGTGACGGTATTGGTAATGCTCACGCCCAACGCGGCGGGTGTTGTGCTTGCCAAGGGCTTTTTCTTGGCTTTCATAATGTCAGGGAGTTTGACGTAACGCGGTTCGTTCAAACGCAGGTCAGTGGTGACAATCGCTGGCAGATTCACGCTTAAGGTTTGCAAACCGCCGTCGATTTCGCGCGTGACTTGCGCTTTACCGTCAGCCATCACGACTTTGGAAGCAAACGTGGCTTGTGGATAGCCAGACAGCGCGGAGAGCATTTGTCCGGTTTGATTATTGTCGGAATCAATCGCTTGTTTACCCAGCAACACCAAACCCGGTTGTTCGTCTTGCACGACTTTGTTCAGTAATTTAGCAACACCCAGTGCATTCAGCTCGGTATCGGCGGTTTCGATCCACACGCCGCGATCCGCACCCATTGCCATTGCCGCGCGGATTTGATCTTGCGCTTGCTTAGGACCAATGGAAACCACCACGACTTCAGTCGCCGCGCCGGATTCTTTCAGGCGTACCGCTTCTTCCACGGCAATTTCACAAAACGGGTTGATGGACATTTTCACATTGGTCAGGTCGACGTTACTGTTGTCGGGTTTGACGCGCACTTTCACGCTGTAATCAATGACTCGTTTGACCGCTACGACTATTTTCATACGAACAATCCTTCTTGTTAATTCCTCTGGAGACCGTGCTGAAACCTAAAAATGGGACGGCTGTTTAAACCGTCCCAAGGAGGATGGGCATAAAGATGAGGAGTCATGCCCAGAGTTACCCAGTCACAGGTTTTCCGCTACAGCAATGGCGGGGCTTAAGATGCCTCATTCGCCCATTGACGTAAGATGAACTTTTGCACTTTACCGGTGGAAGTACGCGGCAAGTCCACGAATACCACTTTTTTCGGCACTTTGAAGTGCGCCATGTTTGCCCGACAGTATTCAGACACTTCGGCTTCGGTCATGGTCACACCCTCCGCTAATTTAATGAAGGCACACGGCACTTCACCCCACTTCGGATCGTGTTTGGCCACCACTGCCACGTCTTGAATTTTCGGGTGACGGTACAGTACATCTTCCACTTCAATACTGGAAATATTTTCCCCGCCCGAAATAATAATGTCTTTGGAACGGTCTTTGATCTCGATGTAACCGTCTGGATGCCACACCGCCAAGTCGCCGGAGTGGAACCACCCACCCACAAAGCTAGCATCGGTGGTTTTCGGGTTTTTCAAATAGCCTTTCATGACGATATTGCCGCGCATGAAAATTTCGCCGATGGTTACACCATCCTGTTCCACGAGTTCCAAGGTTGCGGGATCAGCTACCATTAAACCTTCTTGCATCGCCACGCGTACCCCTTGACGGGCTTTTAAACGGGCGCGTTCTTCAATGGGTTTGTCGTTCCATTCATCATGCCATTCACTCACGACGCAAGGGCCATAGGTTTCAGTTAAACCATAGACCTGCGTAACATCAAAGTTCATTTCTTCCATGGTTTGAATCACGGAAGCTGGCGGCGGCGCACCCGCCGTCATGACTTTGACCGGATGTTTAATGCTGTCCTTCACCGCTTGTGGCGCATTGCCAATCATGCTCAAGACAATCGGCGCACCGCACAGGTGGTCGACTTTTTCGTTCACAATCAGCTCAACGATTTTCTGCGCACGCACATGGCGTAAGCACACGCTAACACCAGCCACCACCGCCATTGTCCACGGGAAGCACCAGCCATTGCAGTGGAACATGGGTAATGTCCACAGGTACACTGCCTGTTTCGGCATACTCCAAGACAACGCATTGCTCACGGCATTCAAATGTGCGCCGCGATGGTGATAAACCACGCCTTTAGGGTCGCCAGTTGTACCGGACGTGTAATTCAAGCTAATCGCATCCCACTCATTGGACGGGCGCGACCACACAAATTCAGGATCACCTTCGGCAATGAACTGCTCGTAGTTCATACTGCCCAGTAACTGACCTTCTTGATAAGTCGGGTCATCAATGTCAATCACCAGTGGTTTGGTTTCCAGCAAATCCAAGGCTTTGCTCACCACAGCGGACATTTCACGCTCAGTAATCAAAATCTTCGTTTCGGCGTGCTTGAGGATAAATGCTACTGCTGGCGCGTCTAAACGAGTGTTAATGGAGTTCAATACCGCCCCAGCCATTGGCACACCAAAATGTGCTTCAAAGTGTTCCGGCAAATTCGGGCACATAATGGATACGGTATCACCCGCGACAATGCCTTCACGCACCAATGCACTCGCTAAACGGCGGCAACGCGTATAGGTTTCAGCCCAAGTACGGCGCACATCGCCATGCACCACGGCAGTTTTGTTGGGGTAAACGGATGCAGCGCGTTCCATGAAAGTCAACGGGCTGAGAGCCTCGTAGTTCGCTGCTACTTGCTCTAGATTCTGGTTGTAAATACTCGTCATAACTCTTCCTCCTAGCAATGAGGTTCTGCATTAAAGATTGAAATTCTTTTTCATCATCTTATTAAATTCACCAACAATGCCGCTGCGGAACATCAAAACGCAAGCGACGAAAATCACACCCATAATAATGTGAATGTAACTTCCCAGCTCTCCTCCCGAAAATACATTTTCGATTCCGACAATCACACCAGCACCGACTAATGGCCCAAATATAGTACCCATTCCCCCAACCAATGTCATTAGCACGACTTCACCTGACATGTGCCAATGTGCATCGGTAAGTGATTCCAACTGGAATACCAGTGATTTAGTTGCACCAGCCAAACCTGCCAATGTTGCGGATAAGATAAAAGCTATCAATTTATAGCGTTTGACGTCATAACCTAAAGAGATAGCGCGAGCTTCATTTTCGCGTATCGCTTTCAACACCTGTCCAAATGGTGAATGAATCGTCCGATGAATCAGCCAGAATCCTAACAGAAAAATCGCTAACACAAAGTAGTACATGGCATTGCTATTACTTAGATCAACAATTCCGAACAAAAACCCACGCGGAATGCCTTGTAAACCGTTTTCGCCTTCGGTAAATGGGGCTTGCACAAACAAGAAAAACACCAATTGGGCTAATGCTAATGTCACCATCGCAAAATAAATCCCTTCGCGTTTGACCGACAGTTTACCGAACCCATACCCTAAGACCGCCGCCGCCGCCGTGCCGCACAAAATTCCAAGCTCTGGCGTTAAGCCAAATTTAATAGTCAAATAACCAGTAACATAACCACCTGTCGCCAAAAAAGCCGCATGACCAAACGACAGCATTCCCACGAAGCCCAGCATCAGGTTAAATGCTGCGGCAAACAAACCAAAGCACAGCACTTTCATCAAGAATACAGGGTAAACAAAAGTCGGTAACACCAAGGCAATTGCAATCAATAGTAAATTGATTTTATTTGATTTTAACATTTCCATACTTATGCTTCCTTACCGAACAAGCCAGCGGGTTTCACCAATAACACCACCACCATGACCAAAAAAATGACGGTATTAGAAGCCTCTGGATAGAAATATTTTGTCAAACCTTCGATGACACCCATACCCAAACCCGTGAGGATTGCGCCACCAATCGATCCCATACCACCAATCACGACAATGGCAAATACCACGATTAAAACATTAGACCCCATGTCAGGGCTAACCGAGTAAATCGGGGCAGCAAGTACGCCTGTCAAACCTGCCAAACCGACACCGAAACCGAATGTCAAGGTAATCATTAATGGCACATTCACGCCAAAACCTTGCAGAATTCGAGAGTTTTCTGTACCTGCACGCAAATAAGAACCCAAACGTGTTTTCTCAATTGTCCACCAAGTGGCAAAACACACCACCAAGGAAACCAAAATAATCCAACCACGGTAAATGGGTAAGTACACAAAACCCAAATTCACCCCACCACTTAACGCTTCAGGGATTTGATAAGGTAAGCCAGATGAACCAAATAGGTGAGTAAATGTACCTTGAAAAATTAATGCCAAACCGAACGTCAATAAAAGACCGTATAAATGATCTTCATGCGCAATAGGGCGAATCAGCAACCTTTCAATTAAAATACCGACAATACCTACCACTACCGGCACAATAATCAATGCCAGCCAATAGTTAATACCAAAGTGCTGTAATCCAAGCCAAGCCATAAAAGCCCCGACCATGTATAAAGCACCCTGAGCAAAATTGATAATTCGCAATAAGCCAAAAATAATGGCCAGACCTAAGCTTAATAAGGCATAAAATGAACCGTTAATTAAACCCACTAACAATTGCCCGAACAAGGCCATCGGGTTTATCCCGAAGAATGTCTCCATAACGCACCTTTGAATGAATGGCAGGGGTAAGGTAGGGGTAAGCGAACCTCACCCCCACCCGTGGCATTACTTCTTCTTGCTGAAATCACACTCTGGTGACATGGGCAGGAAGACATCATTACCCGCAAGTGTCTGTTTCACTTCAAAGATGTCATCATCACTCTTGCGTTCGTCAGCTTTCTTCACGCGCACAAAGTACATGTCATGCACCATGCGCCCGTCGGCACGCAATTCGGCATTACGCGCAAAGAAATCGTCAGGTTTCATTTCCTTCATTTTAGCCATAACCGCTTCGCCCTCATCCGTACCCGCTGCTTTGACCGCATTCAGGTAATGCATGACGGAGGAGTAAGCACCTGCTTGCCCCATGCCCGGCGTTTTGCCAAATTTCTCCTTGTAACGTTTTGACCATTCTTTGGTTTTATCGTCTAACTCGCCGTAGAAACCCGTGGTCAAATTCATGTTTGCAATCACTGCCGGATCAATCGCTTGCACATCGGAAGCGAATACCAGCAAACCTACCATTGTCGCGCTCTTATCCAAGCCGAACTCATGTGCAGCTTTCAAAGAGTTGACGAAATCTTTACCCGCATTAGCGAAAGCTACGGCATCAGCACCCGCCGATTGCGCTTGCAGGATGTAAGACGAAAAGTCGGTTGTGCCCAATGGCACTTTCACGCCACCAACCACTTTCCCGCCATTTTTCTCGATCACACCCGTGGAAGCTTTTTCCAAAGCATTACCAAACTCGTAGTCAGCAGTAATGAAGAACCATTTTTTCTTGCCTTCCGCCACCAGTGGTTTCACCGTACCGTTGGCCAATGCCACCACGTCGTAAGTCCAATGCGCATTAAACGGTGAGCACGCTTTGGTGTAGAACGCAGGGCTGCCCGCTGTGGAAATCAGCATCGGTTTTTTGGCTTCGTTTAACACTTTGCCCGCCGCTAAACCCACCGCAGAAGAAACAATCCCGCCCACGGCGTCGATTTTTTCTTTATCCACCCATTCACGCACGATGGAAGAACCCGTATCTGGCTTGTTTTGGTCATCCGCCGAAACGACTTCGATGGGCTTATCCAATACCTTGCCACCGAAATCCGCGACAGCCATTTCCACCGCAGCTACACAACCTTTACCGCAAGCATCAGCGTAAGTCCCGCTCATGTCCGCTATCACACCGAGTTTCACTTTGTCATCGGAAATACCCGCCGCTTGTGCGGTACTCACGGACAATGCCAAAGCAACCGTGGTCGCTAACATCAGGGGTTTCATCATTGGTTTCATCAGTCTTCTCCTCTTTAACTCCAAACTGAACATTACTATGGGGTGTAAGACCTTCCTCTTCCTACACGCCTAAATAGGTATTTAACAAACCGCTCTTCTCCTCAAGTTCGGTCTGTTTGACTTCTTCCACAATGTGACCGTGCTCCATAACGTAATGGCGGTCAGCAATCGGGGCGGCAAAACGGAAGTTCTGCTCCACCAACAAAATCGTTAAGTTACGGTGCTTGAGCTTGGTTAATACCTCGCCCAACTTTTTCACAATCACGGGGGCAAGCCCTTCGGTGATTTCATCCAGCAACAAAATGTTCGCACCCGTGCGTAAGATGCGTGCCATTGCCAACATTTGCTGTTCACCGCCCGACAAGCGCGTGCCTTGACTCATGCGCCGCTCGTACAAATTGGGGAACATGTCGTAGATTTCATCGAGACTCATGCCATCGCTGCGCACGGCGGGCGGCAACATGAGGTTTTCTTCCACATTCAAGCTGGAAAAAATGCCGCGTTCTTCGGGGCAAAAACCAATGCCTAAATGCGCAATGCGATGCGCGGGCACGCCAATGGTTTCTGTACCATTCACCATAATGCTGCCGCTGCGTCTTCCAACCATGTTCATGATCGACTTCAACGTGGTGGAACGCCCCGAACCATTACGCCCCAATAACGTGACCAGCTCGCCTTTATTCACATGTAAATCAATGCCATGCAGAATGTGCGATTCACCATAAAAAGCGTGCAAATCACGGATGCGCAGCTTTTCGTCTTGCTTCAGACCATCAGCCATCAAACTCATGCTACTACCTCCTCGTCTGCCGCCACGCCTAAATACGCCTCTTTCACCCGTGGATCAGCGGAAACCGTGGCGTAATTACCTTCCATTAACACCGCACCGCGCTGTAACACGGTGATACGATCCGCGAGTTTGGAAACGACGTGTAAGTTATGTTCAACCATGAGAATGGTGCGCCCCGCCGAAACCTTTTTAATCAGGTTAGCGACCACATCCACATCCTCGTGCCCCATGCCTTGCGTGGGTTCGTCGAGCAGTAACATTTCGGGGTCTAATGCCAAGGTAGTGGCAATTTCTAAAGCGCGTTTGCGCCCATACGGCAGGTCAACGGTATTGGCATTGCGGAATTCCAATAGACCGACGGAATCCAGTAACTCTTCCGCACGCCCATTGAGCTTGTTGAGAACTTTTTCCGATTTCCAGAAATGGAAGCTATTGCCTTCTTTACGCTGCAAAGCAATGCGCACATTTTCCAGCACCGTTAATTTCGGGAACACGGCAGAAATCTGGAACGAACGCACCATACCCAACCGCGCAATCGCCGAAGCTTCCACAGGTGTGATGTCTTTACCGTTAAACAGAATTTGCCCAGAAGTTGGGATTAAGTATTTAGTTAGTAAGTTAAAAACCGTGGTCTTGCCCGCGCCATTAGGTCCAATGAGCGCGTGAATGTGACCACGTTGAATTTGCAAATTGACATTATCAACTGCTGTAAACCCCTTGAACGCTTTGGTCAGCGCGTGAGTTTGCAGAATGTAATCGTTACCCACAAATTGACTCCTCCCAGATCAATTGCGATGCAAGGTAACAAGGCAAGATTGCTGCAATATTGCGGAAATGTAACGAATTGTTGCAGGCAAAAGCAGCGTTAACTCGCTGTGTTACACTGACTTTTTCCGTTTATCGAAGGGTATAGTGCGTGTACCGCTTTCAACCATTGCAATCCAGATTATCACGCCAATTTTTTATTGCCATGTTGGTGTTGGTGTGTGCCATTTTCACGATTATCTATTTCTACACCGTGCCACTGATCAAGCAGAAAGTGTTTGAAATCGAACGCAATGCTAGCCGTTTAGCGTTAAATAATGTGTTTGAAATCGCCAACCGCATGTATGCCAATGTCGAGGAATACCAAACGCAAGCCCTCAAAGCGCATCAACAACAACTGAAGGTCGCCGTTTCACTCACGCAAGCTTATCTTCAAACCCAATTCCATGCCGCCCAACAAGCGGGCGTTAGCAATGCGCAAGCGCGTGCAAAAGCTTTTGAAGCGATTCGGGAGTTCACCTACAACAATAATGACTATATTTGGATTTCGGACTATAACGGCGTGCTGCTATCGCACCCAGACTCACGCTTTCACGGCAAGCCATCCGTCAACATGATCGACACGGACGGGCAACCCATTTTGAGTAAAGTGATTCAACAAGCGCAACAAAATGGCGAAGGGTTTTTACAATACAAATGGAATCGCCCTTCACAATCCCTGCCGCAAGAAAAAGTCTCGTATTTCAAAAACTTTCCCGAATGGGGCTTGATCATTGGTTCTGGCGTTTATTTAGACGATCTTGCGCACGAAATCGAACACCGTAAAAAACGCGCTCTAACCGAGCTGCGCAATGCTTTACAACAAATTAAAGTTGCTAAAACAGGTTACTTATTTATTTTTGACTCCAATAGCAATATTTTAATCCACCCTAATACCAATATTGACGGCAAACGCATTGAAAAATTGGAAAACCCTGTAACGCACAACCCCATTACTGACGACCTCAAACAAGTTGCTGATACGGGGCAAGAGCTGCATTACAAATGGGATAAACCCGACGATCCCGGCAATTATGTGTATGAAAAATTGTCGTTAGTGCGTTACATGCCGAGTTTCGATTGGTACATTTGTTCGTCGGTGTATTTGGATGAATTACGCAGCAGTTCCGAAACCTTAAGTAATCGTATTTTGTGGCTGGCGGCTGTCACCATGTTGTGCGCCTTGCTGCTCGCGGCATTTTTCGTCAATCAAGTCACACGCCCGATTACGCAATTGGCACAAACCGCGCTCAAAGTCAGCGGCGGGGATTTATCCGCGAAAAGTGGTATTCAGCGCGATGATGAATTAGGCATACTCGCCAGCAGTTTTGATGGCATGGTCGAACGCCTCAAAGACAATATCAATACGCTCGACACCAAAGTCAAACGCCGTACCGCGCAACTCGAAGCCACGCAGGAACGCCAGCGTTTGATTTTGGATGCCCTCCCCGCACAAGTGGCGTATTTCACCCCCGACTTGCATTATTTATTCGTCAACCAAGCTTATGCGCAACAATTTCAACACACAATTCCCGAAGTCATTGGTAAGCATTTGAGCGAAGTGTTGGGCGCAACCATGTACCACGACATTTACGACCAATTGCAAATCGCGGTATCGGGGCAGGAAACCATTTACACTTACGCCTTCAAACACCAAGAACGTGACATTATTACCAAGCGCATTTTGATTCCCGAAAAAGGCGGCGATGGCAATGTGAAAGGTATTTTGAACCTATCGCTGGACATTACTGCCGAAAAACAAGCCGAACGCCAACTCACTGAAGCGCAACGCATGAGCGCGGTGGGGCAATTAGCGGGCGGCTTAGCCCACGATTTCAATAATTTGCTGTCGATTATTTTGGGTAATTTATTGCTCGCGCAAGACCATTACCAACAGGTTGAAGGTTTGGAAGGCTTTCTCGCGCCTGCGATTCGGGCAACTCGGCGCGGTGCGGACATTACCCATCGCTTACTCGCGTTTTCACGTCGCCAACCACTGCAACCCGTGGCGGTGAATATTGACCAACTGATGCGCGAAACGATGGAGTTATTGCGCGGCTCATTACCCAGCAATATTCAACTCGATTACCAAGCCGATGACATCACGGGCATTGCCAATCTCGACCCCGGACACATGGAAAATGCCTTGGTGAATCTGGCATTAAACGCCCGCGATGCCATGCCCAATGGCGGTTTAGTGCGTTTCCACACCTATCGCCAAACCGTGAGCGAACCGCTGACTTACGACGAAAGCGTGGCAGCGGGTGACTACATTGCGATTACCGTTACCGATACTGGCATTGGCTTTAGCGAAGACGCGCTGCGCTTAGCGTATGAACCGTTTTACACCACTAAAGCAGGCACGAATAATTCCGGTTTGGGCTTGAGCATGGTGTACGGTTTCGTCAAACAATCACAAGGTTATATCCAAATCGCCAGCAGTAGCGGGCAAGGTGCGTGCATTAAATTACTGCTGCCCTTAAGTGCTGCGCACGCCAGCACCGCGACTTATCACAAAGATGCACGCAATGCGCCACAACTGGGTAATAACCTGATCGGCAAATTGCTATTACTGGTGGAAGATAACCCTGACGTGCGCAATGTGGTGCGCGAACAATTAATCCAACTCGGTTTACACATTGTCGAAGCCGAAGATGGCGACGAAGCCTTGCAATTAATTGATAGCTTACCCACCTTGGATGGCATGGTATCGGATATTATGCTTCCCGGCGGCGTGGATGGGCATCAGCTTGCCCAGCAGCTTTACCGCAAAAATCCGCGTAGTATCATCTTACTCATTAGCGGCTATGCGCATGATTCCGGTCTACAAGCAGCAAACGGCGTGTATTTCCCCGTATTACGCAAGCCATTTGATCAAGAACGCCTCAGCGATGCACTGCGGCGAGCGGCACAACCAGAGGAGGAAAAAATTTAATGAAATCCGGCAAACTGATCTACGTGGTGGATGATGAAGCGGACATTTGCAAACTGGTGTGCCAAGAATTAGCGCGTTATGGACACAATGCGCAATATTTTCGCACTGGTTCACAAGCCTTGTACGCGCTGAAACAACACAAACCGGATTTGTGCATTGTGGATTTGGGCTTACCCGATATGGATGGCTTAACCCTCGTGCGTCAATTACTCGACGGCGGCGCGACAGGGATTATTATTCTGTCAGGGCGTGATAGCCTCACCGATAAAGTGTTAGGCTTGGAACTCGGCGCGGATGATTACATTAGCAAACCCTTCGACCCGCGCGAATTGGTTGCCCGCACCAATAGCGTCTTACGGCGCATTGAAAAAATCACGGCAGTGAATCATAACGACCGCCCGCAACGCAAAGCGCAATTCGGCAATTGGTTATTCGACCCTAGCACGTTAACGCTTAGCACCTTGGATGGCATTAGCGAAACCTTAAGCACTGCCGAAGCTGAATTACTGATTAGTTTGCTCAAGGCCCCCAAACAAATCCTGTCGCGTGAACAATTGCTCAAAGAACGCGACACGGGTTTTGATCGCAGCATCGACGTGCGCATGTCACGCATCCGCAAAAAGCTGGAAACCGACCCCGCTTCCGCACGCTTAATCAAAACTGTGTACGGCGCGGGCTATATGCTCACAGCGGATGTGGTGTGGCAGTGAAGAAACCCCTCCCGACCTCCCCTTGTCAAGGGAGGAGAGAAAAACATCAAGGCGTTTCTTCGTTCGGCGCGGCGGGTCGGTAGAATTTCGGCCAGTATTTCATGACCACTTCACCATCTTCGCGCAGCATGTGGCAGGTATCCAAATACGGCGGCTTTTCTTCCAATACCCCTGCCGAATCACCGCAATAGTCAGAGCGCGTACTCATAATGGTTTGAAACGCGGTGGTGGCAATCGGACCTAACAATTCGGTGAGGTGCGTACAGCCTTTCACACCGCCCATGAGTTCCTTGAGCTTGCGATTCCAACCGTAACCAATCGACACGCCAATCAAGCCTTTAAACACACCCGCGATGTCAGGGCAATGTTTGAAAGGCGACCAATCCGTGACCGCTTCCACATCATGGATGGTGAACTGCTCATCGATGGTCAAACGCACCGACATGCCGTGCAGTGGCTCATTGGCGTTGATAAACCCGCCACGATCTTCATTCATGAACGCATACGGCTTGGTGTCGACCATGTGACCTTCAATGTCCCATAAACCGTCTTCGCGCTTGTAACCGTGGCACGTCACCGTGCGCGTGTGCATGGCTTGGCGACGTACTGTTTGTGCTAAAGGCATAGCAATCCCCTTCCCTAAAACAAGATTGCCCGACCTTACTCGGGCAAGTTTGCATAACTATTGCAGAAATGTAACCGAATGTTACAACAACACTTTTTCAATTCCGCCGTGAATCGCGGTATCGACAAAGGTTTTCTGCCAATCTTTACCCAACAAATGATTGGCGACTTCGACCACAATGTAATCAGTATCCATCCCTGTGTCATCGGCGTAACGCGATAAACCTTGTTGGCACGCGGGGCAAGAAGTCAGGATTTTCACATTGCCATTGTGCGCCATTTCCTCGCCCGTCAACTCCTGAATGCCCGCCTTGAGGCTTTCGGTTTTGCGGTAACGTAATTGGCTGGCGATGTCGGGGCGACTAACCGCGAATGTACCCGCTTCGCCACAGCAACGTTCGCTTAACACCACGTTAGAACCCGTCAAGGTTTGCGCCACTTTCAGCGGGTTGATTTGCTTCATGGGCGAATGGCAAGGATCGTGGTAAACGTATTGCACGCCCTCCACGCCTGCCATTTTCACGCCTTTTTCCAGCAAATATTCGTGAATATCGAGCAAACGGCAACCGGGGAAGATTTTCTCAAATTCGTATTTGAGGAGCTGATCCATGCACGTTCCGCACGACACAATCACGGTTTTAATGTCGAGGTAGCTCAAGGCATTCGCCACGCGATGGAATAACACGCGGTTTTCGGTGGAAATCGCCGTGCCTTTTTTCAAATCACCGCTGGCATTTTGCGGATACCCACAGCACAAATACCCCGGCGGTAACACGGTGGTCGCGCCCGTTTGGTACAACATGGCTAAGGTGGCTAAACCGACTTGGCTGAATAAACGTTCCGAACCACAACCGGGGAAATAGAACACTGCATCGCCGCGTTTTTCGCCGCCCACTGCTGGGTCGCGCAAAATTGGGATAATGTTATTGTCTTCCAGACCCAACATGGCGCGAGTGGTTTTAGATGGAATGCCTTTGGGCAGCGGTTTTTTGATGAACTGAATCACCTGCTCTTTAATCGGCGGTTTGCCCAAGGTCGCCGCCGGACGCTTATTATCGCCCAACAATCCGGCGTTTTTCGCCATGGTGTAAGCCCAGCGTTGTGCGGTAAAGCCGAATTGAATCATGCCTTTACGCATCACATTAATGGTCGCGGGGTCTTTCATGTTCAAAAATTGCATGGAAGCCCACGTTACCAAATTGGTCTTTTTCTTGCCGCGTTCCCGCAAAATGCTACGCATCCGCACACTGACTTCGCCGAAGTCGATATTCACTGGGCACGGATTAAGGCATTTGTGGCACACCGTACAGTGGTCGGCAACATCATTCATCTCATCAAAGTGACGGATGGAAATGCCACGGCGGGTTTGTTCTTCGTACAAGAACGCTTCGATCATTAAACCCGTTGCCAAGATTTTATTACGCGGCGAATACAGCAAGTTAGCGCGGGGAATGTGTGTATTGCACACCGGCTTACATTTGCCACAACGCAAACAGTCTTTAATATCGTTGTTTAACGCGCCTAACTCATTGTGTTCTAACAATAAAGCTTCGCGTTCAACCAAACGCAGAGACGGCGTGTAAGCATTTTGCAAGCCCGAACCGGGTAACAATTTGCCTTTGTTGAAGCGTCCATTCGGGTCAACAACTTGCTTATAATCGGCAAATTCGCGCACTTCGCGTTCTTCCAGATACTGGTATTTGGTCAAACCAATGCCATGTTCACCGGAAATCACCCCATCCAACCGCCGCGCCAAGACCATGATTTCATCAACCATGCGTTCGGCTTCGTGCAGCATTTCATAGTCGTTGGAATTGACCGGAATATTGGTGTGAACATTGCCATCCCCCGCGTGCATGTGCAGTGCGATAAACAAACGACTGGAACGAATGCGGCGGTGAATGCTTTCCAACGATTTCAGTAAGGGTTCGAGTTCGCCACCTGCAAACAGGTCTTGCAGCGCACGCACCACTTCGACGCGATACGAAATGCGCAAATCGCGACGTAACAGCAAATCAATCAGACGATCATTCGGGCGTTGCGCAGCTTTCGCAGTGTCGTCTAATAAATCTTGATGCGCGGCGGCAGGTGATTGGAAATTAGCGAGAATCGCTTCCCAACGTGCTTTTCGCCCTTTTAAATAATCAACGGCATGAGCGATTTTGCCCGCCAAGATAGCACTGCGTTCCGCACTGGCTTCGTAGCCAACCACGGTACGCAGTTCCGGCAACTCACCCGCCAAATGCGCGAGTAATGCATCAATCATGCGCACTTTATTCTGCATGGATTGGCGCACGTTAATGGTTTCGATGCCTTCGGTGTACGTCGCCAAATTGCGCAGCGGAATCACCACGTCTTCATTCACTTTGAACGCATTGGTGTGTTTGGCAATCGCGGCGGTGCGTGAACGATCCGCCCAGAACTGACGACGCGCTTCGGGGCTAATCGCAATAAAGCCTTCCGCATTCCGCGCATTAGCTAAACGCACCACTTCCGCTGCCGATTCCGCTACCGCTTTTTCGTTATCGCTGACAATATCCGCCAGCAATACCATTTTCGGTAACATGCCACGCGCCCCTTTAGGCGTGTATTTCACCGCTTTAACGTAACGCTCGTCCAAATGTTCCAAACCGGATAACAGCACATCTTTACGGCTATCGAGGTAATTTTTAATCTCAACAATCGCCGGAACAGCTTCGTGCAAGTCCGTACCGTAGAACTCCAAACACACGGTACGAATTTGGTCTGGCATCCGATGCAGGATGAATTCTGAAGAAGTAATTAAGCCATCGCAGCCTTCTTTTTGTGCCCCCGGCAAGCCACCCAAGAACTTATTGGTAACGTCTTTGCCCAAGCCTTCTTTGCGGAAATAACGCCCTTCAAAGCTCAGGATTTGCGCTTCGCCCTTCTTGGTTTTGCCATCCGCTTGGAAACGTTGCACCGCAAACTGCACGGTTGCTTGGTCGTGAATTTTGCCCAAATTATGGTTTAAGCGCGTGACTTCTAACCAATCGGCATCCGGCGTGACCATTTTCCATGACAGCAAATTGTCCAGCGTTGTGCCCCACAATACCGCTTTTTTACCACCTGCGTTCATGGCGATATTACCGCCAATGGTGGAAGCGTCTTGCGAAGTTGGGTCAACCGCGAACACCAAACCGTGTTTACCCGCCAAATCCGACACGCGGCGCGTGACCACGCCTGCACCGGTACGCACCACTGGCACAGTTTTATCCACGCCGACCAGATCATTGCGGTATTGCACTTCGCCAATAAAATCCAGCTTTTCGGTATTAATCACCGCGCTTTTGGCATCCAAGGGGATTGCTCCACCCGTATAACCCGTACCGCCACCACGCGGGACAATGGTTAAGCCGAGTTCGATACAGGCTTGCACCATTTCCGCCATTTCTTCTTCAGTATCTGGCGTTAATACCACAAACGGTAATTCCACGCGCCAGTCAGTCGCATCAGTAACATGCGAAACCCGCGCCAAACCGTCGAATTGGATATTGTCCTTGCGGGTAATTCGCGCAAGGCGACGACGTACTTGTTCGCGCAGATCGTATTCTTCGCGGAACGATTCGGCAAAACGCTCCCATGCGCTACGCGCCAAACCGACCAATTTCAGCGTGAGTGCATTACCGTGAGCACGTTCTTCAATCTTGCCGATACGTTCGCCCAAAGTATCCAGCAAGGATTGACGGCGTTGGCGATTTTCCAACAAATCATCGTGGATATACGGATTGCGTTGCACCATCCACATATCGCCCAACATTTCCAACAACATGTGCGAGGAAATGCCCGTCTCGCGTTTCTCGCGCAAACTTTGCAGCAACTCCCACGCAGACGCGCCGAGCAACCGTTGCACGATTTCTTTGTCAGAGAATGAAGTGTAGTTGTAGGGAATTTCCCGAATCGGGTGACTGGCTGTCATGGCTATTCTGAATGCTCTTATGCAAAGATGCGTAGTGTAACGCGCTGGTGCAGCGAAAAAAACCAGAGGATTTAACAGGAATAAGTTTGAAGAGCAGGGTATTAACGTTCTGGCAGGTCTAAGTCCGCATAAATGTCATCCAAACGAATGCCACAACTCACGGGCGGGCAATCAATCGGCAGAATTTCGTTTTCTTCTAAAATGCTACTGACCCACTTACCTTGCTCATCGCGTTGAAAACATTCCACTTTACGCACATCCGGCGCGACTACAAGGTAATAATGCAGCGAAGGTAACTTCAAGTAATGCAGCACTTTTTCACGCCGATCAATGGTTTTGGTTGAAGGCGACTGTACTTCCACCAATAAACACGGTGCGGCTTTGCTATAAGGATCATCCCCCGCACCTTCGCAAGTCAGCATTACGTCGGGATAATAGTAAAAACGCCCGCCTTCCAGCATTAAACGCATGTCACTCATGAACACACGGCAAGTCGGTTTACCGCGCATCACATTACGCAAATAACTCGCAATATTGAGACTAACCACATTATGGTTTTCGCTTGCTCCCGCCATTGCGTAGATATAACCGTCGACAAACTCGCTTTTGTGCTCGGCAGACTGTTCCATTGCAAGGTATTCAGCAGCGGTATACAACACGGGTTGTTTCAATGCGCTCATGCTTATCTCCTACTTTGCTTTGACCGCAACATCATACCCACAGACGTTGACCTTGCGCAACGCGAGCCGTAATTTCCTGCTGAAAATCCGGCGGGCCATACGCAATGGTTTGCTGATCTTTAGAAAACTGACCATTAACGACGGTTTGTTCGGTGTAAATCAACGGTCTGCCGTGCTGTTCGGCGAATTGCTTCAACCAATTCAAAGCGCGGGGTGGAATGCGCTTTCCCACGGGAACAGCCACATCCACAGGCAAACCACGCCATTGTAATTTGTTGAATAACACCATGACTTTGGCGTCGTTAGGTTTCATCCAATCGGGTAATGGGCTTTGCGGCACAATCCAACCGCAGTTGAAATTATCACATGGGTCAACGGGACGATTAGCGTAATCATTACAGCCCTTCCCGGTGCTATGCGGACAAGCACAACCGGGGTAAACAGCCGCCCCGCGAATATTCATTTGCACCCAACCATCACAACAGGCCGTGCAAGGTTGGCATTGGCGTACTATTGCGTTTTTCATTAAGAAACCCCTCCCTGCCTCCCCTTGTCAGGGGAGGTGTTAAGAGAGACCACCATTTCTTGTCCCTCCCCTGATAAGCATAAGTATCTACACAAATTGTCGGACGGTTTTTTTCAGACCGTCCAATTGTTCAGCGGTGTAGGCATCCATGATTTCCAGCATAGATAACAACGT
>JBDKID010000010.1:0-97199 GCA_039797295.1 Pseudomonadota bacterium | reverse complement strand
CTATGGAAAAACTGCGAGCGCTTGATCAACAACTGCCTACAAATGGTCAATTTGGCATTTTTATCTTTGCTCTTGAAAAGATTATGAATAGGTTCTTAGATCAATTTTACCCTGAAAGCCACGTACAAACGGCGGTGGCTGCTACAGCGTTAGCCGCGCCAACATTGGCTACAGGCAGCTTTCTTGCTGGCGTTGGTGCATTGGGGGCAGCATGGCTAATCCGTCAATCCCTGACCGCGTGGAAGCGTGATAATTGCTTGATGGGCAGTGATTTAAACGAGATCGACACACGCCCACAAGTAGCGGCATCCAGTGAGATTACCGACGTTTTGGCAAGCTATGGTTTGCCTGACTCGCGTCTGTATCAATCGCTGAATGGTCACGTTCTCACCCGTCATCTGGTTAGCATCCCGCGTGGTACGAAGCTGGGTAGAATGCCAGATGATGACATTGCACGGGATTTAGGCGTGGAATCCGTAACCATTGGGGTAAATGCAGGCCGTGGGCTTATCTCTGTTGACGTACCGCGTGAAGATCGTCAAACGGTAGTGTTTGCTGAATTACTTCAATCCCATGAATGGGCAAATCGTGAAGGTGCTTTGCCGTGCATGACCGGCGTGGATGTTATCAGCAACCCGGTAATTTTCGATTTAGAGAAAGCACCTCACCTGATTGTCGGTGGCACAACCGGGCAAGGAAAGAGTGTGTGGATGAATGCCCTGATTTTAAGCCTGATGCAGTCAGGGGCAGACTTTCGCCTAATGATTGGTGATGGCAAGGGCGAAGATTTAGCGCCTTTCTACGGCAATTCTAAGCACCTTTTAAAGCATCCCGAAGTAACGGCAATTGAAACCGAAGTAAGCGGCATTGCGCATCAGGTCAAATGGCTTGCGGGCGAAATGGATAGGCGTTTCAAAGAAGCCGACAAGCCTTATTCTATCGTTATGGTAATTGATGAACTGGCTGATTTAGTCATGCAGGACGATAAAGACGCCACCATCGTTACGGCACTTGCCCGCATTGCTCAAAAAGGCCGTTCTGCCAAGATTCATTTAGTGATTGGCACTCAATATCCAAGCTCAAGCGTACTGCCCGACATGTTGCGTATGAATATTCCAAGCCGTGCCGGTTTGACCGTGGCAAAGGATTATGAAAGCCGCGTGGTACTGGGGGAGGTAGGCTGTGAAAAGCTGCTGAGTAAGGGCGATTGCCTGTTAAAGCTGATTGGTACGCAACCACAGCGGATGCACGGCGCAATGGTTGAAGAGATTGATATTAAACGGTTTATGGCTTAGACCTTTGTTTGTTTGTCGTTAAAACTAATGATTGTTCGATAACGATCTAAAAAAAGTATTGATCTAATAACCTGACATATCGGTAGTTTATGGAGTAATAAGAGCAAATAAGGGGAAATAAGAGAACATAAGGATAAATAAGAAGAAATATCGAGAAATATCGAGAAATATCAGTAGGTTGCAATATTGTCGGGATGGGGGTTAGTATTCTGGGACACAAGGAACAGATGGCACGGAAAACCCCATAAAAAACCAATCTGTTAATGAACCTGTGCGCCCACATAGCAATCATGGGGCAATTAGCAACAAGCGAGATAACGACATGCAAGGCAAACCAAAAACACCCCGACCACAGCAGTCAGAGCGGATTATCCGTTTACGTGACGTAATGCAAAAAACCGGATTAAGCAAATCCAGTATTTACCGACTGGCAGCAGACACTAATAGCGACTTTCCGGCAGCGGTAAAGCTCACAATGGCAACCGTTGGCTGGTATGAGTCGTTAATTGATGCGTGGATTGTCTCGCGTCAGGCTGCATAAACGAAAATGCCCGCAGGCTGGCAGGCCAAGACGGGCAAAAAAGGATTTTAAATGAAGATTGATTATACCATATTTGAGAGCCTGCATAACCCGCAAGGCACAAAAAACACCGCATCATGGGTGGATGTATGCCGGATGCTGCAAGACGTGCCAGCATTCCCAAGCAAGGCCGCGCAACCACTCATAAAGCTAGGCACATTCGATAATTCAAGCCGTGGGCAGGGTAGCAGCTTAACCGCTATCGGCGGCGTTGAAATCGACTATGACGCGGGCAATGTCACTGCGCACAGCGCGGCTAAATTGTTGCGTCAAGCAGGTATTGAATGCGTGATTTGCTCGACCTACACAAGCCGCATGGATTGCCCTAAATGGCGTGTATTCGCACCCACAAGCCGCACACTGCCTGCTGAGTTACGCACCTATCTTGTGTCGGCATTGGATGGCGTATTAGGCAATATCGCAGCGCGTGAGAGCTATACCCCAAAGCAAACCTTTTTCTATGGGCGCAACCCTGACACCTCCTATGTATTCCTGCACCTGAAAGGTGAGTTTGTGGACGTGGCGTTAAAGGACGCTGCAAACGCGGCATATCTGGCAGACAAACGGGCGCAACGCCAACGCGAAGAATTAGCCGCTACTACTTGCCTTCGCATTGAAACCCAACGCAACCATAAAGCAGCGGGGCGGCTGGTAGTAGGGCAGGTATCCCCGATTGATGAGTTCAATAATTCGCATGACGTGCGGTCGATCCTGAAAACGCATGGATACCGGGCGACAGGTAGCAAGTTTGTTGCCCCTGCATCTTCCAGCGGTATGGCTGGCGTGGTCATCCTGCAAGGTGATGATGGGCGGGATAGGGCATTCAGCCACCATACCAACGACCCGATAGCGGACGGATTGGCACATGATGCGTTTGATCTGTTTTGCATTCTGGATCACGGCGGCGACGAATGGGCAGCTATCCAAGCGGCGGCTAAGTTACTGACCACATCCAGCGGCGAAAGCCTGCACTCATACAATCGCAACGCCTACCGCCAAAACCGCACCAACACCAAGGCACAGGCCGCACTCGACAAAATTAAGGGGGTGGCGGCATGACTGCTACAGCGCAAACAAACCCGGTAATTGAGCTACTGGATGAACTCACCACTCAGGCGAAAGCCGTAACGCTGACAACCTATCAGGATTTTTTACACACAGTCGCCTTGCTGGTAGTCGATGGCACAATTGACCCCATTCAGCGTGAATCCATCATCAAAACACTGATAGACAATGGTCACAATCTTGGAGGCAAACGCTTAATTACCAACGCTTTGACCGCAGCGGAAAAGCAGATAAAACGCGATATGGCTAAGCCAATGGATGACATGGTGCAAGGCGGTCGGGGCGTTTACTACATTAAGGACGGCTGGCTTTATCGCTCGACAGAGAAAGGCGATTATAAGGTATGTACCGCAATCGACGTGCTAGGGCGTACCCGTAACACGGAACAAGGCGGCTGGGGCAAGCTGCTGCAATGGCAAGACGGCGACGGCATTACCCATACGTGGCCTATGCCCATGCGGTTAATGAGTGGCGACGGCAATGAGGTTATGGGCTATTTGCTGGATCGTGGGCTTGTGGTGGCTGGCGGTGCGAATATGTACGCAGTCGACTACCTGCAAATGTGCGATTCTGAGCGGCGCATAACGTGCGTGGAAAAAACCGGATGGTATGACGGGCGCGTATTCGTGACCCCTGCTAAAACCTTCGGGGATGATGAGGGTAACATTACCTATCAAGGCGTGATAAAAAAAGCAGCGCAGCAGGAAATAAAAGGTACGCTCGAAGGCTGGCGCGTTGAAGTGGCAAGCCTTGCGAAAGGCAACAGCCGATTAATGTTTGCAATCAGCAGCGCGTTTGCACCTCCATTGCTCGACTTTACCCCGAATGTTGGCAGAGGTGGCTATCAATTCACCGGCGACAGTAAGGACGGCAAAACACTGTCATTACGCGCAGCAGCAAGCGTGTGGGGCTATCATGACACCGTTAAACAAACATGGCACGGCACGGCGGGCGGGATCGAAGGGATAGCAGCACGGCATAATGACGGCTGGCTATTTCTTGATGAACAGAAACGCGCAGCAGCGAAAGAAGTAGACCGCATTATTTACATGCTATCAGACGGCAATGGTAAAGCTAGGCTAAACAAGGGCGTTGATTTGCGCAATACATTGGAGTGGCGGCTATTGTGGGCATCAAGTGGCGAATTGTCGGCGGCTGACTACATTAAAGATGGTGGCGGGACACCACCGGCAGGTATTGAAGTTCGTCAAGCCGATATTCCGGCGGATGCGGGCAAGGGTTATAAAATCCATGACACGATCCATGATTACCCTGATTTAAACGCATTCAATAGCGCCATCGGGTCAGGGATCGAAAACCATTATGGACTTGTGGGGCAAGAGTGGTTAACCAAGCTTGTGGTGAATCGTGAGGAACTAAATACCCGCGTTCCGGCAATGCTCGAAACCATTGCATCTGAAATTGTGGGCGGCGCGTTTAATCCCCAAACCCGCGAAGTGCTGTATAGATTTGCGCTTATCGGTCTTGCTGGCGAACTAGCGACAGAGTACGGCTTGACCGGATGGAAGCAGGGCGACGCTACCGCAGCGGCAAAACGTATATTCTCAGATTGGCTAAAAGCATTCGGAGGTGATGACTCTAGCCGCGAACAACGACAGATCGTAGCGGCGGTACGGCGGTTTCTGATGGGCAATATGTCACGTTTCCAAAACATGGCGTTTGAAGTACCGAAAGAAGAATTGCAGCGTGTACATAATTGCGTCGGCGGGGTGCGTCCAGCCTACGAAGACGGCGAACAAGCGATTTATCTAGTGTTCCCAAGCCAATTGACCGAGCTGGCAAAAGGGTACAGCAAAAAACAGATACTCACTGCTCTTGTGGATGCAGGTATGGTGCAGCCACCCATTAAGGACGGGCGGGAATATATCCCGGCACACGGTCAACAGCGGGTACACCGCATTATACTAGCGGATGACGAAGAGGATTAATTCAGCCAACCCAAGCAACGAGCCACCCTTAGAGGTGGCTTTTGTGTGTCTGGACAAGGCAAAACGGCACGAAAAAGACAGAAAGACAAAAACTTTTGTCTTTAAGACAAAACCGAAAAGTGTTTTGTCTTGTAAAAATAGACATTAAGTTATTGATTAATAAAGAAATAAACACGCAGCAAGACAAAAGACAGTTTTTTCAGGAATATAACGTCCCCCCAGAAAATAATATTTTTTTTCTTTGTGGTGCTGGTAGCTTGCCAGTGGTTCGCTTTCTGTTCGTCTTTTGTTGGTATCGCGTCCAGAGAGTGCAGGTGATACCAACAGCTATACCAACATAGGCCGATTTACCAGAATTAGGGTTAACCCTAGGATGCGGGGTTATGGCATGTTTCAGGGTGCGTGCTGGACGGCTAAAAACGGGGTGAACTCTCAGAATGTTGGTATAGTTGTTGGTATCGGTGAAAATTGAACATGGATAAATTCATTTTTATCAGTTATTTGCGTGCTGAATGCCGTAGTCGCCGCCAGTTTCATGCAGTATCATGAAAACTCAAAAACCCTTTACAGGCGGCAATCTGTAAGGGGTTTTCTGTTTCAGGGTGTCTTATCTAGTAACACCACAGCGCACAGAAAAAGGGGTATTCTTGGGGGTATTGATGACTTTCAGGAAATAGATACCCCCAATGAAATATAACCTTACCGATACTGCGATTAGAAACGCAAAGCCACAGCCAGACGGTAAACCTAAACGGCGCGGGAATTATTAGCGCGGGGTGTTGACCCTTCCAGCTACAAGCAAGCCGTTAAAGCCGAACAGGAAGCCATGCACAAAAACAGCTTTGAGTCAGTAGCACGGGAATGGTTTGTGAAGTTCAAGCACCAATGGGTAGATAGTCCATTTATCCTTGTATTTGAAGTTATCCAAACTGGGAAATACAGCTTTTAAGTCTAACGGTGTAGCAAAGTTACCGTTACGCAGAACCTTATAGGCGGCTTCTATGGCGTTTGCGTCATTGGGGAATCGCTGGCTTGCCTCATTGAAAGGTCTTCTCGATATTACATGCAAAGTTCCAACTCATAAGGTGCGAATAATTCGCCGACATCGACCCGCGCTCGCAGTTTTGCCGCCAGTAAATACAAGCCGCCGAGTTTGCGATGCAGGAATAACGCATCCGCTGGTGGGGTATGCCAGTAGTCTTGTTCCATGCTTAACGCCATGCCTGCATCACGGATACGGCTTGCCAGATTCGATGTGCCAAAGTCATACACGCCTTGCCAGCGCAGTGGTTCACAAGCTTGTTCAAATAAATCCAGCACTGCCGTCCGTTGTTCCGGTTTGATGAATGCTTGGAAGAAACCGATTTGCGCCGCACCCGCATCCATCATGGCACGATCCCCTTGTGCTGCCCCTTGCATCACTTGCCGATAACCGTCCGCAATGGTGGTGGGGTATTCGCGAGTTGCACCAAAGTCCAGCAAAATCAATTGTTGCGTCTGGTGGTTGTAACGGTAGTTGGCAAAATTGGGGTCGGTTTGTACCAAATGAAAACTGAAAATTTCGCGGAACAATAAACCCAACAGCAAGTGCATTACGCGGTCACGTTCTGCTTGTGGTGCGTGCGCGAGCGATTCAATGGGAACGCCGCTAACGTGCGTCATGGCGAGAATATTAGCGGTGGTGAAATCGTCATGCACGGCTGCGAGGGTGAATTCAGGGCTATCCGCCAGCAACGTTTGGTAACGCCGCATGTACGCTGCTTCCTGCAAGTAATCGGCTTCTTGGTGTAATTGCTGTTTGGCTTCTTCGAGCAACGGTTGGTAATCAATGCTTTTGGGAATCAGCCCCGAAATACGCAGCAATGTCGCGACATTATCCACATCACTGCTAATGCTTTCGCGCACGCCGGGGTATTGGATTTTCAGTGCCAAGTGTCGCCCATCTTTGGTGTGTGCTGAATGCACTTGCCCGATGGAGGCGGCTGCTAATGGTTGGAAGGAAAATTGTTGAAAACGGGTATTCCAATCTTTGCCCCAGTTGGCATCCAGCACTTTTGCCAGTTGGCTCAAGGGCATGGGTTTGGCATCGGAACGCAGCCGCGTCAGAATCTCGGTAAGTTCGGCGGGTAACATATCGCCAGCATCCATTGACAATAATTGTCCAACTTTCATCGCCGCGCCGCGCAAGCGTGAAAGTTCATCGGCAACCCGTTTAGCATTGGCGGGAGTAAGCAGTAAATCACTGACTTTGGGGCGATTACCTTGCGCTAATTGCCGTGCGCCTTCGGCAATCATGCCGCCTGCAATGCCTGTGGCGAGTGTGCCAAGGCGAGCCATGCGTGCTAAACGTCCGGCGGGAACGTTGGCATTGTTTTTTTCATCGATAGTGTTCATGGCAAGTTGCGAACTCCGTTAAAACCTTGAGATTTCTGGCATATTATCAGTTATGTACAACTATGGTGCTATTATCGTGAGAATTTAAAGGTATTACGTATAGGTTGTGTCATGAAAAAGTTCGGGATTTTGGTGTTAGCGTGGTTATTAGCGGGTTGTGTTGGGATTCCAGATGGCATTACGCCCGTGTCCGGTTTTCAAGTTGAACGGTACTTGGGCAAGTGGTACGAAGTGGCTAGGCTTGATCATTCGTTCGAGCGTGGTTTGAGTCAGGTTTCAGCGGAATACAGCCCGCGTGCCGATGGCAATATTCGGGTCATTAATCGGGGTTACAACGACAAAAAGCAACAATGGGAAACGGCAGAAGGTCGTGCCAAATTCGTCGGTGCAACCGATGTTGGGCAGTTTAAAGTGTCGTTCTTTGGGCCATTTTACGGTGGTTACAATATCGTGGAACTCGACCCGAATTACCAATACGTGCTGATTGCAGGCAATAGTCGCGATTACCTGTGGATTTTGTCACGCACGCCGCAACTGGATGTTGCCGTTCAACAACGCTTGGTTGCCAAAGCCGCCGCATTAGGATTCGCGATGGATAAACTCATCTACGTCAAGCAATAGCGTTCAGCGTTAGTAATCGACTAATAAACGTGAGGTGTATTTATGTTGAAACAATTATTGGGGTTAGCCATGAGCTTTTTTGCCACTGCCAATGTGATGGCTGAACCTGTACAAGGCGCACCCACCGACAGTGGTTGCCCCGCCGCGCTCAATTTCACTTTACGGGAATTGGGCAGTAAGCAAGAAGTCAATCTGTGTAAAACCTACCTCGGCAAGGTGGTGGTGATTGTGAATACGGCCAGTAAATGTGGTTTCACCCCGCAGTTTGAAGGGCTGGAAAAGTTGTACAACGATTACAAAGAGCGTGGCTTGGTGGTGCTGGGTTTCCCTTCCAACGACTTTGCAGGACAAGACCCCGGTTCAGAGCAGGAAATCAAAGATTTCTGTCGGCTTACTTACGGGGTGAAATTTCCGATGTTTGAGAAAATCCACGCAGCGAAAGCCAGCGCGTCGCCCATCTACCAAACTTTGGGCGAAATGGCGGGGGAATATCCTGCATGGAATTTCCACAAATACGTTCTCAACACTAAAGGGGAATTGATCGGTAGTTTCAGTAGTTTTGAAACACCACAAAGCGATAAGCTGGTGAAGTTAATCGAAGCTAACCTACCGCCTGCGAAGTAATATTCAGTTGCCGGAACTGTCATGCGTGAATTGATACAGACACGTGCCATTAGCCAGACGCGCCGCCTTATTGAAGCGGGAATCGGTGGGGTGACGGGTGCTTCTTATGGAGTTGCGCAAAAAACAGTATCTTTGAATGTGCTGCGTAATATTGAAGTGCCGATGATGAGCGAATCAGAACAAGTTTCAGCAGTTGAAAAACTGGATTTATTTTGGACACAGAAAGAAGAGCTTGAGGGGGTTTATCGGCGGAAGTTGGCGGCTTTGGCAGAGTTGAAGCAGGCGTTATTGCAGAAGGCGTTTACGGGCGAGTTGACGGTGGCTAACCATCTGCATCCACAATAAGTGGCTATGTATAAGTAGCCATTTTCTTGAGAAGTGGCAATAAATAAGTAGCCAGAGTCACGCTTCTCCAGCAATTTTCAATGCCATTTCCGCCACTGTAGGTGACAGGTAATACCCTGAAGCCTGTAATTGTTCCAGTAACGGACGCGCTTGTGGAATCAGTCCCAATCGTTTGGCAGTGGCGATGATCCCCGCACTGCCCATGATCTCTAGTGATAAACGCCGCGCCACTGCTCGCCCTTTCATTTCATCGATGATCAACAATACACGTTGCCCCGTTTGTCGCAGCCCCGCCGCCCATAAAATCGCACTGGTTTCACCGGGGTCTAGCCCCGCGACATACGCCGCTACACCAGTAGGGCTTGGCAAGGTTTCCGGCAGCAATTCCACTTGTAACCACCCTGCCTGTATCGCGGCATCTATTAGCGCAGCATCGCTAAACTGACCACCCAGCAACACTTCCTGTCGAACAGTTTCAGTGATCCAGACTTCACTGAACAATTCGCGCAACAAGTGAATGTGACCAATGCGTGCCAGCGCAATCAACGGGCTGGCATCGGTAATGACTATCTGTTGACTCATGCCGCTTTTATAGCCTGTTGTGCTTGCCGTTCGTTAATCCATTTTTCTGCAAAAGCGGCCTCTGCTGCCGCTTCCTCTTCCGAATAATCGACTACCGGAATTCCCATATTAGAAACCAGCGTCAACATTTCAGACAATGATTTGCCCGCAACTTTTGCCGCTGCTGCAAGCGATAGCAATTTGTCCCGAAACATCGCGACACCAAGAACTAGGCGCACTTGCTCAAGATTGGGGATACCAGACAATTGCTCCATGCTAACCAAGAGTGCATCCGGTTTATCACGGTTTGTGACCATCATGAGTTCACGCTTTGCTTCGCGCAACGCAACCGATGGATTGGTCTTGAGTTGGCGTATATTGACAACTTGCATTCTAAGTTCTCCTTTGATGTAGGAACATTCGCAGTTTGTCATACGTACCCTGCCTTTTCAAGCAAGCTAATCTTATACAAAACCATGATAAGTAACCTTGATGGTGCTACTATTCAAGCCATCTTGCGCGATATTGGCGCAAAAACAGGGTTAATCCATTTCAAAGACTACTTCACCCTGTACGATTTCGTGAAAACCTACGAACACTTTAAAGACCCAGAGTGGGACGGCGAGCCAGAAGTGTGTAAGGTTTGTAATGGACGGGTGTGCATCTGCGAGGCAGACGATAAACCAACGCCACAGTTACGCGAACCAAACGATTACCTGCAACCCCTCAGAAGAATTACGTGCCTTGTGGAGTCAGCCCGAAACGCGCCAAGGCTTGCTGGATGGTTTACAAGCTAAGGGTTATGCCGCACAACAATTGCGGGTGATTAGCTGAGCGGTGAATGCCGAGCGTAGCGATTTGTTTGATGTGTTAAGGTTACAACTACAAACAGCGCGAATTCATCGCGTTTGTGTTGGCACATTATGTTGATGCGGGAATAACCGAATTAGCACCCACCAAGCTGAAAACTTTTATTGACCTGAAATATCAAGGCATTCGCGATATGCCTGAAGCCTTGGGCAAAGCCGCTGATGTGCAAAAGCTGTTTGTCGAGTTTCAGCAGCGGCTATACGAGCCGTTCTAGTGTGCATGGTGTTAGTACTAGAACCTTAGCCGTTTTCTTTCTCAACGGCTTTGATGATTTCTTGGTACTCTTTGTCGTACTTGGGATTGTCGAGTGCGCGATACATGTCCATCATGCCTTTTTTGCGAGCGGCTTTTTCGCGCGTTTTGATTTCCTTGTCTTTGGATGACGACGCAGACATTGAGCCGATGATCAGACCAACAAAAATTCCGAGAAAAAAACTAAAGTTAAACATTCTTTCATCTCCTTCATGCACAGTGTTGATACCGCTTAATGCTCTTTAGATTATTAATCAAACAGTGATTTTAATAAGCATTTTAGCTAGCCTTGCTATTTTAGTTAATTATTGAATCTTTTTTAAAGAAGATTATTGATCTGAGTATTTGTGTCAGGCTTGGTAGGATAGGCTTTTTCAGGAAAGCGAATACGCTGCATGTATTGGGCGGTGGATTGCTGTATGCTGTGCATGTCTATATCATCCACTTTTTTGCAGCCGGAAGCACGCATGAGCCACTATTGGAGCAAGCTGGTGCAGGGGCTAGACCCGTATGTACCGGGTGAGCAGCCCAAAGACCAGCGTTACGTTAAGCTGAATACAAATGAATGCCCTTATCCACCTTCTGCACAAGCATTAGCCGCGATTCATGCGGCGACTGATGCCTCTTTACGTCTGTATCCAGACCCGAATGCCGATGTGCTGAAGGATGCGATTGCCGAGTATTATGCCGCGCATGGCATTACACGGGCGCAAGTGTTCGTTGGTAATGGTTCGGATGAAGTTTTAGCGCATGTGTTCCACGGTTTGCTGAAGCATGATCAACCGTTGTTGTATCCCGACATTAGTTACAGCTTTTATCCGGTTTACGCGAATTTGTATGACATCACCACGCAAACCATCCCATTGCGCAATGATTTTCGCCTTGATTTGACGGATTACACGATTCCTAACGGCGGTATTATTTTCCCGAACCCGAATGCCCCGACCGGACGTGCGGAAAGTTTGGCGGCGATTGAAGCCTTGTTGCAAGCGAATACGCAATCCGTGGTGGTGGTGGATGAGGCTTATGTGGATTTCGGTGCAGAAACTGCGATTCCATTGGTTGCGCGTTACCCGAATTTATTGGTGGTGCAGACCTTCTCGAAATCGCGTTCATTAGCCGGTTTGCGCGTGGGTTTTGCGGTTGGGCATCCCGACTTAATTGAAGCTTTAGAACGGGTCAAAAATTCATTCAACTCCTACCCATTAGGACGCATGGCAATCGTTGGTGCGGCTGCTGCAATGCGGGATCGGGCTTACTTTGCCAGTACCTGTCAGCAGATCATGGCAACCCGTGAAACTACGGTGCAGGCATTGCAAGGATTGGGGTTTGAAGTATTGCCATCTAGCGCGAATTTTGTGTTTGCTCGTCCACCAGCAGGCAATGCTGAAGCGATTTATCTCGGTTTGAAACAGCGCGGTGTGTTGGTGCGTTATTTCAATAAGCCACGCATTAATGGTTATTTACGCATTACCATCGGTACGGATGAGGAAATGGCAACGTTTCTGCAAGCACTCCAAGCATTGTTAGTCACGCTATGAATGCTAGTGAATTAGAATGCTATCTCAATAAATTATTAAACGTTGGGAAATTCCGCGATTACGCACCGAATGGTTTACAGGTCGAAGGTAAGTCCGAGATTCGGCGCATTGTTACCGGTGTGACAGCGTGTCAGGCATTATTGGATGCTGCCGTTGCGCACCAAGCTGATGCAGTATTGGTGCATCATGGCTATTTTTGGAAAGGTGAATCACCCGTTATTAAAGGAATGAAACGCCAGCGTTTAGCTACGTTACTTCAATATGACATCAACCTATTTGGGTATCATTTACCATTAGATGCGCACCCAACATTGGGGAATAATGCTCAGTTAGGGGCGTTACTCGGTATTCAAAATAGCGTGGTGATGGATGAGCGTGAGTTGCAAGGTGTGGGAAATTGGGGTGAGTTTCCTGAAGCATTGTCATTACAAGCTTTTACCACACGGGTAGCAAACGCGTTAGGGCGTGAACCGCTAATGATTGCGGGTGGGGATCATCCCATTCAGCGCATTGCATGGTGCAGCGGTGGGGCGCAAGGTTACATCCAACAAGCTTTTGAATTAGGTGCAGATGTTTATCTTAGCGGTGAAATTTCCGAACAGACAGTGCATTTCGCTCGCGAAAATGGTATCCACTATTGTGCCGCAGGACACCATGCCACTGAGCGATACGGTATCTTAGCTTTGGGTAAGCATTTGGCTGAACAGTTTGGTTTGGAACATATTTTTGTAGACATCAATAACCCGGCATAAGTCAGGTTATTTCGTGCATTTTTATGCTATCATTGCCGCCGCCATCCCGACTGTGCGGGCGTATGACGTAAATCAAACGTATTAGCGTTTCCCTTAAGGATGGCGCATTTTCGCTTGATTTTGCTTAGCAGTTCGGACATCCTACGATGTCCTTTAGTATATGCTAATATAGTGGGCGTTCGCTGGGTAGTGATGCAAAAATTTTCAAAGTTACAGACAAGATTAACGTTAATGTGGCTTTCGTGTGTGACTTTGCGCAGGTTTAGTTTTGAACGTTTGGGAGAGTGCTAACGATGGCAAATTCTGGAGTAGATAAAAGCCGTCGCCGTTTTCTGGTTGCTGCCACATCAGTGGTCGGTGCAGCAGGTACGGCAGCGGTGGCGGCTCCGTTCCTTTCCTCATGGTCTCCTAGTGCGCGTGCGCTTGCCGCAGGTGCGCCAGTAGAAGTGGCTATAGGAAAGGTCGAGCCTGGTCAATTGTTACGGGTTATTTGGCGCGGCAAGCCGGTATGGATTGTTAACCGTACCAAAGAAATGTTGGCGACCTTAGATGGGCTGGCTGATCAGTTGAAGGATCCGAGTTCTTCCGAACATCCAGAGCAGCAGCCTGAGTATGCAAAAAACACACCACGTACTCGCGAAGGTAAAGAACAATACCTCGTGTTAGTGGGTATTTGTACGCATTTGGGTTGTTCACCGACGTACCGTCCAGAACTCGCCCCCGCAGATTTGGGTGCTAACTGGAAAGGTGGTTGGTATTGCCCATGCCACGGTTCTCGTTTTGACCTTGCAGGTCGCGTATTTAAAAACGTTCCAGCCGGTAAAAACCTTGAAGTTCCACCTTACTACTTTAAGACTGATACCAGTATCCTTATCGGCGAAGATGGAGGTAAAGCATAATGGCAGAACGTCAACCTCATAATTACACAGGTTTCTTGGGTTGGGTCGAAGACCGTTTCCCATTAATGGAAACTTGGAAAGCACATTTAGCTGAATACTACGCGCCTAAAAACTTTAACTTCTGGTACTTCTTCGGTTCACTGGCCATGTTGGTTCTGGTGATTCAGATTGTTTCCGGTTTGTTCTTGGCTTTCCACTATAAACCAGATGCTAACCTAGCATTTGCTTCTGTTGAGTACATCATGCGTGACGTACCAGCGGGCTGGTTTATCCGCTATATGCACTCAACCGGTGCTTCAGCATTCTTTATCGTTGTTTACCTGCACATGTTCCGTGGTTTGATTTACGGTTCTTACAAAGGTAAACGCGAACTAATCTGGCTGATTGGTATGGCGATTTACCTCGCGCTGATGGCAACCGCATTCATGGGTTATCTGCTGCCTTGGGGTCAAATGTCTTACTGGGGTGCGCAAGTTATCATCAACTTGTTCAACACTATTCCTTATATTGGGGAAGCAGTGTCTATTTGGATTCGTGGTGACTTCGTATTGGGTGATGCAACCCTGAACCGTTTCTTCGCATTGCACTTCTTCTTACCAGCATTGGTGTTGCCTGCGTTAGTCTTCGTTCACATCGTTGCATTGCACGCCGTGGGCTCTAACAACCCTGATGGCGTTGAGATCAAAAAAGGTCCTAAAGGCAATGCTTGGAGTCCAACTGCTCCGACTGATGGTATTCCTTTCCACCCATACTACTCTGTAAAAGACATTTTGGGTGTGGTTGTCTTCCTGATTGGCTTCTTCGCGATTCTGTTCTTCTCACCAGAAGGCGGTGGCTACTTCTTGGAAAAACCAAACTTTGAGCCTGCAAATGCACTGAAAACACCATTGCACATTGCACCAGTTTGGTACTTCACACCGTTCTACACCGTATTGCGTGCGATTCCAGACCCTTGGTTTGGTACATTGGCTATGTTCGGCGCGATTGCTGTACTGTTTGTACTGCCTTGGCTGGATCGTAACCCAATCAAATCTTGGCGTTACCGTAATAAAGCCCACAAAATCAACCTGTTGTTGTTTGCAGCGGTGTTCTTAGTGTTGGGTTGGATGGGTGTCGAAGCCGTTACGCCAGCGTACAAAGAACTGGGTACTCGTATGACGCAAATTTACTTCATGTTCTTTGTGGTGATTTGGGTTCATAGTCATCCAGCAACAGCGAATTACAAAAAGTGGTTCTTCATCTTGTTAGGTGCGGTTGTTGTGTATGACATTCTGTTCCGCTTTACAGCGGGCGATAGTGAAGCGACCTATCAAATGATCGTTCAGTTTGTTTGGCCACTGGCTTACTTGGGTTTAACTCTGTTGCTGCCTGCTTTGAAACCAAGCTGCAACATGGAAAAACCTGTGCCTGAGCGTGTTACTGGTTGAGGTGTAAGAACATGAAAAAATTGATCGTAAGTACATTGTTCGCGCTGACAACCGCTTTAGGCGTTGCAGGTACTGCTGTAGCGAATGAAGGTAACGAACACTTGGAAAAGGCCAATGTGGATGTCCACAATCAAGCCAGTTTGCAAGTAGGGGCAAAATACTACGTTAACTACTGCATGGGTTGCCACGCACTGAGCTTCAGCCGTTACAACCGTGTTGCGAAAGACTTAGGTTTAACGGATGAGTTAGTTGCGAAAAACCTGATCTTTACGCGCAACGAAGACGGTGAGTTAAACAAAGCTGGCGAACTGATGAAAAACGCTATGCCTGCGAAAGCGGCTGCGGAATGGTTCGGTGCGCCGCCACCAGACTTATCGTTAGAAGGTCGTTTGCGTGGTTCAGACTGGATTTATAG
The DNA here is from genome assembly GCA_039797295.1 of Pseudomonadota bacterium. GTDB lineage: Bacteria > Pseudomonadota > Gammaproteobacteria > Thiotrichales > Thiotrichaceae > Thiothrix. Next base: position 81,609 of record JBDKID010000010.1, on the reverse strand, counting down.
CTACCTGAAAGCGTTCTACGTTGACCCAAGCCGTCCAATGGGCGTGAACAATACCGTGTTCCCGAATGTCGGTATGCCTCATGTTCTGTGGGAGTTGCAAGGTACTCAAGAGAAAGAATGTACTAAAGAAGGTAAAGGCGCACACGCTGTCGAGCATTGTGAACTGAAACTGGTAAAACCGGGTTCAATGTCACCGGCAGAATACGACAAAGTGATTCGTGATATTACTAACTTCTTGACCTACGTTGCTGAACCAGCGCAATTGCACCGTAAAACTTACGGTATCTTTGTATTGCTGTTCTTGGCTCTTTTCTCGGTGGTTGCTTACTTCCTGAAGAAAGAATACTGGAAGGATGTTCATTAATCCGCTTCTGGTATAACACCTGTAAGCCACTCTAGTGTAAAATAGAGTGGCTTTTTTGTTTCAGCATAGGGAGTTTCGCGTCCATGGCTTCGCTTTCCAGCCGAAGATCTGTAATGACATTATTTTCTGCACCGGATTGTGCTGACAGCCACCGTGTGCGAATTGTTTTGGCAGAAAAAGACATCACTGTCGATATTCTGAATATTAATCCTGATAATAAACCCGAAGATTTGGCGGAACTGAACCCCTATAACACCACGCCGACCCTGATTGACCGTGATTTGGTGCTCTATGATGCACGTATTATCATGGAGTATTTGGATGAACGTTTTCCTCATCCACCGTTGATGCCAGTTGACCCCGTAACACGGGCGCATTCACGTTTGGCATTGTTTCGTATTGAGAAAGATTGGTTTTCTTTAGTGCACGACATTGAAGACGGTGACGATGCAACTGCTGCACAAGCGCGTAAAATTTTGCGTGAAAGTGTGTTGTCTGCTGCCGAAGTCTTTGCGGTGAAACCTTATTTCTTAAGTGATGAGTTTTCATTAGTTGACTGCACCATTGCACCGATTCTGTGGCGTTTGCCGAAGTACGGTATTGATGTGCCAGAAAAACAAGGTAAGCCGATTCTGAAATACATGGATCGTGTATTTTCGCGCGAAGCTTTCCAGCAGTCTTTGAGTAAAGTGGAAAAGTCCATTCGTCCATGAGTATGATTCCTAAACGTCCCTATTTGCTGCGTGCTTTTTATGAGTGGATCGTGGCTAACAATATGACTCCGCACATTCTGGTGGATGCGCGGTCTAGTCAAGTCAGTGTGCCCCGTCAGTTTGTAAAAGATGGCACGATTGTGCTCAATGTGAGCCCATCGGCTGTGCAGAATTTAATGATGCGGGATGAAGATGTCTCATTCAGTGCGCGTTTTAGCGGTAGGGCGTTTTCCATTTACCTGCCGATGTGGGCGGTAATGGCGATTTACTCACGGGAAACGCAGGATGGTATTAGTTTTCCACCGGATGAATACGCGGACGTTGCAGAGGTTATGCAGCCGGAGTCAGTGAAAACGGCACCAACGCTGACCGCTGTCAGTAGTATTGCGTCGGGGCAGGGTGATGATGATGGCGATGCTGACGATGAAAACATCGAAGGTGCATTGGATGTATTAGACCCTGTTACTGACGATGCGGATGATAATCGTCCAGAACCGCCACCTGAACCGCCTAAGCCACCACGCCCACGCCCTGCTTTACGTGTCGTGAAATAAATAGTCATTAATTGGTACGACCCGCTGATGTTGTCACTGATTGTCGCAATGGGAAATGACCGCGTAATTGGTCAGAATGGTGCAATGCCGTGGCATTTACCTGCTGATCTTGCGTGGTTTAAACGCAATACCCTCGGCAAACCCGTGATTATGGGGCGCAAAACGTGGGATTCTATCGGTCGACCATTACCGCATCGGCAAAACATTGTGATTTCCCGCGATGCGTCGTTTCAGCCTAGTGGCGCATTGAGTGTGATAACACCGGAAGCTGCTTTAACGGTTGCCGCATCCGCGCCAGAGGTGATGATCATTGGTGGAGCGCAGATTTACGCACACTTTTTGCCATTCGCCACACGTTTGTATTTGACGTTGATCCATGCGAATTTTGCTGGTGATACTTTCTTTCCTGATTATACGCAATACGCATGGCGCGAAGTGGAACGTATTGAGCACCCTGCTGATACGAAAAACCCTTATCCCTATACCTTTCTGATTCTTGAACGCTAAGTTCTGACCCCCAAGGAGACTCATGTCCATGAGTGAACTGCTGATTGTAAATGCTAATGTGGTGAATGAAGGTCAAACACAACAGTGTGATGTCTTTATCAAACAGGGGCGTATTGAAGCGATAGGTTCGCAGTTATCCCGTCGTGCTGGTGTTACTGTGTTAGATGCTGCTGGACGCTACTTATTGCCGGGTATGATTGATGATCAAGTGCATTTCCGCGAACCCGGTTTAACGCATAAAGGTGATATTGCCTCCGAAAGTCGTGCGGCTATTGCAGGTGGGATTACCAGTTTCATGGACATGCCGAATACCGTGCCGAATACGCTGAACTCGGCGTTATTGCATGAAAAGAAGCAAGTAGCAGCAGGGCGAGCGGCGGGGAATTTCGCATTTTATTTGGGTGCGTCCAATGATAATTTGGAAGCGATTAAAGCCCTAAACCCCAAAGATGCGTGTGGGATCAAGGTATTCATGGGAGCGTCTACTGGGAATATGTTGGTGGATGATCCTGAGGTGTTGGAGCAAATTTTCACGCACGCGCCGACCATTATTGCCGCGCATTGTGAAGACACCCCAACGATTGTGGAAAACGAAGAAAGCTATCGCAGCATTTACGGCGATAACATTCCATTTAGCTTGCATCCCACGATTCGCAGTGAAGCAGCGTGTTACAAGTCCTCGTCATTGGCGATGGAATTGGCAAAACGTTGTGGCACACGCTTACACATTCTGCACATTTCTACCGCGAAAGAAGCCGCAATGTTCGCGGATCTCGCTTTAGGGGATAAGCGCATTACAGCGGAAGCTTGCGTGCATTTCCTGCATTTTTCGGATAAAGATTACGCCACAAAAGGTGCATTGATTAAGTGCAATCCGGCGGTTAAAACAGCAGAAGATCGTGCGGGTATTATTCAAGCCTTATTGGATGGGCGTTTGGATGTGATCGGTACGGATCACGCGCCACATACTTGGGCAGAAAAGCAAAATGCCAGCTATTTCAAAGCACCGTCGGGTTTGCCATTGGTGCAAAACGCGCTGCAAACGGTGCTGGAACATTACCACGATGGTATTTTCAGCTTGGAATTCATTGTGCAAAAAACCAGCCATGCAGTGGCGGATTTATTCAATGTAAAAGAACGTGGTTACATTCGCGAAGGTTATTGGGCGGATTTAGTGTTGGTGGACGTAAACAAACCGTACCTCGCCACCCATGCGAGCAGTTTGTCAAAATGTGGTTGGACACCGTTTGATGGCTACGAATTCCGCTCTAGCATTGCTGCGACTATCGTGAATGGGCAACTGGTTTGGCAAGATGGACAGTTGTTAGATGTTGCTCCGGCAGGCATTGCCTTGGCATTTGACCGCTAATTATCCCGCCTTAACACGGCTTATTTCCTGGTGGGCGAGTTATAACGTTATAACTCGCGCACGACACGGAAACCCAAATTCGTATCCATTTCATCCCAATAACGCTTTTTGCGTGCCGCACTACGTGCCAATACTGCTGGATCAAACCACGACCCACCTTTGGTGACATACCAATGTGGGTTGCTAGACACTGCTTGGCTACCGTCACGGTTGGCATTGAGGTGAGAACTCGTCCAGTGACTACTGGTAAATTCCCAGACATTGCCGTGCATGTCATGCAAACCCCATGCATTTGGGATGCGTAAGCCCACTTCGCTGGCTTTTAATGAAGGCAAGCAACGCGGCATGTACCAACGGCGTTTTTCCTGCGGTTCTTTGTACGGGAACAGGGGGTTGAAATGCACTTCCTTACAGCTTACATCATCACCGTGGTAAAACGGTGTCACTGTTCCAGCGCGTGCAGCATATTCCCATTCAGCTTCCGTGGGTAAACGGTAAGTGTGTCCGGTCTGGTCGCTTAACCATTGTAAATAAAGCTTCACATCTTGGATGCGGATATTAATAACCGGGTAACGTCCTTTGTGCCAGATCAATTCTGGACGTAAATACCATTCCGTCGCACGCCGAAATTGCTCGAATTCTTCCGCCAATATCGGGTAAACACCCATCGCGAAAGATTTGCGTACTAGCGTGGGATGTCGAGGGTTCTCTTCGCGTCGATGCCCGAATTCTGTCACCGTCGACCCCATTTCAAAGCGTCCGGCTGGAATCACGACAAGTTCAGGGCCGAGTCCACCTTGTTGCAGGCTATCTTGCAGCATGGGATGCGTCAAATCCGCCTGAATCGCGGCATCGTACTGCAATTGTTTGATTTCCAAGGTGCTAAGTTCATCCACAAAACACAATGGTGCGTCATTAGGAGCGAGTGTTACGTCAATCATCTGTATAAGAAGGTAGTAATACACTAAAACTCCTCATTATCATTAAAATATCCCAGAAGACAACACAGAAAACCCATAATTGGACTATATTTAATCTGTGTAGGGATGTTAGTGGTCAGCGATCAGGGGACAGAAATATGGATAAAACATTATCGAAAGCCGGGCCAGCCAAACAACGACAACGTAATAAAGCTCAATTGTTGTTGGATGGTTTGATTGTTTACAGTCAGGATTTGGGTGAGTTGGGTAAACAGCTAGAGCGTTTATTGCGTCAGCATGGTGTGCGTTCAAGTATGGATCCTGCCTTTTCCTTACGTTGTCATTAGGTTCATTAGGTAAGTGAAGCCTATCGTTCCCTAGTGATGCACAAATTTTTTTAAAGTGAGTTGTTTTTTGTTTGAACCGTCTGTAACGTTTTTGCGACGAGTAAATATGACGCAACAGCGCCATGAGTCATTGAGCCTAATTTGCTCCCCCCGGTGTCAAAGCCGGGGTTTTTGTTTCTGCCTTGTATAGCCGTCGATACCTTAAATAAAGCACTTTATCGGTATCATTGGTAATTATTATTTATCTAGCCACATTTTCAGTATACTAAGCATACTTTTAGCCCCCAATCATAATATTAATAGGTGGCAGTTATGCCCATATACCCATGCATTCGTCGACAGCAGGTCGGGTTGAGTCTGTTAGAAGTTCTAGTGGCTACCTTAGTGTTATCGGCTGGTTTGTTAGGTCTCGCAGGTATGCAGATTGCAGGCATGAAAACCACACATAACTCGTATCAAATGCAGCAAGCAACGTGGCTTGTGCATGATTTATTGGAAAGAATGCGAGCCAATAAAGCCGAACTGTTTCGCGTCGACGCAACGAATGTACCTATTTCTGCTTATCTATTACCCGCAACTGGCACAACGCCCGTTACGGCAAGTAGTTATTGCGCTACAGGATTAACCAAAGACTGTTCTACGGCAACGGATTGTACCAGTGCGCAAATTGCTACTTTCGATATGTACCGCGTGATGTGCGGTTATGGTTCGGGCAATGGTGTGCGCAATGTGTTAATGGATGGGCAATTGTTGGTGAGTTGTCCCACTGGTAGTTGCAGCACGAGTGTGCGTATCAATCTGCAATGGAATGAACGTAACGCCTCTAACACCTCTGGAAGCAATGTTGAAACTTTCAATATTGCACTCGACAGCACTTTGTAGGAATCCAGAATGAAGCATTGTGGCAAACAACAGGGCGTAACGCTCATTGAAATGATGATTGCAATGATGGTGAGTTTGGTACTCATTGCTGGTGTCGGCACGGTTTACGTCAGCAGTAAACGGACTTATCAAACCCGTGATCAACTCTCCAATATGGATGAAACGGCACGGATTGCCTTGGATGCACTCACCAAACATTTAGAACATGCTGGTTATGCAACAGCGGATAAATTGCCCATTGGCGATTATATGTACTACAACGGTGCGGCTGATCCAAACAGTATTCCGTGTGGTAGTGAAAATAATATTGTTAAGGTAAGTGAAGTAAAGAGTAGTCCCAGCAAAAATGCTTTTAATGCTTATGGTGATGCGATTGCAGTACGTTTCATTGGTGACAATACTATTTTTAATGATTGTGCGAATGGACAGTTACCCGCAGCTTGTCGTGCAGATGCCGCACCTTCATCCCAAGCCGCGTTAATCTACAACAGTTTTTACGTGGATAAAGATAGTAAAAATATGTTCAATCTTTATTGCATGGGGTCACGCAATGACAAAGCCAAACCATTGGTGAATGGTGTGGAAAATATCCAGTTTATGTATGGCGTGGATGCCAATGCTGATGGTGCGGTGGATCGTTACGTGAATGCCAGCAATGTGGGAACGGATCACTGGCAGCATGTGGTGAGTATTCAGGTGGCTATTTTGGTACGTTCTTCCAGTGAAGTGCTGGAGGTGGAGACGGCTCAGTCTTACAGCTTATTGGATGCCACGGTGAGTATGACGGATCGTTATAAACGTGCGGTGTACACAACGGTTATCCAGTTACGCAATGCTGTGGAAGGTTAGGCTAAGGAGTGAATCGTGCGAATAATAATGCAAACTAAGCGTGAACAAGGTTCAGTCTTATTGTGGGGGTTGGTGATTCTGTTAGTGCTAACCGTGATCGGTGTTGCAGCAAGTCGCATGGCATCAACGGACTCCCGCATTGCAGGCAATCAAATGATGTACATGCTGACTTTTGAAGGCGCGGATTCCATGCTGCGGCGTTCGTTTAGCCTTTACCAAGTGCTGCAAACTGCGACTAATGGTACAGCTCCATCTACGTATGACAAGCTGGCGGTTAAGGTTTTAGCATTAAGCAATTACGCGGATGTCACCAGTAAAGTGAATGCGCGAGGGCAAATGGCAATGAGTGAATCAACCAGTTGCCCCCCACTCAAAGGCATTGCCATGTCAACCGAAATGAATGCGGATTCAGGTGGTGTCAGTTGTCGGGTGTTTACCTCTGAAGCAGAAGCCAGTCTTGCGGGAACAGGGGCGCGTAGCGAACATTCCGAAGGGATTCTAAAACCTGTACCCACGTTGCACTAATGCAAAAGCACTAATCTAAGAAGAAGGTAAATAATAATGACAATAAAACAGACATTCGGGATGCGTTCCAAGGTGATGCAAGGCTTCACCTTAATGGAGTTAATGATTACGGTCGCGATTTTGGGGATTTTAGGTGCGATTGCTTACCCCAGTTACGTTGCACAAATTCAAAAGAGTAAGCGTTCGGATGCAATGGTTGCCTTGCAAGACATGGCGCAGCGTCAAGAAAGCTATTTTCTGCGTAATTACAGTTACGCCAGTACTTTGACGCAATTGAATTACCCCAATATCTCAAGTCAGGGTTTGTACAGCGTGTCGGTTGAGGTAACACCAGTCGGCTGTACGGGCGTACAAACCAGTTCTTGTTCGGCATTCACCTTAAGTGCGGCGGCGGTGTCGAGCAAACCGCAGGCGGCTGATAAAACCTGTCAGACTTTTACTTTGGATAATCGTGGTTCAAAGGCTGCAAAAGACAAAGACGGTAATGCTGTTACAACTTGTTGGAATTAGTGCGGTGATCAGCTTATGAAAAACAAACCTCGCTTTTGGCAGTCGCTTTGCCTGTGTGTTCCGCTGTTATTGAGCAGTATTGTTATGGCGGATGATGCTGAAATTTATTATGAGCAATCCACCAGTGCCAATCCGAATGTCTTATTTCTGCTAGACACGTCGGGCAGTATGAATACCGAGTTGCCAAACAGCGGGGGCAAAACGCGCTTGCAAGTCATGCAGGAAGTGTTAGGCGATGTCCTTACGGGTGCGCCGCCGAATCTGAATGTGGGGCTGATGCGTTATGGTGGGCACACGGAAAATGCCGCGAATGGGGTGAGTTTTCCCGTTAAAGCCATTGATGCCGAAGCCTTACCGATTATTCAAGCCGCGATTGACCCAACCCAAGATAATTTGCCCGACCCAGCCGCAGGCGCAACCGTGCGGCAATTTCTCGCGGATGTTGGGGCTAGTTGGAATGCACAAGGTTACACACCGATAGTTGACGCGCTGTATGAAGCCGCTTTGTATTTTCGTGGCGATAACGTGGATTTCGGGAATGTCTCACCGACGCAAGTCCGTGCGGCACATCCTGCTACTTATACCACCAAAGATTGTGCGGGCACGTACACTCAGTCTTGTAATAAAACGGCTGGGCAATGTACGGGGAATATTGTTGCAGGTAGCTGTGCAACACAGCAACAAACCACTTGCACACAATGGGAGCAACAAACCAAAACCGTGACCAATCAATGCTGTGGTTGGAGTCAGCAAAGCGTTAGTGGGCAATGTTGCCAATACGTTGCTGCGGGTTACGACGAAGCGGGTAATGCCACGGGCTGGGTGTGTAAAGATAATAACTACTCTTGTTCGACCACGAGTAGTGTGTGTACCGGCAATAATTACACCTGTTCCGGCACAACCACCGAAAATGTGTGTGTCAAAGAAGTGACTAATAGCGTGGAATATTGCCAGCAAGAACTGTGTTACAGCGCGAAGCAATACACGTCACCGATCCAGTACGAATGCCAAGCCAACTACATTGTTTTAATGTCGGATGGTCGCCCAGAATATTCTGGTGCGAACGGTACAGACACTTACCCACAACGCAAAGGCGTGATCGAATCCGCGCTTGGTACAGCGTGCGCGGATGCTCCTTCCGGTTACAAAAGTGGTACGTGTGGGCCTGAAGCCGCGCAGTATTTGGCAAACAATGACCAATCGACAACCGTGGATGGTAAGCAAACCATTGATACTTTCACCGTAGCATTTGCCTTGGATGATACTAATGGTACGGATTACCTGAAAAGCCTTGCTACGGCGGGTGGTGGTGCAGTGGCGGCGAATACGCGCAATGAATTACGCCAAGCTTTTGCCAGCATTATGCACAAAGCGGCGGGTAAAACGCAGGTTGGGCAAACCATGACGGTGGCGGCTACTGCCTATGGTGCGAATCAGCCGCAGTTAGCGGTGTTGGAGGAAAATTTCCTCGCCAAAATGTCGCGCAGTCATGAAGACCCATTGGTAACAGCGTGGGGGATGTGGCAGGGGATTAGCCAGCATCATGATTTCGCCAAGGAACTCGCCGCCTTGTTCCAAGCGGATTACACCCAAAGCTTTGCGGCAACGGGCGGTTTCTTCAGCGCGGATAATGTGCAGGGTTTGACCGACGCATTTAATTCGATTCTGCAAAAAATCGATGCGTCGGCTTCATCGTTTAGTTCCCCGACTTACACTGTGGACAAAAACACCTTGTTATCGCACGGGGAAGAAGTGTTTATTCCAGTATTTGAGCGCAGTTTATTGCCTGTTTGGTCGGGTAACTTGAAGAAATTCAAGCTCAAAGACGGGCAAATCATGGGTAAAGCAGCGGACGGTACGGATAAAGCGGCGGTGGATAGTGACGGTACTTTCCTTGAAGATGCGTGGGATTATTGGGGAACAGCGGCTTCTGGTACAGCAGTCCAAGAAGGCGGCGCGGCGAGTTTATTAGACCCAGCCACACGCACACTGCTTACGGATGCCGTTGGCACAACCTTAAGTGCTTTGAATAAAACCAATACCGCGCTTACCAAAACCTTGCTCGGTGATGCGGGTATGAGTGACGCTTACCGTGAACAGTTATTGGATTTCGCACGCGGTTATAAAGGAGATGGCACAGCGCGTTATCACATGGGGGACATTATGAACAGTCGCCCAGTACTGATGGATTACGGTACGAATAGCTATGTGTTGGTGGGGACAAATGAAGGTTTGTTACACGTTTTTGATACCAGCACGGGTGTGGAAAAGTGGGCATTCATGCCATCCGCTTTCTTACAAAACATTGCCACGTTCTACGAAAACAGTAAGCCGAAAACGCATGTGTACGGCATTGATGGGCGTTTGACGCTCGACATTACCGATGCTAATCATGACGGGGCGATTAAAGCCAGCGACGGCGATACCGCTTACGTCTACTTTGGGATGCGCCGTGGTGGACGGGTGTATTACGGTTTGGATATTACCGATGTCGATCATCCGCACATATTGTGGAAAATGGATAACACAATGACTGGTTTTACCGAGTTAGGTGAATCTTGGTCAAAACCCGCGCTGGCAACCATGCGTGTGTTCAATAATGTGAGCAATCAGGCTGAGTTGAAACATGTCTTGGTGTTTGGTGGTGGGTTTGATCCAGCGAAAGAACAAGCTGATGTCAGCAAGCGTGTTGCCGATAGCATGGGGCGCGATGTGTTCATTATCGAAGCTGCCACGGGGCAAAAACTGTGGTCATTGCGTGATGATGTGTCCGGTGCGGTGGGTCAGTTAAACGATAGCATTCCGGGTGATATTCGCGTGATGGACATGGATCGCAATGGTGCGTTGGATCGTTTGTACTTTGCTGATACGGGCGGTAATGTTTGGCGTGTCGATATGGACATGGATGTGCGGGACGCGGATGAAAGTTTGTACGATTATGCTGATGCTAAATTGACGCATTTTGCCAGTTTGGGCGGTTCGGGTACGGATAAACGCAAGTTCTATTACGAGCCGGATGTGGCGTTAATGCAGCAAGCAGGTAACACCGTCATGACCATTGCACTGGGTAGCGGCTACCGTTCTCACCCACAATCGTCGACGATTCGTGACCGTTTTTACGTGCTGCGCGATGAGAATGTGTATGCACCACCACCGGATACCTTTACGACATTGCAAGACATCGACATTACGTCCACCGATGTGTTGGAGGCGACAGGCGAAACGCTATTGACGGGGAATCATAAAGGTTGGTTGTTTGATTTGCCAAATGAGGGTGAAAAAGTCCTCGCATCTGCCGTGACGGTATTGAATAAAGTGGTATTTACCACCTTTGCTAGCGAAACCACGACATCGACTGACCCTTGTGCGCCGCCACCGAACAAGTCGCGGGCGTATGTGTTGGATCTATTTAACGGGGCAGCGGTAGCGAATTTAGATCGCAGCAGTGATGGTAGCAAAGATAAATCCATCGTAGCGGCCTTGAACGAAATTCTGGATTCGGCACAAATTATCTTTACCGCACCAACCGCCAGTGATGGCACAGCTTGTACGGAAAGTAACTGTCAGCAGACCATTCAGATTCGTGTAGGCAAGATGAACCTTGCGGTCATGGATGCTGCCAATAGCAATAACAGTGGCGCAAATGTGGCAGAAAAAACCGATTTGAGTGATATTTTGCCGCGTGTCTTCTGGAATGATCGGGATATATCAAAGGAATAGCGTTTTATGGTATAAACGGCAATTATTGGTATAACGATAACTATAAAAAACATGAACATCGCACGCTCCTGCCTACGTTGGCTACCGCTGTTTATTTCATTGGTATTTTCCATACCTGTCATGGCAGATGAGACGGAAATCTACTTCGCTGACAAGAGCGGCGAAGTCACGCCGAACGTACTGTTCCTGATTGATGCTTCCGGCAGTATGGATAAAGTTGTTTCGGGTGATGCGGCTGGTCGTTCGCGCATGACCATTCTCAAAGACTCGTTTAATCAGGTTATGACCGCAGCTCCGGTGAATGTGAACGTGGGGTTAATGCATTATGCGAATCATGGGCTAGGTAACGATTATTGGTGGAGTTCCCTCAAGGGGGTGAACTTTCCGCCTACGTTGATTGATACCAAAGTTGAACCACTCATTGCGTCTTACAAGTCTAAAGATAATTTACCTGATCCTGTATCGGGTAGTACGGTGCGCGAATTCTTGTCGAGTATTGTGAGTAGTTGGAATGCCAATGGTTATACCCCCATCGTGGATTCGTTGTACGAAGCGGCGCGGTACTTTCGTGGGGATTATGTGAGTTGGGGGCGCGATGTTAGTACGTTAGGATGGGCAGCACATCCTTTGACCTACGATAATAGTAAAATCAATTGTGCAGTACCCGTGAGACAAGAAACTTGTGTTAATTCGTGGGGGCAATGCAATAGCAATATAGTCACGGGTAGTTGTGCTATACAAAATTACAGCGAATGTTGTAATTGGATAAAAACGGGAAGTGATGGTTCAGGTTATTGTGAAAATAATGATTATAGCTGTTCAAGTTCAATTGAAACCTGTAAGCATGAAGTCTGTGATCAACTCAGTGGTACACCAAAGTATCAAACACCTTTAAAATTTAAATGTCAGGCCAATTATCTGGTGTTAATGTCAGATGGTAAACCAGAATACCCTTATTATCCGGGGTTAGGTGATTTGGATGGTACAAAATACTACCCACCATCTGTAAAAGATCCAGATATTACTGAAGAAAATGCGGCAGCGCATACCAGTCAAATTAAAGTCGCGCAGAAAGTCCAAAACTACATGGGGAAAACCTGCGAAGATAAACCATTGGGTTATGCAAGCGGTACGTGTGGTAAGGAAATTACACATTGGTTGGCTGCTAATGATCAAAATGCTACTTTGGATGGCAATCAGACCATTGATACGTATGCGGTGGGTTTTGCATTAGCAGATGAACCAGTAGGTACAGCTTATTTACAAAGTCTTGTTACCAAAGAAGATGGTTTTTTCTCGGCAGAGAATGCTACCGAATTGGTTGGGGCATTTAGCTCTATTCTAAATTCCATTAGTAAAAATGCTTCCTCATTCAGTGCGCCAACTTATACAGTGGATGAAAATACCATGTTATCACACAGTGATGATGTGTATATTCCCATGTTTGACATTGATAATAAACCGCGCTGGGTAGGCAATCTTAAAAAGTTTAAACGTAAAGAATACACACAGACTGATGGTACGGTGATTAGTAAAATCGTCGATACAAATAATAGCCCCGCTTTGACTGCTGAAGGTGAATTCAATGATACCTCTTACGATTTATGGGGTAATGCGGCAAGTGGTAAAGATGTTGCAACAGGTGGGGCAGCGAGTCAGTTGCCTGAACCAGATTTACGCAAGTTATACACCGATGTGAGTACTACTTCATCGGTTTTGACTGCTTCAGATAATTTATTAACGGCAGCCAATACCTTAATTACGGTTGGTAAACTTTATCAAGATAATGATGGTGATGTAGGGCACGGTAATAACACCACAACGGGGTGTGATCCAGACAGTACGGATGCGACGACCTACACACCTTGCGTGACTTTGCGCACGAAACTCATGAATTTTGTGCGTGGTAAAGACAGTGCGGGTCAAGCGCGTCAATTCATGGGAGATATGTTAAATACCAAACCAGTGGTAGTGGATTACGGTACAAAACAACTGATTTTTGCAGGCACGAATGAAGGCTATTTACACGCGATTGATGTGGATACGGGTGTTGAACAATGGGCATTTATGCCAATTAGTTTACTGAAAAATACCGAAACCTTTTATGAGAATGTGCCATCCAAAAATCATGTTTATGGCTTAGATGGCGCATTAACCGTTTGGACTTACGATAAAAATAGCGATGGCGTTATTAAGTCCAGTGACGGTGATAAGCGCGTATTATTTTTCGGTTTACGTCGTGGTGGTAAAGCTTATTATGCCTTAGATATTACCAATGCTGATGCGCCAGTTGTGCTTTGGAAAAAAGAAAATGTCGCAGGGGTTAATGATGGTGTATGGGATGAACTCGGCGAAACATGGTCAAAACCAACATTGGCCACCATGCGCATTGGCACGAACAGTAGTAATACACTGAAAAATGTATTGGTCTTTGGTGGTGGTTATGATGCAGCAAAAGATGAAGAAGTGGTTGCCAATCGTACTGCCGATCAATTGGGTAATGATGTATTTATCGTGGATGCTTTAAGCGGTGATTTGGTTTGGTCATTACAACACGATGTTTATAATGATTCGACCGTATCGAATCCGATTAAAAATAGTATCCCCGGTGATATTCGCGTATTAGACATGGATCGTAATGGCGCATTAGATCGCCTGTATTTTGCTGATACGGGGGGTAATTTATGGCGAGTGGATATGGATCACGATTTACGTGATACCGATGAGGATATGTATACTTACGGCGATGCTAAACTCACTAAAATTGCCGCATTAGGTGCGGATGGTAATAATGGTACGGATATTCGTAAGTTTTTCTATGAGCCGGATGTTGGCTTTATTGGAATACAACGGCGCAGTGCGCATGACCATTGCTTTAGGCAGCGGTTATCGGACGCATCCATTAAATACCAATATCAATGACCGTTTTTACGTGTTAAATGAACCCAATGTTTATAATGAACCGCCCGAAACGTTTACTACCATCACCAATAGTGAATTGGTGAATCGCACAACCTTAAGCACGACTGATAATCTACTGACAGGAACTTATAAAGGCTGGTATTACGAATTTCCCAATACGGGTGAAAAGGTATTGGCATCAGCCGTGACCTTCCTCAATAAAATTGTATTTACCACGTTTGCGCCCGTGGATAAAAATGGTATTGCCGGTTCGGGTGATCCTTGTGATACACCGCCGAATAGTGCGCGGGCGTATTTATTGGATTTGTTTAGTGGTCATGCGGTGGCGGATTTAGATCGTGACACCACCACCAGTGCTGATACCACGAAAAATGATGGCAAAGATGAATCGGTTGTGGCGGGTGTGAATGAAATCCTCAGTGCCGCGCAGATTATTTTCCGTACCCCAACGGCTAGCGATGGCACGGCGTGTAAAGAAGGCAACTGTCAGCAAACTGTGGAAATTCGTGTGGGCAAAATGGATGTGCCATTGATGGATGATTCCAACAGTAATAACGCGAATGTAAGCAATGGGGTCAATGATGTGGCGGAAAAAACCGATTTAACCGACATTTTACCGCGAATTTTCTGGCTTGATCACGACGTGTCGCAGTGATGGGACGTGTTTAGTTATGCCATTGTCCTAAGCTAACGCGCTCGTTGCCTGCCAAATCCGCTAGGCAACGCACCGCTTGAAAACCGCGTTCGCGCAATAAAGTCGTGACCGCTTGCCCTTGGTTATAACCGTGTTCCAGCAATAACCAGCCGTTGGTTGCCAACCAATGTGGTGCGCTGCGGATAATCTGGCGGATGTCATCCAAACCATCTTGCCCCGCCGTTAATGCGCTAAGCGGCTCGAAACGTACATCGCCTTGTTGCAAATGCGGGTCATCCACTTCGATATACGGTGGGTTCGACACGATCATGTCGAAACGTTGCGCGGGTAGGGCGGTAAACCAATCCGACAGTGCGAAAGCCACATTCACTATGCCATTGTTACGCGCGTTTTCCTTAGCAACTTCCACAGCGGCGGCGGAAAAGTCGCAGGCAAGCATTTGGCAGTCGGGGCGTTCGCTGGCAATGCTGAGTGCGATTGCTCCCGTACCTGTGCCGAGATCGAGAATGGTTGGCGGGGTCGCGGGCAAAAGCGATAAGGCGGTTTCGACCAGCAATTCGGTTTCAGGGCGTGGAATCAGCGTGTCAGGGGTGACGTTGAGATTCAACGTCCAAAATTCGCGGTAGCCAGTTAAATGCGCAATCGGTACGCCGCGTAAGCGTTCCGCTAATAGTCGTTGGAAAGCGGTAACAACATCACTATCACTTTCCAACGTTTTATCTGCCCAAGTAAACAACCAAGTACGCGATTTATTTAAACAGTGGGCGAGTAAGATTTCCGCATCGGCACGCGGCGATTCTGACGTGGTTTGTAATGCCTGAATCGCCGCATTCAATAAAGCTTGAATCGTGCCTTCCTGCACCTTATGACTCATCCGACAAGGCAGCTAATTGATCCGCTTGGTATTCTTGAATCAGCGGCTCAATGATTTGATCCACATTACCAATCATCATGTCATCTAACTTGTACAGGGTTAGGTTAATGCGGTGATCGGTAACGCGCCCTTGCGGGTAATTGTAAGTGCGAATGCGTTCGGAACGATCCCCCGAACCCACCAAATTGCGCCGCGTTTCGGCTTGTTCGCTGGCTTGCTTTTGGCGTTCGCCTTCCAGAATCCGTGCTTGTAACAAGCCCATCGCTTTGGCGCGGTTTTTATGTTGCGAACGTTCATCTTGGCATTCCACCACAATTCCCGTTGGCATGTGCGTAATGCGAATCGCCGATTCGGTCTTATTAACGTGCTGACCACCTGCACCGGAGGCGCGGTAGGTGTCGATTTTCAAATCCGCTGGGTTAATGTCGGTGGCTTCGACTTCGCCGACTTCGGGCAGAATGGCGACGGTGGCGGCAGAGGTATGCACGCGCCCTTGTGATTCGGTGGCAGGAACGCGCTGGACGCGGTGTGCGCCGGATTCAAACTTCAAGCGCGAATACGCACCTTGCCCAATAATGCGCGAAATGATTTCCTTGTAACCGCCGTGTTCACCTTCGTTTTGGCTAATGACTTCGATTTGCCAGCGACGGCTTTCGGCGTAACGCGAATACATGCGGAATAAATCGCCTGCGAAAATCGCTGCTTCGTCGCCGCCCGTTCCAGCACGAATCTCCAAAAACACGTTGCTATTGTCGTTCGGGTCTTTGGGTAGCAACAGTTTTTGCAGGTCGATTTCTAATTCAGCTTGGCGAGCTTTGGCGGCATCGATTTCTTCAGCAGCCATCTCGCGCATTTCGGGGTCAGCGAGTAATTCTTGCGCCGTCTCTAAATCTGCCAGCGTTTGTTGGTAGGTGTGAAAGTGCTGAGCAACGGGTTCGAGTTGGCTGTATTCAATGGATAATTTGCGAAATTGCTCCTGATTGCTGATCACGTCGGACTCGCCTAACAAGGCAGCAATTTCGGCGTAGCGTTCGCTCAACGCCTCAAGTTTATGCAGAATGGATGCTTTCACGAATGTTTAGCCGTTCTCGTCAATAGGGTTGGGTAAGTTAAATAAGTATCGCGCACTGCTCAATAACGCATGATTGTCACAACGCGCTGCGTGGTGCATGGCTTGGGTTGCGTCGTGCGAGAGTTTATTGGTTAGGGTATGTGCTAAGAATTGTAGAGCTTCTTCCGCTGATTTGCCGTTATGCAGCAAGTTCAGGGCTTTGTCTAGCACTTCCTGACGGATGTGTTCGGTGCGGGCGCGGTACTCGCGAATCACACCCATGTGATCTTGCGCTCGTAACCAAGCCATGAAATTGTCGACTTCCGCGACCACCATGTTTTCGGCTTGTTCAGCCGCTGCGCGTCGTGATTGCAAGTTTTCTTCGATAACGGATTGCAAATCATCCACAGTGTACAAATACACATCGTCCAATTGGCTGACTTCTTGCTCAATGTCACGCGGTACGGCAATGTCGACCATGAACATTGGGCGATGTTTGCGGATTTTCAAAGCACGTTCGACCGTACCTTTGCCCAAAATTGGTACAGGTGAAGCGGTAGAGGAAATCACAATGTCCGCTTGTGGTAAATATTCGGCAATATCGCTTAAACCAATGCCTTTGCCGCCGTATTCCGCTGCGAGTTTTTCGGCTTTATCCACGCTGCGGTTTGCCACCATGATCTTGCCGATTTTGTTCGTGGCTAAATGCTTGCCGACCAGCTCAATGGTTTCGCCCGCGCCAATCAACAGTGCGGTTTGCTTTTCCAGTTTGCTGAAAATCTGTTTTGCCAAACTCACGGCGGCAAATGCCACTGAAATAGGGTTCGCGCCAATACTGGTTTGTGTGCGGACTTTTTTCGCGGTGGAAAAAGCGTGTTGCATTAAGCGATTGAGTTGATTACCCGTGACGTGGTTGTCACTGGCGGCTTGCAATGCGGATTTGAGTTGCCCAAGGATTTGCGGTTCACCCAAGACTAACGAATCCAAACCACAAGCGACACGCAAGGCATGGCGTACTGCGTCGTCTTGGTGGTAAATATACAGATACGGTCTGAGCTGTTCGGCAGGAATGTTGTGCCAAGTCGCTAACCATTCCACTAATGCATCTAGCGATTGCACTTGGCTGCTGGCGGCGTAAACTTCCGTGCGGTTGCAAGTGGACAGGATGAGATTTTCCTGCACAACTTGATGGGCAGAGTGTAATGCCTGCGGCATACTATCGGGCGAGAAAGCGACTTTCTCCCGAATGGCTACAGGTGCGGTTTTATGATTTACTCCGACTATCAGGATGGACATTCAGCAACTTATACCAACGATATAATTTTCAGAACCGCGAATTTTCTGCTACGTTATGCGGGATTACAAGGTGATTCACTGAATATATCCTGAAAACCAACATAACTGGTGCATTTGGGTGTTGCCCTACCGGAGACAAAAAATGCCAAAAACCCGTTTACCCCGTCGTTTTGTCGGTTTCACCTTCATTCTCTTGATGGGAGGTTGTGCCGTTGGTAATCGTTCGCTGGCCGACCAACAGGTGGTGAATGGCGGTGATAACGCGACGGATGTTGCAAAGTTCAGCACGCCATTGAGCTATCAAATGTATAACATTTTGGCGGCGGAAATGTTCGCGCGGAAAGGTGATGCAGCGCAAGCAGCCTTGCATTACGTCGCGGCAGCCGAACAGGCGCAAGACCCAGCGATTGCCAAACGTGCGGCGGAATTAGCGATTCGGGCAGGTGATTTGGCATTAGCCACTCGTGCCTTAGCGGTGTGGATTAAGCTCGAACCCAATTCAGCAGATGCTCATCAATACCGCGCCTTACTCAATATGCGCAATGCAAAATACGATGATGTCGTGCCGGATTTGGTGTTCGTGCGTGATGAAGTTGAAAAGAAAGAAGGGCATGGATTTGAATTTATCGTGTCGTTACTGACTTTGGATTCCCAAGCGGATCAAACTTATGAAGTATTTAAGCGTTACGTAGAAAAAGTGGATGCCTCACCGCGTGCGCAATTGATCCTTGCGACAATGGCTTTGAATATGGGTAATGCGGATGTGGCGTTGAAAGCAGCCAGTGTTGCCAAAGAGCAAGGTGATGATCCGCAAAAAGAACAAGCCGCGCGTTTAATGGCTAAAGCCCTGATTAGTCAGAAACACATTCCTGAAGCGATTGCCGCTTTAGAACCGCTTGCCAAAACCAGTAAAAATCCCGAAGTGAAGTTGGATTATGCACGCTTACTAATGTTGGCGGATCGTGGGCAAGACGCGACGGCATTATTTAAACAGTTATATGCCGCGCAGCCGGATAATGCTGAAATTTTATATAGCCTCGGCATTTTGTACATTGAGCAAAAAGAATACGCTTTTGCCGAACCCTTGATTAAGAAACTGCAACAAGTGCCGGATCATGCGGCGGATGCGAATTACTTCATGGGGCAAATCCAAGAAGGTTTGAATCACCCACAAGAAGCTCTCACTGCTTACCAACAAGCCACCAGCGGCACGTTTGGCGCGGAGGCATTAGGGCGCGTAGTCAATTTGATGTTTAAGCAGCAAGGTTTACCAACAACACGCAAATGGTTGGCTGAGCAAGTTGCCGCAGCGGATACCGTTGAGCGTAAAAGCCGTCTGCAATTGATGGAAGCACAGTTATTGCACGAACAACAACAATACAAAGCAGCTATTACGGTGTTAGATCATGCTTTACAAGCGAAACCTAATGACACGGATTTACTGTATGCACGGGCATTAAGCCGTGAACGCGCGAAGAATTTTACCGCTGCTGAAAGCGATTTACGCGCGATTTTGAAGCTCAAACCGGATGACGCGACCTACCTCAATGCCCTCGGTTATATGTTGGTCGAGAATAGTAAACGCTACCCCGAAGCCGCCGATTTCATTGGTAAAGCCTTAGCGAAACGCCCCGATGACCCCGCGATTATGGATAGTATGGGGTGGATTTCATTTCGCACTGGCAAATTGGATGACGCAGAAAAGTGGTTGCGCAAAGCTTATGCTGGGTTGCAAGAGCCGGAGATTGCCAGTCACCTCGTCGAAGTTTTAGCGGCGCGTGGCAATAATGCGGAGGCGAAAATGATTTTGCAGCATATGCTTGAGAAGTTCCCGAATGATCCTATGCTGATTAGCATCAAACAAAAGTTAGCCAGTTTGTAATTTTGTAATGACGCATCAAACTGCATCAGAACCCCATCAATTAGGATGACCGACATGAAAAAATGGACGTTGACAGCCTGCTGTGTGCTGTCATTGGCTGGGTGTGCGACGCAAACCAAAGCTCCAACAACCAGTAATTCAGGCACGCCAGCGGTTGCACCAAGTGATCCACAAACGGCTTGGCAGCAACGTCAGGCTCGTTTTGCCAGCATGAGTTCGTGGCGTTTGCAAGGCAAAGTGGGTTTGCAGTTCCGTGATCAAAGCGCGTCGTTTGGTTTGTCATGGTTGCAACAAGGCAAAGATCAGTACGAAATGAACATTAAGAACCCGATTACAGGTTCAGTCATGGCGTATTTGAATGGTACGGCTACTGATGTAACGCTTCAGGCGAATGGTAAAACGTACCGCGATGCAAGTGCTGAGCGTTTATTACAGGGGCAAATGGGTGTATCGCTGCCTGTTTCTGGCATGAAGTACTGGGTACGCGGGATTCCGTCACCAGAAGTACCTGTGGAAAATGTGGTATTGGATAACGTGGGTCGTCCGCAAACTTTGCAGCAATCCGGCTGGTTAGTGGAATACAACGGCTGGCAAGGTGACGGTTTCTTGGCATTGCCCGACAAAATCAGCTTAAGTCGTGCGGTGGAAAATACCAAAGTCAAAGTGATCGCCAAAGAGTGGCAAACCCGTTATTGATTAACTAGTTACGAATTGACACGTTTATGGATAGCCTTACTTTACCTGCTCCGGCGAAGTTAAACCTGTTTTTACACATCACGGGGCGGCGTGCGGATGGTTATCATCTGCTGCAAACCGTGTTCACCTTTGTGGATTTTGCCGACACCATTCGACTCCAGCGTCGCACGGATGGTGTCATCCAGCGTGTGACAGGTGCGGTCGATGTGCCAGCCGCTACGGATTTAACCGTGCGGGCGGCAAAGCTGTTACAGCAAACGACGGGAAGTGTGTATGGCGTGGATATTGACGTTACCAAACGCATTCCAATGGGCGGTGGTTTAGGTGGTGGTAGTTCGGATGCTGCCAGCGTGTTACTGGGTTTGAACCATTTGTGGCAATGCGGTTTGGATGTCGATGCTTTAGCTGCACTGGGTTTGCGCTTAGGGGCGGATGTTCCGGTATTTGTGCGCGGTCATGCGGCATGGGCAGAAGGGGTTGGTGAGCAATTAACACCAGTGGATTTGCCTCCTGCTTGGTATGTGGTGATTCATCCACGTGTGCATGTACCAACCGCTGAACTTTTTTCGGCTACGGACTTGACACGCGACTGCCCACCGATTACATTAGCCGCCTTCCTCAACGGGCAAGGCACTAACGTGTTTCAACCAGTTGTCGAGCAGCGTTTCCCTGAAGTTGCCACAGCGATAAGCTGGCTCTCTCAGTACGCTGATGCTAGATTGACGGGATCAGGCAGTTGTTTGTTTGCTCCAGTTGATAGCAAGCTTGAAGGTGAAACAATCCTGCAAGACTTGCCCAGCAAATGGTTTGGTTTTGTCGCACACGGTATGAATAATTCGCCTGTGCAACAGCAATTGTCGCAATTGCTGTCGTAAGTAGATCGGTATATAGGGCCGTCGCCAAGCGGTAAGGCACTGGATTTTGATTCCAGCATTCCCAGGTTCGAATCCTGGCGGCCCTGCCATTTTCTAAGCCGAATCTACACAAAAATAACCATCTGATGGTTTTCGCAGTAGGGCTGTCGCCAAGCGGTAAGGCACTGGATTTTGATTCCAGCATTCCCAGGTTCGAATCCTGGCAGCCCTGCCATTCCCTTTCCCACACTCAATGCGGATATGTCATGTCTGACGATAGAATGATGGTGTTTACGGGCACAGCCAACCCGGAACTCGCCCACAAAGTCGTCGATCACCTCGGTATTCCTCTCGGTAAAATCAAAGCAGAACGCTTCAGCGATGGCGAAGTGCATGTTGAGATTTTGGAAAACGTGCGTGGTCGGGATGTGTTCGTTGTGCAGTCTACCTGCGCTCCAACCAACGATAACCTCATGGAACTGCTGATCATCGTCGACGCGCTTTATCGCGCTTCTGCCGGACGTGTGACAGCCGTGATCCCCTACTATGGTTATGCGCGTCAAGACCGCCGTGTGCGTTCACGTCGTGTACCCATTTCGGCGAAATTAGTGGCGGATATGATCTCTACCGCGCGTGTTGACCGTGTATTGACCATTGACCTCCACTCGGATCAAGTACAAGGTTTCTTCGATCTCCCTGTCGATAACATCTATGCTTCTGGCGTGCTGTTGAATGACATTCTGTCGAAGAATTTACCGCATACAATGGTCGTATCCCCAGATGTGGGCGGTGTAGTGCGTGCGCGTGCATTAGCAAAAGGTCTTGGTGATGCAGATTTAGCCATCATTGACAAGCGTCGTCCTGAGCCGAACAAATCTGAAATCATGAATATCATCGGTCATGTCGAAGGTCGTCACTGCATTTTAGTCGATGACTTAATCGATACCGGTGGTACGCTGTGCAATGCTGCCGCAGCCCTGAAGCAACACGGTGCATTGAGCGTTTCTGCTTATGCAAGTCATGCGGTTTTCTCTGGTAAAGCGGTTAGCAATATTGCTAATTCTCAGCTAGATGAAGTGGTTGTTACTGACACCATTCCATTAAGCGACAGTGCAAAAGAATGTTCTAAAATACGTCAGCTTTCAGTAGCGGGTGTGTTGGCGAAAACCATTCTGCGCATCAATCAGGACGAGTCTGTTAGCTCCCTGTTTGAAGGTTTGTAAGCGTTAAGCTGTATTTTTAAGCTCCCCGCTTTGGGGTTTAGTTCGGTTGTCGACTGGTCGCGGTTCGGCAGCCATTAATTTGGAGTAATATCATGTCAAAACAATTCGTTCTGCAAGCGCAGGCACGTGAATTGCAGGGTAAGGGTGCGAGCCGCCGCCTGCGTAACCAAGGTTTGGTGCCAGCGGTTGTATACGGTGCGGGTCAAGATGCGCAATCCATTTCTTTGCGTCACAATGAACTGATTCGCAATTTGCAAGAAGAAGCGTTCTACTCGCAAATCATTACCGTTGATTTCGGTGATCGTAAAGAGCAAGTCGTATTGCGTGATCTGCAACGTCATCCTGCAAAACCTATCGTGATGCACGCTGACCTGCAACGCATTAAAGATGATGAAGAAATCAACGTTCACGTTTCGTTGCACTTCATCAATGCAGAAAACTCCAAGGGTGTGAAAGAGCAAGGCGCGACTATCAGCCATAACCTGACTGAAGTTGAAATTTCTTGCTTGCCTAAATTCCTGCCAGAGTTCATTGAGGTTGATTTGATCGACATCGAAAAAGGTCAAATTCTGCACATGTCTGATCTGAAACTGCCAGAAGGCGTGAGCTTGGCACAATTGGCTCTGGGTGAAGACCACGACCAACCTGTTGCTGCTTGCCACTAAGGTAACGACTGATGGGAACACCCATACGCCTCATTGTAGGTTTGGGCAACCCGGGCAGCCAGTACGACAAAACCCGGCACAATGCCGGGTTTTGGTTTGTTGACGAACTGGCACGGCGTTACTCAGGCAGATTGGCAACCGAGAAACGTTTTTCCGGTGAAGCGTGTAAGTTGCAAGTGGGTAGCCGCACGGTGTGGTTGCTGAAACCGATGACTTTCATGAATCGCAGTGGTTTAGCAGTAAGCCAACTGGCGAATTTCTACCAAATTCCGGTAGAGCAAATTTTAGTGGCACATGACGAACTGGACATTCCAGCCGGTGATGTGCGGCTTAAGCAAGCTGGTGGGCATGGCGGGCATAATGGTTTGCGCGATATTCATGCACACATGACGGCAAATTATTGGCGATTGCGTTTAGGCATTGGGCATCCCGGTGATCGCAATCAAGTGGTGGATTACGTCTTATCACGCCCTAGTGTGGCAGATGAAGCCGTGATTTTGCGGGCAATTGATACCGCCGCCGCGCAAATTGAACTAATCTTAAGCGGTGAAATGCAGCAAGCCATGCAAAAGCTGCACAGCCGTTAATCGACTCTAAGACACAAGACAAGGTACGACACATGGGATTCAAGTGCGGGATTGTTGGTTTGCCAAACGTTGGTAAATCCACTCTGTTTAACGCCCTGACCAAAGCAGGCATCGAAGCAGCAAACTACCCTTTCTGTACCATTGAGCCGAATGTGGGGATTGTGCCCATGCCTGACTCGCGTTTGGAAGCATTGGCAAAAATCGTTAAGCCAGAACGCATTCTGCCAACCACAATGGAATTCGTGGACATTGCTGGCTTGGTAGCGGGTGCGTCGCAGGGCGAAGGTTTGGGGAATAAATTCTTAGCGCACATTCGTGAAACGGATGCGATTGCACAAGTGGTACGTTGCTTTGATAATGACGACATTATCCACGTTGCAAATAAAATCGACCCTGCATCGGATATTGAAACTATTAACACCGAGTTGGTGTTAGCTGATCTCGATACCACGGAAAAAGCCGTAACACGCTATACCAAGGCTTCTAAATCGGGTAATAAAGACGCGCTGAAGCAAAAAGAAATCGTCGAGCGTCTGTATAACCATTTGGCAGAAGGCCATTCCGCGCGTTCTTTGGCATTGTCCACAGAAGAGCGTTTGTTGATCCGTGACCTGCATTTGCTGAGTATCAAACCGTTGTTATTCATTGCGAATGTGAATGACGATGGTTTTGAAAATAACCCGTATTTGGATGCGGTGAACGCCATTGCGCAAAAAGAAGGTGCGCAAGTTGTGCCTGTTTGTGCGGCAATGGAAGAAGAATTGTCACAACTCGAAGACGACGAGCGCGACGAATTCTTACAAAGCATGGGCTTGGATGAGCCGGGTTTGAATCGCGTGATTCGTGCGGGTTACTCATTGCTGGGTTTGCAAACTTACTTCACCGCTGGTGTGAAAGAAGTCCGTGCGTGGACAATTCGTAAAAATGCGACTGCACCACAAGCGGCTGGCGTGATTCACACCGATTTCGAGCGCGGCTTTATTCGTGCGCAAACCATTGCTTACGACGACTTCATTGCTTATAACGGTGAGCAAGGCGCGAAAGAAGCGGGCAAAATGCGTGCGGAAGGTAAAGAGTACATTGTGAAAGACGGCGACGTGTTGAACTTCTTGTTCAATGTATAACGTTTTCGTGTAGAAACCAAACAAAAAGCCGGAGTAATTCCGGCTGTTTGCCGTTGTTAGCATCTATCGTTGGGATTGGCTGCTAACCAGCGCACCACCCCTTGTCCTGCCTGTATTCCGCTGGCAAAACACGCAGTGAGCAAATAGCCTCCAGTCGGTGCTTCCCAATCCAACATTTCCCCTGCACAGAAAACCTTAGGTATTTTCTGCAACATCAGGTCAGCATTGAGTTCCTGCCAGCATACGCCGCCAGCGGTACTAATCGCTTCGTCCATTGGCGTGGTTGCTGTGACGGTAATCGGGATGGCTTTGAGTATTGCGGCGAGTTGTTGCGCATCACTGAGCTGTGTTTTAGGCAATGTTTCAAACAGTAATGCGGTTTTGGCGGCATCTAACTTCAAGCGTGTTTTCAGGTAAGTGCTAAGACTTTTATTCGCGGGTTTTTGCTGGAGCAATTGCAGTACTTGCGCTGATGTGTAATGTGGCAGCAAATCAAGGGTGAATGTGGCTTTGCCATGCGTATTGAGCGTGTCGCGTAAACGGGCAGATAATGCGTAAACCAAACTACCTTCAACGCCCTGTGCAGTTAGGATCATTTCGCCCATGCGAGTTTCGTGCTGTTCGTGCAAATCAGTAAAGCTTAATGCAACGGATTTTAAGGGCGAACCTGCGTAGCGTTGGCTTAAATGCTCGCTCCATTGGCATAAAAATCCGCAATTAGCAGGTTTTAACGCTGTAATAGCCACGTTATGTGCTTGTAACAGCGGAATCCACGCGCCATCACTACCGAGTTTTTTCCAACTACCGCCGCCTAAGGCTAATACCACCGCATCATAAGCAACGCCGATTTCACCATCAGGGTACTGAAAACGTAATTCGCCATTTGCATTCCAACCGAGCCAGCGATGACGCGGATGAATATGCACCCCGTGTTGTTTAAGGCGTGCTAACCACGCGCGTAGTAACGGGGCTGCTTTCATTGCCTTGGGAAAGACACGCCCTGATGTGCCAACAAACGTTTCAATGCCCAAATTCGCACACCATTGTTGCAATTGTGGTGCGCCGAACTGCTGCAATAATGGCAATAAGTAGGCGCGACTGGCTGTATCGTAGCGTTGGCAAAACGGCTCGAAGGCTTCTGAATGCGTAATGTTAAGTCCGCCAATACCAGCTAAGAGTAATTTACGCCCCACAGATGGCATTGCATCATACAAATCCACTGCGTAACCCGCCAGACTGATTTGTTCGGCTGCCATTAGTCCCGCAGGACCGCCACCAATAATGACAATGCGTGCCATGTTTGCAACCTTATTAGAATCTATCAATCAATTCCAAAACATCACGAAAGCGTGTGAAGCCGTGATCACCACCTTGGAAAACCAATTGGTGCGCTTCGTGATAATAATGGTGGGCTTCACGCCAATTCAGGGTTTCGTCAGCAGTTTCTAACATCACCAGCAAATTGTTGGGGTAAGCCGGAGCAAGTTGATCAATCGCGGTCAGTTCCTCAATGTGCGCGGCGGTGAAATCGTAACGGGTGTTGTTATACCAATTTTGTTGTTGCGTACCAATCAATGGGCGCAAGAGCAAACCCGCATGAACGGCTGGGTTAATCAGTACGGCTTTCAATCCGTAACGTGCCACGAGGTGTGTGGCATAAAAACCGCCCAAGGAACTACCAATCAATTTGGGCGGTTTGTCAGCTTTTTCGATGATTTGGGTGAGTAGTTGGATCGCTTGAGCGGGGCGATGCGGCAGGTCGGGGCACACCCATTCCTCCGCACGTCCGCGAGCTTCCAACCAACGTTTGCTTTCCTGCGCTTTGCCGGAAAGCGCGGAAGAGTTAAAGCCGTGTATGTAAAGTATCATGTGTGAAGTATAGCATTGCCAAAAATTGAAAAAACCTTGTTGACAGAAAGTCAGAAAATACATATCATGCACGCCTTCTCGGCTATGTAGCTCAGTTGGTTAGAGCACATCACTCATAATGATGGGGTCACTAGTTCGAATCTAGTCATAGCCACCAAATTCCTTAAAAGCCACGCTCTTGCGTGGCTTTTTTGCGTTTATGCACAATCCGCAGAAAAAATCCAGTATCCGCTTCTTTTGGGGGTGTCATCCCAACATTATTCGTATTATGATTCGAGTCTTTTCCTTCGCCATTAGCGATTTACGGAGAGTCTAGAGTGGAACTGACCGGAGCCGAGATATTCGTCGAGTGTCTTAAGGAAGAAGGGGTTGAAACCATCTTCGGTTATCCCGGAGGTGCTGTCCTGTTCATATACGATGCGTTGTATAAAGCACAGGAAGAAGTCAATCACATTCTGGTAAGACATGAACAAGCGGCTGTACATGCAGCCGAGGGTTACGCCAAAGCAACCAATAAACCGGGCGTGGTGCTAGTGACATCTGGCCCCGGTGCGACCAATGCCGTTACAGGTATTGCCGATGCCTATATGGACTCTGTGCCGCTAGTGGTGTTCACGGGGCAAGTCCCACGCGCACTGATTGGTAACGATGCGTTCCAAGAAGTGGACATTGTGGGCATTACCCGCCCGTGCGTAAAACACAATTTCTTAGTGACAGACGTAAAAGATCTGGCAACAACCATTAAGAAAGCGTTTTTTATCGCTAGTACAGGTCGTCCAGGTCCAGTATTGGTGGATATTCCGAAAGACATTACCACTGCGCGTTGTGAATTCCATTACCCGAAAGAAATCACCATGCGTTCTTACAACCCGACGGTTAAAGGTAATAAACGCCAAATTCGTCGTGCGGTTGATTTGATACTGGAAGCGAAAAAGCCCATCCTGTACACCGGTGGTGGTGTGGTTTTGTCCGGCGCGTCTCATGAGTTAACGGAACTGACGCGCGAGTTGGGTTTCCCAATCACTAACACGCTGATGGGTTTGGGTGCTTATCCTTCAATGGATAAACAGTTTGTTGGCATGTTGGGGATGCACGGTACTTACGAAGCCAACAATGCGATGCACCATGCAGATTTGGTGATTGCCATTGGTGCGCGTTTCGATGACCGTGTAACGGGGAATATCGAAAAATTCTGTCCATACGCCAAAATTATTCACGTTGATATTGACCCAGCGTCCATTTCCAAAAACGTGAAAGTCGACGTGCCTATCGTGGGTGACGTGAAGCACGTTATTGTCGAGTTGATGGAAGAATACCGCAATCGCAAGCAAGTGCCGGATGCCGCCGATTTAGCCGTGTGGTGGAAACAGATTGAAGCGTGGCGCAGTGTTGAGTGTATGAAATACACGCAAGACCCGAATGGTGCAATTCGTGCGCAATACGTGGTCGAAAAACTGTGGGAAGTCACCAACGGTGATGCTTACGTTTGTTCTGACGTGGGTCAGCATCAAATGTGGGCAGCGCAATACTACAAGTTCAATAAGCCGAATCGTTGGATTAACTCCGGTGGTTTAGGCACGATGGGCTTTGGTTTGCCAGCCGCAATGGGCGTGCAATTGGCGTTCCCGCAAGAAACTGTCACCTGCATTACCGGTGATGGCAGTATCCAAATGTGTATCCAAGAACTGGCTACTTGTTTGCAATACCGTCTGCCCGTGAAAATCATCTGCTTGAATAATGGCTACCTCGGCATGGTTCGCCAATGGCAAGAGTTCTTCTATCAGAAGCGTTATGCCATGTCTTACATGGATTCCTTACCCGATTTCGTGAAACTGACCGAAGCTTACGGGCATGTCGGGATGCGGATCGAAAAGGTCAGCGACGTTGAAGGTGCATTGCAAGAAGCGATGGCGATGAAAGATCGTCTGGTTTTCATGGACTTCATTACGATGCAAGAAAACAACGTATACCCAATGGTTCCAGCCGGTGCTGGTCATAATGAAATGATTCTGGTGTAGGTGACAAAATGCGGCATGTAATTTCCATTTTGATGGAGAATGAAGCGGGCGCGTTGTCACGTGTTGCCGGATTATTCTCCGCACGGGGTTATAATATTGAATCCCTGACCGTTGCGCCGACAGAAGATGCAACACTGTCGCGCTTAACGCTGGTGACACGCGGTAGCGAAGAAATTGTTGAGCAAATCCTCAAGCAATTACACAAGCTGATTGATGTGGTGAAAGTCATGGACTTGTCCCAACATTCCCACATCGAACGCGAAATGATGTTCGTTAAAGTTGGCGTTGACAAAAATGCGGCTTGCGAAGCAGTTAAGCGGCTGTCGGATATTTTCCGTGGCAATATCATTGATGTAACGGACAAAACCTACACCATTGAATTGACTGGCGATAGCAGCAAGTTGGATGCTTTTGTGAGTGCGTTGAAAGAATTCCGTATTCTCGAAGTTGTCCGCTCAGGTGGAATGGGCATCGCGCGTGGCGAAACGGCACTGCGCACCTAATTCATTGATTTAAAGACAATATTTAAGATTTGATTACAAGGTAACTTATCTCATGGCATTGAACATTTATTACGACAAAGACGCAGATCTTTCCATTATCCGTGGCAAAAAAGTTTCCATTATCGGTTACGGTTCACAAGGTCACGCTCATGCTTGCAACCTGAAAGATTCTGGTGTTGATGTCACCGTTGGCTTGCGCGTTGGTTCACCAACTGTGAAAAAAGCGCAAGGCGCGGGTCTGAAAGTTACATCGGTTGCGGAAGCGGTTGCTTCTGCGGATGTGGTGATGATTCTGACTCCAGATGAATTCCAAAGCCAACTGTACAAGCAAGAAATCGAGCCAAACCTGAAACAAGGTGCGACACTGGCATTCGCACACGGCTTTGCGATTCACTACAACCAAATCGTGCCACGCGCTGATTTGGACGTTATCATGATCGCACCAAAAGCACCGGGTCACACTGTGCGCTCTGAATTTGTTAAAGGCGGCGGTATTCCTGACCTGATCGCGATTTACCAAAATGCTTCCGGTCAAGCCAAAGAAGTTGCACTGTCTTACGCTTCTGCGGTTGGCGGTGGTCGTACTGGCATTATCGAAACCACGTTCAAAGACGAAACCGAAACCGACCTGTTTGGTGAGCAAGCGGTTCTGTGCGGTGGCGCGGTTGAACTGGTGAAAATGGGCTTTGAAACACTGGTTGAAGCGGGCTATGAGCCAGAAATGGCTTACTTCGAGTGCTTGCACGAACTGAAACTGATTGTTGACCTGATGTTCGAAGGCGGCATTGCTAACATGAACTACTCCATCTCCAATAATGCGGAGTACGGTGAGTACGTTACTGGTCCTGAAGTCATTAATGAACAATCGCGTGCGGCAATGCGCAATGCGCTGAAACGCATTCAAAACGGCGAATACGCGAAAATGTTCATCACCGAAGGTGCAATGAATTACCCATCCATGACGGCATACCGTCGTAACAATGCAGCACACCCAATCGAAGTAACGGGTGGCAAACTGCGTGCAATGATGCCGTGGATTGGCGCGAACAAACTGGTCGATAAAGACAAAAACTAAGCGTTAAGGCTTAAAAAAAGCCCGGCTTACTGTGTGGTAGGTCGGGCTTTTTTATTTTCGGCGGTTTGCTGGCTAATCCCGTAGTTTAAAGATCAGTTCATCATTGCTGCTGAGTAAACCGTGGTCAATCAGCCATTGATGTGCATCTTCGGCATCTGCTTCAAACCAGTGTTGTGCTGAACCGAGACGGAAGGTGTAACCCCAAGTATCCATGTCCTGCCACATGCGTTCTTTGCTGAAATTCGGCAAGAAATCTGCCAGCAAAATTTGCAAGTAACACACGGCATCCTCTTCCGCATAGTCCCCTTCAGCATCGGTGTGTAACACGGTGCGGCGTTGTGCATCCATGCAGATGGTGTGGCAGCCTTCGTGCAGTAAAGAGTGCAAGGGTGTGTCCATGCGCCCTAAGACATCCAAGCCAACAATCCCTGCTTCTGCTTCGTGCCAGAAACTCCCCGGAATCGGCGTTTGATCAGCCACGAGGGTAAAGCTTAATCCGTAACGCGCGAATAATGCACTGACAGCTTCAAGACTACTATCGCGTAAACGTAATACGTCCATGACTACCAAGTTCTGCCTGCGGTTGCGATAACGATGGTGGCTAAGCCGATAAGGGTATTTACTCCGACTAAGACGCGAATCTGGGCTAACGCTTTACCGCCATCTGCCCAACGTGATTCCGCAACTGCTTGGCGCAAGCGTTGATACGGCGCGAAGTAAACGTGTATGAAAATCGCCATCATGATCAAACCCAAACCATTCATGATGTGTACGAAGACTGGAGCACCCGCAAAGCCGCCCATAAAACCGAATAACATGCCATAACCCGTCACAAGGATTAACCCAACGGCTGCCCAAACCCAAGGGAAAAAGCGTGCGAATACGCCAGCCCATAAGGTTAAACGAGCCGGTGGTTCGAGCACGCTAGCCGCGACAGGGCG
This sequence comes from Pseudomonadota bacterium, assembly GCA_039797295.1. Lineage (GTDB taxonomy): Bacteria > Pseudomonadota > Gammaproteobacteria > Thiotrichales > Thiotrichaceae > Thiothrix. The sequence continues at coordinate 50,114 of JBDKID010000010.1, read as the reverse complement.
TAACGCCATGTAGGCGAAAAACATGCCGCCAACCCAAACAACTACAGATAAAACATGCAAAGCTAAAGCAATCGACACCAGTATTCTCCTTTTCTCAAGTTCTTGTTAAGCGTTTCACCCAATGCTGAACGTGGGTAATGATGGTGTTCAGTTGTGGGTAAGACGTAAGCGATTCGTTTTGTGCCTCAGCGTATGGGTAGGCTGCGTAGGCGTAACCATAACTGCGGCTATTGCTGAAATCCGCACTGTTCAGAATGATACCACCAAGGGGAGCACGCGCCTGACGCAAGCGTTTTAAGACTTGGCGTACCATGTCCATTTGGGTGCTTTCTGCCCGCACGGTGAGCAAGGTTGTGGCAGCTAATGGGGTTAATACCAACGTGTCGGCTAATCCCAATACCGGAGGGGTATCCAATAGGATGTAGTCAAATTCGCGGCGCATTTCTGACAGTAAGTTTTTCATTAATGGTGATGCCAGCATGTCAGCGGGGTCTTGCGGTTGCCATCCTGCGGGGATTAAAAATAAATTATTGATGCTAGTCTTTTCGATAATATCAAAGGCATCTACTTTGTCTGCCAAGTAATCACTTAAGCCGATTTTGCTATGGACGTTTAACAATTTGTGTGCGGTTGGGTTGCGTAAATCGGTATCAATGATTAATACCCGATGCCCAGCTTGTGCGTAAGTACAGGCTAAGTTGCAGGTTACGGTGGTTTTACCTTCATTGGCACAACTGCTGGTAATCAGCAGTACATAGCCATCTTTCTGCGTTGGCAGTTGGAAGTGTAAAGCGGTGCGTAAGGTGCGAAAGGCTTCGGCAATCGCTGAGCGTGTTTTGCGCAAGACCATGTTAGCAAGGACGCTCGGCGATGGTGCGGCGGTTTCAGGGATTACCGCGAGTACGGGGAGTTGTGTTTCACGTTCTAAACTGTCGACATTGCGCACGGTGTGATCCAAAAAGTCACGCAGGAACGCGGTAGCCATGCCAACTAATAAACCTAACAGTGTTCCAAGCAGCAACAATACCAGTAATTTAGGTTTTTGCTGACGGTGAGGTGCGGATGCTGAGTCAATCACGCTGATGTTATTCGGTAAGGTATCAGCGGCTAATTTGAGTTGTTGGTATTCGTTTTCGCTAATGCTTTGTTGCAGAGCAGTGAGGGCATTATTGAGTGTTGAATGCAGTTTGATACCATTCATGCTGACAAAGGCATCGACGAAAGCATTGGCGTATTCCGCTGCGGTTTTCGCATCTTTGGCGGTGTAGCTGATCGCGACTAAGCGCGAGTTTTTCACTGGCTCAACCGTTAAGTTTTCCAGCAAAGCGTCTTCAATATTGGCGCGGCGTTCTTCGGGTTGCATAAAACCCAGCCACAGTTTCAGGCGTTCACTGAAAGACGCAGCGGGTAAGGTTTCCAGTAAGCGTAAATCATCGATGACTTGCGAAGCCACTTTGTGGCTTTGAATGAGTTCAAATTGGGTTTGATAAAAGTCGCGCGTATCGCGAATATCGCCCGCGTTGGGTAATTCGAGCGTGCCAATTTTGGTGGGTTCGCGGTCAATTTGTAGCGTTGCCGTTGCTTTGTACACCGCCGCGCTAAACAAAGCGTAGAGCAACATGAGCAGTGTGATTGCTGCGGTGATGAAACCGATCATGCGTTGATAGCGCGACAAGGTTCGTCCGAATTCACGTAAATCCAAGGTTTCGTGATGAGGCATGGTGTCTGGTGGCAACAGGTTTGAATGACGACCTTGGGTGAATATGTGCTTAGGGTCTTGCATGATCTGTTTCTAATTTTACTGAGTCAAAAAAGTTGCCCGATTGTAGCAAGTCTCAGCGTTTGCGCGTAACAATGTTGTTGATGAAACGTCGCATTGGTGTCTCAAAAAACCAATAGGAGGCTAATGCGCTTGCCGTGAGTACCACAATAAATAAGTAAAAGTGTATGGCACTGTCGGCTGGAATCCAATGCGTCACCGCTTTTTCATAAATGCCGTGCAATGGTTTTTGCAAAATGTAGAGCGAAAAGCTGGCTTCACCCAACAATACCAACCACGGGTGGCATAAAACGCTGCGTAAGCATGATTCATTTAAGGTGAGTAGCACAATGAAACTGGCAAATAAGGGCGCAATCAAACCATTGGTGTAATCAAAGCGCAAACCTGTAGCCGCGATAAGTGGTTCACGCATAATGAGTAAACCGATGATGCCAAGCGTAATGCCGAATAAGGCGGGGTGATTGAAGGCTGGTGTACGCCACCGTTGCCATTTGCCTTCTTGTAAAGTCGCACCACTAATGAAACCCAAGAGAAATGTACTGAGGTGCATCACGGGGTTGTAGTAAATAAGGTCGTGTAACGCAGTAAAGGGTTGGTAAGCAGGGCTATTCAATAAGGTGGTGTGAAGGATTTGGGTTACAAGCCATAAAACCACTGTACCAATACTCAGAGTACGCAACTGATGGCGTTTGGTAAGCATGACCAACAGCGGAAAACACACGTAGAAAAATGCTTCAACCGATAACGACCAACCCGGTGCATTCAGTGATAGTGGGTAGCCCGGTATCCAAGCTTGTAACATGCTGATACTCAGCAAAACGGTGAGCGGGTCTTGACCTGCCGCGTGGAATTTAGCAGCAATCATTAACAGTAAAGCTAACAGGTACACCGGGTAAATGCGGGCAATACGAGCTAACCAATAGCGTTTTGCCTGAAAGGGGATGTGCGTATCGGGGGCGTGATAAGCAATCGCCATAATAAAACCCGACAGTACATAGAAGTAACTGACAGCGATAGGTCCGGCGTTAAACAGCGGGTTGAGCAGTGGTAAGTTGGCGGGGAAAACGTGACTGCCATAGTGAAAAAACACAACCGTTAGTGCGGCAATGAAACGGGTAAAGGTTAATTGTTCGATTCTCACGCACTTACCAAGGGTTGAGGCGCATTAATACGCATTTTTGTCGTTTAATGCTTTGAATGCTGTTACGAAAATGATTTTCATGTCCAAGCCTAGACTCCAGCCACGAATGTATTCCATGTCCAACTCGACACGTTTTTGCATTTTGAACAGCGTATCGGTTTCGCCGCGCCAGCCGTTGACTTGTGCCCAGCCAGTAATACCGGGTTTCATCAAATGGCGTAGCATATAACCGGGGATGAGATGACGATATTCTTCATTATGTGCGACGGCGTGAGGGCGTGGTCCCACAATCGACATGTGGCCTTGGATAACGTTCAAAAATTGCGGTAATTCATCAAGCGAGGTTTTACGTAAGAATGCCCCAACTCGTGTAATACGGCTGTCATTACGTGTGGCTTGTTTGATGTGATGTCCATTTTCACACACAGTCATGGTGCGGAATTTTAATACTTGGAATTTTTCACCGCGTAGACCGTGACGGGTTTGTTTGAATAACACAGGGCCGGGGGAGGTTAGTTTCACCGCTAAAGCAATCAACAGCATCAGTGGTGAAATCAAGAGCAAGATCATTGCGCCGACTACTAAATCTTCCAAGCGTTTCAGACAAGCATTGGGGAAGGTGAGTGGCGCATCGTAAATACACAAGACGGGTGTATCGGCGATTTCCATGTAGGGGCTGTGTAACAGTGAATGGGTAAAACTATCAGGAATGAGGCGAATGGGGGTAATGGTATCGGCGAGTTCTTGGATCAGTTGTAACGATTCCGCTGTGTGATTGGCTTCGGGCGCAAGGTAAATTTGATCCCATTCGCCTGTGAGTGCGGCGTCTAGCATCGCAGCTTTGTCACCAAGGTGCGCAAAGTGATCCGGCAAGATGGATTCGTGTTCTGTACCTAAATGGTAAAAACCGGCAATTTGGAAGCCAGAATCTGGTTGTTGTTCGACAGCTTGTGCAAATTTCAAACCTTGTGCCGTGATCCCCGCGACAGCAATGGTGCGGTTATTAAAACCAATGCGTTTGAGATTTGCTTGCAGGGAGCGTAAGCCGTAGCGGCTGCTCAGGAGCAAAATCGGGGTGAGTACTAGCCATCCAATTAACACGACGCGGGAAAATTGTTCGGATGTCTTAACAGCGAAGATAATGAAAATGAGCAACAAGAACGTACCCAGCCACGTTACCATGAGGCGGAAAACTTCATCACGCAGGAACGGGCGACCACTCCACGAGACATAAATGCCGGTGAATTGCCCAATTAAGCCAAATAAAACGGAAGCACCTAAGCCAGCCGTTAAATAACCTTCCATGTTGTAACTGTGTGAGTACACAGATGCCAGGATCAGAATACCTAAGATGATCGCTGTATCCGTACTACGGTAGATCAGTTCCGAACTGATTTTGTTGCCTACCTTCATATTTTCCATTCAACCATTATCCTCTTCCAGTAGCTGCGCCGTAAGCTACCTTAGATGTTGTTGTCATAAACACTTACGCGACACCAGTAACCGACAAGATGATGCGAAAATACAACATCTTGGTGATTAGTCCGCAAGGTGGAAGATAAACTATCCGTAGTTATCATCCTTTTGTTTATAAAGATAATTATTAAAAGAATAGCAGCTTAGAGACACTCTTTACTACTAAGGTTGCTCATTAATATAGACTATTTAACATGCATTTGTCGCAAAAAAAATACAGGCGGTAACGTTTTTCGGTTCATCTTGCACCCTAAGTACCACGATTAACGGTACGTGATGATTGGTCTTTTTCCCACTGATAGGTTTGCAAGTGGCGGTATTGTCGTGCTGCTCTCAAGCGAATAAAAGTAGCAATAAGTGCATAAATTATGGTTGGAATTGCATCACGGCTGAATAATTTATCACGCAAAATGCTGGAATACGGCTTTGCTTCCAAGCATGTGCACAGTTTGGCGGCGGCTAGTTGCATATTACCCAAACGCGCTCGCGTTTTAATCTTAATCAAGGACTGAATGTCACGCGGTGCGGTAATGAAAATTTGTGCACCTGCGATATTACGCCGTTCGTTACGTTTGAATTGGCAGCGTACAAAGCCGTCGTCATTAATAATAGCGGGAAATGTGGTGAAGCGTTGCCGTCCTTGTGCGCTGATCACGTAGCTGCACGTTGCGACCACGCCTTCTTGAATATAGGGCAGTTGTAACCAAGTGCGATAATACTGTTTCACTAACCACGATGACTGGCTGGTGTCGATCACAGGTTCAGGTGCAGCTAACAGCGTTGAACCGTCGGCAAGCGCGGCGGTAATGGTTTGGACTGCTCCGGCGGATAATTGTGTATCCGCATCAATGTAAAACACCGGAAAGTCGGTGACGTAGCGTTCGGCTTCATTCAACGCATTGACTTTCGAGGGTGTGGCAATGTCCAAACAAATGGCTTGTGGGTATTCATTGCGCACAATCGTAGCCGTGTCGTCGGTGCAGCCATTGCACGCCACAATCAGCGTTTTCAATCCTGCTTGTCCGATTAGGCTATCCAAACAACGGCGAATTACACTGGCTTCGTTATGTGCCGGAACAATCACCGTTGCCATTAACGATACCCCTGTAACCAATCGTGGCGTTCGGCAAACACTGTGCGCCATTCTTGGCGTTGTTCAGATTTGGGTTTGAATACGGTGTGCAGAATGTGCTTATTGAGTACGTAAAGGTACAGCAAGGCTTTGTAAATCGGACGTTTCCACGCTGTAACGTGGCGATTGATGAGTTCCACTTTGCCTTTGAGCAGTTTAATCAACTTGCCGGAAAAGCGGCTGTGACTCACCCCGCCGTGATGGATAATGGTCGCATCGGGTGTGACAATCGGTTGATGCCCTAAGGCTTTGGCGCGTAGGCAATAATCGGCTTCTTCGGCGTACATAAAGAAGCTGGGGTCTAAACCGTCGAGTTTGTCCCATAACGCCCGCGTCGTGAGGAAAAAGCAGCCGGAAGTAATGTCCACTTCCTTAATCGTATCACGTTGCCAACAGCCGTAGTTCGCACTGTTGAAGAAACAACTATTGCTGAATAGCTTGCTCAAACCCAGCGCACTGAACAGTAAATTCTTGAAATTGAGCATTTCCCATGCGTGTTGGGTATTAATACTCATGTCATTGTTTAAGGTCACGCCGCCCCAAATGCCATGTTCGGGATACAACTCGGCAAAATGCATAAGGCGGTCAATCGCTGCGTTCAAAATCACCGTATCAGGATTCAGCAGCAACAAGTAATCACCGCGAGCAACCGCGACCCCTTGACGCACACCGCCAGCAAAACCGGGGTTGCTATCCGAGGCAATCAAGTTCACTTGCGGAAAATGTTGGCGTAAAAGTTTCACGGAATCATCGCTGGAATGATTATCCACCACAATCACTTCGTAATCGGTGAGTTGGGTTTCGCGGAATAACGATTCTAAAGCGCGGCGAATGTAAGCTGCCGTGTTGTATGACACCAGAATAATACTGAGTGTGGGTTTATGGTTCGTTGGCGAACTCATGCCAGTCTCCCGTAGGCAATGGTTTGAATGCCAGAGCGTAAGATTTGCGCTGGATTACCGCCCACAATGGAATGGGATGGAACATCTTTGGTCACGACACTTCCTGCTCCGACAATGACTTGATCCCCAATAGTGACACCGGGCAAAATAATAGCACCACAACCAATGAAACAGTTAGCACCAATGCGGGTTTTTTGTTCAAAACTACCGCCATGCCGACGTGTTGCGTAATCGTGCGCCAAAATAATGCTATCGAAAGCGATGTAGGTCTTTGAACCAATTTCCAAACAACGTGGATTGGTTTTATCCAAACGCGCTTTGAAGGAAATACGCACATCGGGGGCAATATTCATGCCATATAAAGTACGAAAGTACCAAGTGCGCAGCCACAACAGGGTGTCACGTAGTCCAACCAGCCACATAAATGCCCGTTGGTTGATAAAACGTAATCTCATGGTTCAGATGTCCTATTAATTTTGAGGTATTGTTGGGGCAGTATCGTGAGATTCTGCCGTTGGTGCGAATTCTTCCGCCGGATGGTGCTGCCAAATAGTATAATTTTTCGCCCAGCTAATCGCGCCTAACATAAAGAAAAACATGGGCTGTAACTTACCAAAGTAGTCCACCGTGAAGCCAATAAAGATCAGCGACATGAAGGATAAAAGCCATGCCGTCACCATCCAGCGAGTACGTGCATCGTGTCGTGCCCAGACTCTAATGGCGGTAGCCGTGGTGTAAAGGCTTGCCCACAACAATAAGCATAGAGCAAACATGCCGTGTTGTAAGATCAACAGCAACCAAAAGCTATCAATGCTTGTACCAAGCCATTCCAACCAATACGGGCGTGTCCAATCGTGGTGCGCAATGCCGAGTAAGGGGTGATTGGCAATGTCGCGGGCAGCGTATTCCCACTGCAAAATACGCGAGTAGCCAGTGTGTGGATTAAACGTGAGGTACGAAATCAAAATCCCAAAAAAGCCACGGTTTGACACGACTTGAATCAGTAACGCGACCGCCAAACCTGTGAACAGTAAGGCAAACCATAAGCGGCGAGCTTGATGCCAGAGTTTGAGCGAGAACGCGCTGAATACTTGGAACAGTACCGACAAAATCGGGGCGGAGGATAAGGTGAAAATCATGGAAACCCATAATCCGCTAGTGCTGAACACATCCCGCCAGCGGTGATAACGTTGCCATGACAAGACCGCAAAGGGGAAAAAGAGCGCGGTCAGCGTGCCGTATAAAATCGGGTGTTCAAATAAACTGGCGGCACGCATTAAACCCGCCCGCATGTAATCGGCAGTGTACAAACGCGGATCGAGTGAGACGTGTCCAGTTAGGTGTTGGGCAAGATCGTGCAGAATGCGGTGTTTGCTCAGGGCTTCATACACGGTAAACACGGTTAACACAGCGAGAATGCTAATGAAAAGCTGATTCAGGCGATAAAACTGCAAGGGTGTGGTAATGGCTAAACGGGCTAAATAGAACGCGCCCAAGGTTTCGACCGCATATAAACCCGTGGATTGAATGGCTTTGGCAATGCCGTGATTCACCCAGAAACTGGCAAAGGCAATGCCGAGCAACAGAAGCAGGCTTATGTCCACGCCATCCGCTTGGCGTTTGGTTTGTGGGAAATACACCACGGCGTAAATCAAGGTGGCGAGTAATACGAGGCGGTACGGTTCGAGCCGCACTGAACCTAACATAACGTAAAATTCCACTGGAATAAACATCGACAGCGCGAAGAGCAGCGCGAGTACCCTAAGCATGGTGTTCCTTGAGTAAACGCTGATAGAAGAACAAGATCACCACGCCGCCCGTTAGGAGCAGATTCGCAATCAAAGTCGAACTCGCCGCGCCTTCAATCCCAAAACGTGGAATCAGGATGAGATTCGCCACGACATTCGCGATTAATGCCAGCATCAGCGTGATGTTTAGGTAACGCACTTTCGCTTCCATAATGAACATAAACGAAAAAGTTAGGCTCAAAGCGCGGGCGAATTGTGCCAGCAATAAGATAGCCAATGTCGACGCAGCTTGGACGTATTCCGGCTTGAAAACTTGCAGTACAAATTCGCCAACCAGCAATAACACCAAGGTCACTATGCCTAAAATACCCGCGACCAATCCCGTGGCTTGCCAGAAAAAGCGAGGCAGTTGTTCAGGATGGTGCTGATGAATTTTTAGTAAGCGTGGGTAAATCGTGGCATCCAACGCGCCCAAGAAAAACAAACTCACGAAAGATAACCGCGCCGCGACGGTGAATAATGCCACATCTGTATTACTGAGTAACATGCCTGTGAGTAAGGTATCAGCCCATAACATGAGAAATGCGAAAAAAGACACAGGCGCAAGCGGTATGGATTCGCGTAATACAGTTTTTACGCTGAGTCCGCTCGTGGGCGGTGTTACTAACGATGACCACCACGGACGCAACCAGTAAAACGATAACCCGCCAGCCAGCACTAATGAGCCAGTGTATAGCCATAAGTATTGTTGGTTTTGGCGGTAAGTGAACCAACAACCTGCCAGCAACAGCATGTAAGTCATCGCTGGTAGGGAGTTCTGCACCAAAATAGATTGCGAGGTATGGCGTACCGCTTTTAGAAAGGCCGAATTCAGCATCACAAGGTTAAAGCACACCATACCAACCCCAGCACTCAGCAATGGCAGAATATGAATCGCATCATCAAATAGCCAATGGCTGCTGAGAGGTATAATTGCCAGCCAAGCCAGCAAGAATACCCCACTGCTAATCAGCACTAACCGATACGCAGCGTGCAAGTGTGCGCCTTGTAATGCCATTTCGTGCTCCGGTAAGCGCGCCACATCCCGCACTAACCATTGTTCCACCCCTAGGCGACTGAATAAGGCAACGCCAGTGACCAGCGTCATTAGCATGAACACCATCCCCGCTTCTTGGACGGAAAGAGTGCGCGTTAGCATGATGGCGACGGCGAAATTCAAACCCACACCCGCGAACCGTGCGATGGTCGAGAGTAGGCTAGTGAGCAATAACGGGGATGGCTTCCAAGTCATGATGGTTTACGCTGTCTTCATTGCGCAATGAGCAATGGTTGCTGAATGCTGTGATCAATGAAATCGACAAGCGTTTGTAAGCGGGTATCGGGGGCGGCGTGCGCAGCGGTCAATTCGTGACGGCGTTCCAGTAATGCGATCAATTCGGCTTGTGTGGAGGCGGTATACACACCGGGCAGTTTACCCATCCACGTTAGCCCATCGAGTTGGTGATCATTACGGTGTTCGCCCAATGCATGTTGGCGATTCATCACAATAATCGGTTTGCGATTTTCCAGCGCGGTAATGATATTGCCCATCCCCGCGTGGGAAATGATTAATGCTGCATCTTGCAAATGCTGATTGAAAACGGCAGTCGTCATGAAGCGTTCCCACTGCAAATGCTGTGGTTGGTAAGCTCCATCAGCGATTTGTGCCATGCCTGTGACGCGTTGCGTGGCTGCCCATTCATCGACGTAACGAATCAAGCGATCAAAGGCAAACTGTGTGCCGACTGCGACAAAAATCACAACACCGCTCCTTGATACTGAATGCTCGTGCCATTGCTTAAGTGTTCCCACTGCGTCAGAAAGACGGCAGCTCGTTTTTGTGCCAAGCGTCCAGCACGGGAAATTTGTTTCACATTGGCAATGCTATCCACCCAAATGGTGTGAATCTTTAGCAAACTGCCTAACCAAATGGCTATTGCACCGGGGGCAGCTCCGGTGGAAATAATGGCTTGCGGGCGTTCGCGTAGCAAAATGCGTAGAATCTGCCATGCACACGGGATCAATCGCCATTTGTCATCCGCGCTGACATCGGTAATGGAATACACACGCTGTTGCTGTTGCGGTTTGAATAACGCATCTGGCATGGCGTACACAATGTCATAACGCGCTTCCAGTTTGGCACACAGACGTGTGAGTTGAATCCAATGCCCGCCGGGTGAGGAAATCGCTAACAGTTTCGGTTTAGTGGGATTCACGCTGGCTTCCTCAAATAAAACGCCGCTTGGTCGCCTTGATTGAGGGTGTTTAATTCACGAGCGCGTTGTTCAAATTCTTGGATTTGTTTGGCACTGAATAAGGCTTGCGCGGGATTTTCTGCCCATGAACGTGGTTCGCGTAATGCAATGTCGTGTTCGTATTGTTGGCTGCCCCAAAATTGGAAGCCATTCGAGTCATACACCACTTGCTCAAGGTTAAAGCCAGTTTGCGTTGCAAGTTGGTGTATACTGACCAAAGAATGCAGGTATAAGTGGCGTGGTGCATCCAACTGCGCCCAATTGACACCGTATTCTTGCCATGCCCATGACGACACGGTGGGGACTCGTACCAAAGCCATGCCGCCGGGTTTAACCAGTTCAAAAGCACGTTTGAGGTGGGCTTGTTGATCCGGTAAGTGTTCAAACGAGTGATGGAACATTACTAAGTCCCATGCGCCTGTCGCACTGAAAATATCGCGTTTTTCAATGCGTAAACCATTGTCGTACTGAATGGTTTCGCGGTTAAACGGGTCAATGCCCAACAGGTGCTGAAAACCCACGTCACGCAAGGAATGCAGCAAATGCCCCGCGCCACACCCCACATCCAGAATCGTGGATTGCGGGGTAATGCCAGTCGGACGTAACGTGGCCAATTTGGCATTCGGGGATAAAAATTGCAGCAAACGCCCCAACAAACCTTGCCCTGTCGCAGCATAATAATTGCGCTGTTTGATTAAGGTTTGTTTGAGGGCGTTGTCCGCACTTGCCGTATCGCGGTAGGAATAATAATTCTCTGGGTAATAGCGAGCTAAATCATCAGGAATGGTGGTGATTTGCAGGCAATTGCAGTCTACGCATTGAAAGTAAGCATGTTCGTCTCGTAACCCTAACATCATTTCTTTCGCAACATAGGCGCGGTGTTCACCCGTGCTACCACAGATACGGCATTGCATTAGGCTTTGCTCCCGTGAGTGCCAAACAGTTCGATGCCTGCTTGCCAAAAGTCTGTTCTTGTTAAATACCAATCCAAGGTTTTCGCTAAACCGGATTGGAAGGTTTCGGCTGGGACATAACCCAGTTCACGGCAGATTTTACTGTTATCAATGGCATAACGGCGATCATGTCCCGGACGATCGGCAACATAAGTAATGTGTTGACGATGGGGAACGTGTGGCGAATCTGGGAAACGCGTATCCAACAGATCACACAATTCGTGGATTAAGCTCAAATTGGCTTGTTCGTTATTACCACCGATGTTGTAGGTTTCGCCCACACGACCTTGGCGAATGATTAAATCAATCCCACGGTTGTGGTCATCCACATACAACCAGTCACGGATTTGTTGACCATCACCATAAATGGGCACAGCTTGACCTTGCAACAGGCGTGAAATCGCTAAAGGAATCAGCTTTTCTGGGTATTGATACGGCCCGTAGTTATTGGAGCAATTGCTGGTAGTGGTTTGCAAACCGTAAGTGTGTTGGTAAGCACGCACGACATGGTCGGATGCAGCTTTACTCGCAGCATACGGCGAATTGGGGGCATAAGGCGTGGTTTCCGTAAATGCCGGATCAGTCGCTGACAGCGTACCGTAAACTTCATCGGTGGAAACGTGGTGGAAGCGATGCACAAAGCCGGGATTCTCATCCAACCAGATTTTCTTTGCCGCTTTCAATAAGCTGTGCGTGCCATCAATATTGGTTTTTAGGAATGCATCGGGGCCATAAATCGAACGGTCAACGTGTGATTCAGCCGCGAAATGCACAATGGTATCAATGGTTTCTTCGCGCAGTAGTTGTTCAACTAACGCTTGATCTAGAATATCACCATGCACAAAGCGGAAGTTACTTTGCCCTTCCAGCATTTGCAGGTTCTCGTAACGACCCGCGTAGGTTAGGGCATCTAACACCACAATACGGGTGTCAGGATAGGTATTGAGCCAGTAATGCACGAAGTTCGTGCCAATAAAGCCAGCACCACCTGTGACTAACAGTTGTTTCGGTTGATAACTCATGATTAATAGCCTTTTATTTAGATTCGCTCGCTAAAGCATTTAACATTTGGCGCAAGCTCACTCGCCAATGCGGCAGTAAATAGCCTAATAAGTTTTCGGTTGCGCGTTTATCCATCACACTAAAGGCAGGACGTTTTGCCGGTGTGGGGTATTCGACAGTGCGCAAAGGTTTAATGGGTATTGCTTTGGTTAGTAAGTTCAATGCTTGAGCTTCTTCTTGGATCGCCAGTGCGAAATCATACCAACTCGCCACGCCGTTATCCGCACAATGCAAGATACCCTGCGGTTTTTGTACGACAAATGCCCATAGGGTATGGGCTAATGTGCCGGTCCAAGTGGGTGTGCCGATTTGGTCATACACCACGCCAATGTTCTCACGTTCTGCCATCAGACGTAACATGGTCTTGACGAAGTTATTACCATAAGCGGAATACAGCCATGAAGTGCGCACAATGCACGCGCGGGGGTGGTATTCCAGCACTGCTTGTTCGCCGTAGAGTTTACTTTCACCGTACACACCTAATGGTGCTGTGGGGGCGGTTGTGGCATACGGCGTGGTTTGCTCCCCGTCGAACACAAAATCCGTGGAAACGTGTAGCAGATAAATGCCGCGTTGTGCGCAAGCTTGTGCGAGATGAAGTGCTGCCAAATGGTTAATGGCGTAAGCATTGTCAGTATCCGTTTCCGCTTTATCCACTGCCGTATAAGCGGCGGCATTGATGACGACGCTGGGTTGTTGGGTATCGAGGTAGTGTGCAATTTGCTCTGGTGAGGTGATGTCTAAATTGTCACGATCTGTTGCAATGATACTGAATTCGACAGGGCATGTTGCTTGTAATTCTGAACCCAGTTGACCGTTTGCACCAGTAAGTAAAATTTTCATGCAAATTTCTCCGCGTCTGCCCAATGTTTACCAACTGCATCTTTTGCAGATAATTGTGGTTCTGTACCGTCTACCAATGGCCATGTAATACCCACGGTTGGGTCATCCCAACGCAGGCAGCGGTCATATTCAGGTGCGTAAAAATCGGTGCATTTGTAGAGAAAATCGGCAGTCGCGCTCATGACATAAAAGCCATGTGCAAAACCCGGTGGAACCCAGAGCATTCGATGATTAGTAGCGGATAATTCCACCCCTACCCACTGCCCGAAAGTCGGTGATGATTGGCGTAAGTCAACGGCTACATCGAATACCGTACCACTTGTTACTCTCACTAACTTGCCTTGTGTGTGGCGCATTTGATAGTGCAGTCCGCGTAAAATACCTTGGCTGGAACGACTGTGGTTATCTTGGACGAAATGAAGATTTAAACCGCGTTCAGTAAACACTTGGCTGTTCCATGTTTCCATAAAAAAGCCGCGCTCATCGCCAAACACACGCGGTTCTAAAATTTTTACATCAGGGATGGCGGTTTCGATCACTTTCACTTTAATAGCTCCTCTAAATAAATACCGTAACCGCTTTTTTTCAACGGTTTTGCGAGGCGTAATAACTGTTCATCATCAATGTAGCCCATGCGCCATGCGACTTCTTCTGGTGAGGCAATTTTTAACCCTTGACGTTCTTCAATAACACGGATGTAGTTAGATGCATCCAATAATGACGCATGAGTACCAGTATCCAACCAAGCTGTACCCCGCTTAAGCATTTCAACTTGTAACTGACCGCGTTCTAGGTACATTTGGTTGATGCTGGTGATTTCTAGTTCACCACGCGGTGAGGGCTTTACTTCACGTGCTAAATCAACAACTTGGTTATCATAAAAGTATAAGCCAGTGACAGCATAGTGTGAGCGCGGCTGCGTAGGCTTTTCCTCAATGCTCAATGCTTTACCCGTTTCATCAAATTCGACCACGCCATAACGTTCTGGGTCGCGCACGTAATACGCAAACACAGTCGCGCCGGTGGTTTGTTGGGCAGCTTGTTGCAGGCGCAGTGACAAACCTTCACCGTAATAAATGTTATCACCTAAAATTAAGGTAGAAGGTGAATGACCGACAAAGTCTGCTCCAATCAAGAATGCTTGTGCTAGACCTTCAGGTTTAGGTTGGATGGCATATTGAATATTAATCCCCCAATCTGAGCCGTCGCCTAATAAGTGTTGAAATTGTGCAGAGTCTTCTGGTGTGGTGATAATCAGAATGTCGCGTATCCCAGACAGCATGAGTACAGTCAGTGGATAGTAAATCATGGGCTTATCATAAACTGGCATTAATTGCTTGCTGACAGCCCGCGTTAATGGGTAGAGACGTGTACCGCTACCACCGGCTAAAATAATGCCTTTGCGTTGTGAATAATAATCTTTCATAGCGTTAATTTTATCATCCATATCTTTGTTTATAGTCTTCCTGATTGTAGACGAATGCAGTGAAAATGCAGCTAATTTGAGCAGAACGGTAGCATTTTCTGAAACGTTTTCCTCAAGGGACAGTTATTGGTGCGGTATGTTACACTGCCACGCTATTTTGAGTTAGTTTTGAGTGAATTCTCGGAGTTTGACCGCATGAGCAACGCTAAACCTAGTCCACGTATGACCGTTACGAGCCTACGTAAAATGAAGCGTGAGGGTGAAAAAATCGTCATGCTGACCGCTTATGATGCCAGTTTTGCACGGGTATTGGATGCACAAGGGGTCGACATTATTCTCGTTGGGGATTCCCTCGGAATGGTCGTGCAAGGTCACGATACTACCGTGCCAGTGACGATGGATGAAATGATCTATCACACCCGTACGGTGACAATGGGGGCGCAACGGGCATTGGTGATTGGTGATTTACCCTTCATGAGTTACACCTCGCCGGACATGGCTTTGCGTAACAGTGCGCGTATGATGCAAGAAGGCCGAGCGCACATGGTGAAGCTGGAAGGTGGTGCGCCACAAGTTGCGACCGTTGCGCAATTAGCTCATCACGGTGTGCCCGTGTGTGCGCATTTAGGGTTGCAGCCACAATCAGTGCATAAGTTGGGTGGTTATCGCGTGCAAGGGCGTGATGAAACCGTTGCCAAGCAAATGCTGGACGATGCCAAGGCTTTGCAAGATGCAGGGGCGGATTTGGTGGTTCTTGAATGTGTACCCGTGGGACTTGCCGCGCAAATTACCCAAGCGTTGGAAATTCCAGTGATTGGCATTGGGGCGGGGCGTGAGTGCGATGGTCAAGTCTTGGTTCTGCACGATATGTTAGGCATTTCGCCACGTGCGCCGAAGTTTTCCCAAGATTTTATCGGTGCGGGTGCGACCATTCCGCAAGCCGTATCTGCTTATGTCAAAGCAGTGAAAGACAGTACTTTCCCGAAAGATGAGCATTGTTTCTTCTAAAATTGGAGGCATGAGCAACAGCATGATACTGGTTGAGCAAATTACGAACCTACGAACCCAGATTAAAGCATGGCGACGAGCAGGGGAAACCATTGCTTTCGTGCCGACAATGGGGAATTTACACGCAGGTCATTTGGCATTGGTCAAGCGAGCGCAAGAACTCGGTACGAAAGTCGTGGTGTCGATTTTCGTGAATCCAACGCAATTTGATCGTAAAGAAGATTTGGTCGCGTATCCGCGTACTTTGGAACAAGATTGTGCCCTGCTAAACACGGTGGGGACGGACATGGTTTTTACCCCAACACCCACGCTCATGTATCCCAGTGGTGGTTTAGCGACCAAGGTTGAAGTGCCGGGCATTAGCCAATCGCTGGAAGGGGCATCGCGTCCGGGGCATTTTACGGGCGTTTCGACGGTGGTGTGTAAGCTGTTTAACTTGGTGCAACCGGATGTTGCGGTGTTCGGCGAAAAAGATTTTCAGCAGTTAATGTTGATTCGGCAGATGGTACGTGATCTGGATATGGATATTCGTATTGAGGGTTTACCCACGGTACGTGACAGTGATGGCTTAGCAAAAAGTTCACGCAATGGCTACCTGACAAGTGATGAGCGGGCGATTGCTGCGGGTTTCAATCAAACTTTGCGGGAAGTGGTTGACGCATTGCACAAAGGTAGGCAGGATTACGCCTCCTTGCAGGCTGACGCATTGAAATTGCTGGAATCTCGTGGTTTTCGCCCTGATTACGTGGAGATTCGTCGAGCAATTGATTTGCTGCCCGCAAGCCCAGAGGATAGTGAATTGGTCGTGTTGGGTTCAGCTTGGCTGGGCAAAGCACGTCTGATTGATAATATCCCTTTAGTATTGAAAATTTTAACCGAAACATCATAATAGTATTGCATTGCAAAATACATTATCGCTGACGGAGGAATCGCTATGGAGCTGACGCTGCTCAAATCCAAACTGCACCGTGTTACCGTCACTCACGCTGAGTTGGACTATGAAGGCTCTTGCGCGATTGACGACACTTTGCTGCAAGCCGGTAACATTCGTGAATACGAACAGTTACACATTTACAACATTACCAACGGGGAGCGTTTTTCAACCTACGCTATCCGTGCAGAGGCAGGTAGTGGCATCATATCTATCAATGGTGCTGCGGCGCATAAAGCAAGAACGGGTGATCTGCTGATTATCTGTACTTACGCTAATTTCTCAGAAGCAGAAGCTAGTCTGCACAAGCCGCAATTGGTGTATTTCGACAAATCTAACCGTATTACGCACACTTCACAGCAAATTGCTGTACAAGCTGCTTAATACGCGATGATTGTCGTCTGGCGTTAAGGCAGTCAGCTTAACGAAAGAAGTCCCGGTCGATTAATGGTTGACCGGGGCTTTTTTGCATTTAGGGGGTTATTAATGCTCAATATGACAGGTTAGTCTGTATCTTGGTAGCATTCTTGCTAAAATACGTTTCATTATTATTAAAAATAATGAAGTATAAAAAAATGGCTGCCTGCAACCTGATGCTCCGTGATGATAGTTTTTTTACGCGCTATATCGTTTATATTTTATTTATCATCTTATTACTTGGCTCTGTCATCGTGTTCTGGATTAGTTATCAACGTAATCAGTTGATTAATGAAGAAATCGCAGTTTACGAAGCAAGCCAATTTGTTAATTCAATAGCACGTTTCCGTACTTTTTATTCTGAACAGTTTGTGCCTATTGCACAAGCTAATGGGCTTAAAATTACGCACGATTACCATTCATCTGCTGATGCTTTACCTTTACCTGCCACCATGATGATGGATTTTGTCCAGTATCTTGAGCAGAGCAAGGATAATAATTACCACGTTCGCCTATACAGTGATCAGCCTTTTCCGTGGCGCAAAGATGGCGGCGTGAAAGATGACTTTGAGAGTTGGGCTTTACAAAAGCTGCGAAATAATCCCGATAAAGCGGTCTGGCGTTTTGAAAGTAAGGCGGGTCAACAAATTTTGCGTTATGCACGCGCGGATCGTTTGGGGGAAAGTTGTGTTAACTGCCACAATACTTATCCGGGTACACCTAAAAAAGATTGGAAAGTAGGGGATGTGCGAGGGGTTCTTGAAGTCAGTCGTCCCTTAAGTGGTTTTGAACAAGCTATGGAAAAAGCGATGGCACAATCGTTTTTTATGTTGTTAGCACTGGGCGTAATATTATTATTAATACTGATGTTAGCATTACGCAGTTTGCGTTCTTCTTTGCATACCTCACAATCTTCTGTTGCGGCTGCACGCCTCGCGAATCAGAAATTATTACAAGGTATTCAAGAGCGTGAGCAGTTAGCTGAAGATTTAAAGGCTAGCCAAATTAAGGCACGAACGATTGTTGATTCAGTAATTGATGCGATTATTGTGATTAACTCTAAGGGGATTATCATTGAAACCAATAAATCTGTTTATGCTATTTTAGGTTATACACCGGACGAGTTATTAGGGCAGAATATTAATATGCTTATGGATGGTGTGCATCATCAGCTTCATGGTGACTACATTAAAACGTATTTAAAAACGGGTGAGCAGCAGATTATTGGCAAACCAAGGCAACTGTGTGCAAAACGCAAGGGTGGCAGTTTATTTCCCATTGATCTCTCAATTAACGAAGCCCGTTTTGGCGATAATATTGTATTTACTGGGATTATTCGTGATATTAGTCACCGTATTCAAACACAACAGGCATTGGCTCAAGCTCGTGATGCGGCTTTGGAGTCGGCGCGTTTGAAGTCAGAGTTTTTAGCAAATATGAGCCATGAAATCCGTACACCAATGAATGGCATTATTGGCATGGTTGATTTGCTATTAGAGGGGAAGTTAAACCGTGAGCAGCGTGAACAGGTTCGTACTATTCAACACAGTGCCGATTCTTTGTTGCGAATTATTAATGATATTTTGGACTTTTCAAAAATTGAAGCGGGTAAACTGACTATTACTAACAGTAGTACTAAATTACTGCCTTTGCTGGAAAGTGTTGTTGATCTATTAGCAGAAAATGCTTCGAGCAAAGGTCTTGAAGTGGCGTTCTTCGTTGATAAAAACGTGCCTAGCTCTATTGGTACTGATGCGGTTAGATTACGTCAGATTTTATTGAACTTATTGAATAATGCAATAAAATTCACTGAGCGTGGGCATGTTATTCTGCGAGTTTCATTGAGCAGCACCTCGCAAGATAAAAATGAAAAATGCCTATTGCGGTTTGAGATATTGGATACTGGTTGTGGTATTCCTGAAGAAGCGCAAAGTAAGTTATTTACCGCATTTTCTCAGGTTGATGGATCAGTTACACGTCAATACGGTGGCACAGGTTTGGGTTTGGCGATTTGTAAGCAGCTCGCACAGTTAATGGGGGGCGATGTTGGTTTAGTGAGTCAGGTCGCAGTCGGTTCAACATTTTGGGCAACGATCATGGCTGAAGTGAAGACTAATGAGCGTTTATTTGATTTTAAACAAACGCGCTCTCTGCTTGTATTGGGAACACGGCCAGCTTTAAATCAATATTATGAGAAACAGTTCCGCGATTGGGGGCTGAAATCCATTGTGGTTGATAGTTTGAATAGCTTGGTTATGGTATTGGAAAAGATTAATGGCTTTGACTTTATTATGCTGGATGCGGATATTGCTTATCACAAACCCGAACATCCTTTAGGCATGGTTGCTGTGGTAAAAGCGATTCGCGAACACAATCAAGCACCATTGTATATTTACGGTTCAGCCAGACAAATAATGCTATTGGAAGCAGTGTCATTAGGGCGGCACATTAATTTAATTACCAAGCCGTTAAAGTACTCCAATTTTCTAACGCAAATGTCGCCGCCGCGTGTGCTTGAGCCTGAGTTGATTTTAGAGCCATTAACACCATTAGTTCCATTAGCTGAAGCAGTTTCATCATCCCTTGAAAGTTTGCGTATCTTATTAACAGAAGATCACATTGTTAATCAGCGTGTGGCATTGGCTATGTTGCGTAAAATGGGTGTGGGAAATGTGGATTGTGCGTTAAATGGTGAAGAAGCTATTCAAACAGTGCAACATCAGCATTACGATTTAGTGTTAATGGATTGCCAAATGCCGGTGATGGATGGCTACGAGGCAACTCGGCGTATTCGGCAATTAGATAATGGGGTTTATCGTGATTTGCCCATTGTTGCATTAACGGCTCATGCGATGAAGGGTGACGATGAAAAATGTTATGAGGCGGGGATGAATGATTATTTATCCAAGCCTGTGCGTTTAGAGGAATTGCAGCAAAAGCTCGAAAAATGGTTGAAAGTTAAAACATCAGTGGGTGAGTAAGTGAGTCACGGGTTTTGCAATACTGGGCGTTACACGGCAAAATATGGCATTCTTTATTCATGATTGACAGGGTTTGCTATGGCCAATTTCCCCGGAATGTACCCTTACACCCGTATGCGTCGGATGCGTCGCGACGATTTTTCGCGCCGTTTGATGCGTGAAAATGTACTGACTGCGAATGATTTGATCTGGCCGGTCTTTGTATTGGAAGGTGAAAACCAGCGTGAAGCGATTGCTTCCATGCCCGGTGTCGAACGTTTAAGCATTGATCTATTGGTGGAAGAAGCTAAAGCTGCGGCGCAATTGGGTATTCCGATGATGGCGATTTTTCCGGTAACGCCGCCAGAAGCCAAGTCTGATAAAGCCGAAGAGGCATGGAATCCTGATGGTTTAGCGCAACGTGCGGTGCGTGCTTTGAAAGCTGCTGTGCCGGAAATGGGCGTGATGACCGATGTCGCGTTAGACCCGTTTACCTCGCACGGGCAAGACGGTTTGATGGATGACAATGGTTACATCTTAAATGACGAAACCGTGTCTGCTTTGGTCAAACAAGCTTTATCTCATGCCGCAGCGGGTGCGGATGTGGTCGCACCTTCCGACATGATGGATGGGCGCATTGGCGAAATTCGCGATGTGTTAGAGCAATACGGGCATTTAAACACGCGCATTATGGCGTATGCGGCGAAATATGCATCGAGTTTCTATGGTCCATTCCGCGATGCGGTCGGTTCAGCCGCGAACCTCAAAGGTGGCAATAAATACAGCTACCAAATGGATCCAGCCAATAGCAACGAAGCCTTGCGTGAAGTCGCGCTCGACCTACAAGAAGGCGCGGATATGGTCATGGTTAAACCGGGGATGCCGTATTTGGACATCGTGCGCTTGATCAAAGACGAATTCAAAGCCCCAACTTTCGTTTACCAAGTCAGTGGCGAATACGCCATGCTTAAAGCCGCAGGCATGAACGGTTGGATCAACGAAAAAGCCTGCGTACTCGAAGCGTTGCTGGGAATGAAACGCGCGGGTGCGGACGGCATTCTCACTTACTACGCCAAAGATGTAGCAGAGTGGTTGAAACAAGGATAAGTTATTTAAATTGACCCCGTATTATTGCTTGCGGGGTTGAGTAAATTCCTATAAAAACAAGGCAAGTTAAGTTTTCCCCAAGGCTTGCGTTTTATGTCTAGTGATCTGTTCCCGCCTCATTTACATTTACAAGCCATTGAAGAGCGTCGCCACCAGTTATTGGAAATGATGAGCCGTTGCCAACAGGAGCACATGTTTGCTAGCAACCCCAAGGAGCAAATGCGTCTTGAAAGGGATATTGCAGAAGCTGATACAAAATTGAGGCTGTTGGAGCTAGACATAACCCAACAAGGTTTAGCCGAGGTGCGCAAGTGCCGCTCTAAACAAGCCTATGCGTTGGCATTGCAGATGGTGAACTACTTACTGGCTGATTTTCCCCAACATCCTGAATTACAAGTTGAGCAAACTTTACTGCAAGATTTAGAGCGGCAGGCTATTCGCATTCCTACATTGATTACAGGGTTATCGCGTACCCAAGATGAGCAAATCAAGGCGGTGCGTATTGCAGTGGCAACAGCTCTCAAAAAACCTGAAAACAGTCAACGTTATCGGGAGTTAGTTGAACAAGTCGAATGTTTGTTGAATAAGTCTATCAGTTCCAGTGATTTTTTATTTTGGTGGGAAGCAGTCTTTAATAACACAGATACCACAACGCATGGGGCAGACAAAGAAAAACTGGGTATTGCTCAACGCATTCGCACGGGGTCAATGGTATTGTTTTTGGGGTCGGGTGTGGCGGGCAACCATGCACAAGAATCAGCACTTGCCGCGCAATTAGCGGAGCAAGCCAATTACACGCCACCCTCACCACCTAGTTTGTCAGCAGTGGCGGAATATTACCGCATGAAGTTGGATTTAGGTGTTGCGCGTTTATTGCAGAACTTACAAGCTATTTTGCCGCAAGATGCGCAACAGGTGGGCTTGTATCAGCAGTTAGCCGCTGTTTCGGCGCGTTTGATTTTGGTGTCAGCGGCTTATGATGATTTACTGGAACAAGCTTTTATGGCAGCGAGTAAACCGTTTGTGTCCTTGACTTCTATTATTCAGCAGGGGCAAGCCAGTGTCGGTCAGGTGGTAGTCAGTTTTTCTGATGATAATACGCAAGCGGGCGTTTATCCGAAAGAAGCTATTTCGGGCTTAGACTTAGGGCGTTATTCCGTGATTTATAAAATCAAAGGCAGTTGTCGGGTGACTCAGAAGCAAACCGTGCGTACTGATACTTTGGCATTAAGCGAAAATGATTATTTTAACTTTGCACGTCATGCCGATAAGCTCATGCCTGATTATTTAGCCAATGAATTTAATGACAAGGGGTTTTTGTTTGTTGGTTATCATCCCCGCCATTGGGAAGACCGTTTATTAGCCTCAGCCGTTTTAAAACGCCGTGGTTTTGCTAACGAGCCGTGTTATCGCCTTGCTGCGACGGGTTTAGAGCCATTAGAGGAAGCCTTTTGGCAACGCAGTAATGTCACGCAATACGCGATGAATTTGCACGAACTGGAGCAATACCTGCAACAAGGAGCACTCGCATGAGCCTTGCTGCCGCGCCTTATCCCGGTTTACGCCCGTATCGAGAGGACGAACACAGTAAATTCTTTGGACGCAATACCGACAAAGCCATTTTGGTGGATAAGATTTTAGGGAATCGCCTAACCCTGTTATTCGCCGCCAGCGGTGTGGGGAAAAGTTCCTTATTGCAAGCGGCAGTGATTCCGCAGCTAAAAGCCGCCAGTGGTGAAAATCTTACCGTTGTTTGCAATACCGATTGGGTGAGTGAGCCGATAGCACGGGTGCGGGCTTGTGTTTTAAAAACCTTGCAAACGGAACAGGCGCATGAGCAATTAACCCTTGATAATGATTCCCTCGTCGCGGCATTGGAACTGGGCAGCTTATTGGTACGGCGTGCGCCTTTGGTATTGATTCTGGATCAGTTTGAAGAGTTTTTCCGTTACCAACGTCATGGGGGCAGTTTTCGCGCGTTTGTTGACGAACTTACGGCAGTGATCAATGACTTGAGCTTGCCTGTGAGTGTGGTGATTTCCATGCGTGAAGATTTTGCGATGGAACTCAATGCGTTTAAACCCGCGTTACCGAATTTATTGTTTGAAAACTACTACCGCCTAGAAAAACTCACGCGCCAAGCGGCGAGGCAAGCCATTCTTGACCCTGTGTATCAACTGGGGTGTGATTATGAACCCGCGCTGTTAGAACGCTTATTACAAGATTTGCAAGATCGCAAACGCGAACAACTCAGCCTGCCGCACGTTATTAGTACCGACAGCGTGGATAGTGTTGACCCGCCGTATTTGCAAATCGTGTGTGCGTATTTGTGGCGACTCAAACCCGCACAAGAAACCACCTTACGCTTTGCCAGTTATGCACAAGCGGGTGGGGTAGATGGTATTTTGCGCTATTTCTTGGACGATGCCTTAAACCATCTGAGCCATGCGGATAAGCAATTAGCCTCCCAAGCCTTTGATTATCTCGCAGCACAACGTGGCATGAAAATGGCGTATCCAGTGGATGTGTTAGCGCGGATTCTGCGCGTTAAACCGCATCAGTTGGATAACGTGCTGGCAAAACTCGCCAAGCGCGACATGAACATTTTGCGTGACCAAACCCGTAGTGGTGTGGTGTGGTATGAACTGTATCACGACATGTTTGCCGACAGCATTGAGCAATGGAATAACCGCTGGAAAGCGCAACGTCAAAAACGCCAACGCCTCATAACATGGAGCATTATTGGTGTATTGAGCGTGGTGTTAGCGGTGTTAGGTGATTCATTACGTTGGCTGTCGCAAAACAGCATCTTCCCCGCACAATATTTACTGAAAGAACAAGAGTTTCGATTGATGGACTGGGGCTTTTTGCCCGAACCTTTGCCGAAAATGGTGGATATCCCTGCATCTTCCGCCCCCTTCGCGGTGGGTGAATTGGATAGTGCCTTTGGTGAAGATTACAACCAGTATTTGAAAGCTGAAGGCGTCTACGAGCGGCAGAATTTTGGTTATCCGCCCTTGAAGGGACAAATGGTGTCTGCCTTTGCTATGGGGCAATTTGAAGTCACTTATGAGCAATACGATTATTATGTGTGGCAACAGCGTAAATCTGGTCAAACCGAAGAGGCATTGCCTTACCCTTCAGGGGCAACTCGTGATAATGCACGCGGGAATCGCCCTGTTTCACAAGTCTCTTGGACGGAGGCAGTCGCTTATACCAACTGGTTAAGCGGGTGGTTGAGCAAAAAAACGGGGGAAGCCCAAGTGTATAGCCTGCCAACGGAAGTCGAGTGGGAATACGCGGCACGCGCTGGTAAAAGTACCGCCTACCCGTGGGGTGATGAAATCGGCATTAATAATGCTAATTGCGATAGCTGTGGCAGTGAGTGGGATAAAAAATTCTTGTTTGCACCGGTCGGTAGTTTTCAGCCTAATGGTTGGGGTTTGTATGATACGGCAGGTAATGTTTGGGAATGGACGTGCTCTGAGTGGCAAACAGAATTAGGCGATACCGCTAAACAATGTGCGAAGAAGGGTGATGCTAATCGTCGTGTGATTCGCGGCGGCTCGTGGGGCTACGATCCCGCCTGGGTTCGTTCTTCCGCGCGTAGCGGATACTTCACTGACAACCGAAACGATGATGTTGGTTTTCGAGTGATTCGTATTTTGCGCCAGGACAAGTAATACTTTAACCTTTATTCTTTTGTTCTGTTGTTTATTCCCCGATAAAGGTAGCTTAGGCGTTAGGAGTGGCTCTTACCGCGCGAAGCGCGGTCGATTTTTAGGAGTGCGACCATGCAGAAAAAAACCGATGCCCCGTCAACGCCTAAAGCAATTCAAGATTGCAGGGATTTATTGCTGTGGATGATCCCACATTTAGACAAATTACCTAAAAACCGTCGTTATACGTTGGGTGAAAAGCTCGAAAATCGTATCCTGACTGTATTGGAATCCCTAGTGTCAGCGGCATACACCGCAAATAAACGTCCACTGTTACAACAGGCTAACCGTGATTTGGAAGTTTGCCGTCACCTTTGGCAACTCTGCTTTGATTTTAGAGCCGTATCAGTCAGCAGCTATGAGCATGGTTGCAAACTAATGTTTAGCTTGGGGAAACAAATCGGTGGTTGGTTAAAGGCAGGGTATGAAACGACTTAATCACTTATGGGAGCAAATTACTTCGTTTGATAATTTGTTATTAGCTTATCGCAAAGCGCGTAAGGGTAAACGTAGCCGTGAAGAAGTTGCTCGTTTTGGGCTACAAATGGATACGGAGCTTATTAGGATTCAAGCCAGATTACGCCACCAAACTTGGCAACCTAGTTCATATCGTCTTTTCACCATCTATGAACGTAAACCCCGCCAGATTTCCGCTGCTCCCTTTCGGGATAGAGTAGTGCATCACGCACTCATGAATGTGGTTGAACCCTTATTAGATAAACAATTCATTTTTGATACTTACGCCTGCCGCCAAGGACATGGGGTGCATTTGGCTGTTAAGCGTTATCAAGAATGGGCGAAAACCCATGCGTATGCCCTGAAGTTGGATGTTTCTCGTTATTTTCCCAGTATCGACCACGCCATTCTCAAGCAGCAATTAGCGGAACGTATCAAAGATAAATCAGTACTATGGTTGTTTGGGATGATTATCGATCATGCACCAGATTTTCCTAATGAGTATCCGATGTATTTTCCGGGGGACGATTTATTCACGCCAGCAGAGCGCAAGAAGGGTTTGCCAATTGGTAATTTGACTAGCCAGTTTCTTGCTAATCTTTATCTGGACGATCTTGATCATTTTATCAAGGAAATCTTACAAGTGCGCTGTTATATCAGGTATGTAGATGATCTAATTCTACTGTCACGCGATAAGCAACAATTGCATGATTGGCAACAAGCAATTACTGAGAAGCTAGTAGACGTTCGATTAACGCTTCATCCAAGAAAGGCTAAGATTTTTCAGACTCGTCAAGGTGTAGATGTTTTGGGCTATCAGGTTTTTCCAGATTATCGCAAACTGAGAAATGACAATGGCTATCGTTTTCGGCGACGATTGCGCAAGTTTGCAGATGCTTATCATCATGGGGAAATGGAATGGGGAGATTTCGACCCAAGTGTTCAAAGTTGGATAGGTCATGCAAAACAAGCAGACACTTTTCAATTGCGCCAAGCCATTTTTGAAGCTACAGTTTTCAGTCGGGAACAGGGCAAAGTGTGCGTCGTGTGATTCGCGTCGGCTCGTGGAACAACAATACCGACTGGGTTCGTTCTTCCGCGCGTAACAGAAACAACACTGACAACCGAAACAATAATGTTGGTTTTCGAGTGATTCGTATTTTGCGCCAGTCCGCCCAAAGCCATCCGGCTTTATCGCCAGAGTTTGTTTGCCCATGTGTCAAGCAAAGTGTGCGGTGGGGTGTCCATGACCCTGTTTCCCGGCTTGGTAAGGATGCTAAAGCCAAATAGATGGGTAGGGATACTGCGTGCGGGGAGAGTAATGTTACATGAAACCCCTGCCGCTCTTTGAAAGTGAATTATTAGGGGATGATATGGCTAAACAGTTGATTGAGTATACGTTGAATAATGGCGAGACATTATTGGTTGAGGCGGAATCGTCAGACGATGCCAGCACGCGGATCAGTAATGACGGGCATGAGGTGGCGGGCCAAAAGTTTGAGGATGCGTTGAATAAAGCCGAGCCTGCGTTGGGGGCGGTGGCGAATTTGATGAAAAAACTCCAGCCGGAAGAGGCAAGCGTGGAAGTGGGGTTTAAGTTTTCCGCCAAAGCAGGGGTGATTTTGGCATCGGCTGATAGTGAGGCGACATTCAAAGTGACCTTGAAGTGGAAAAACCATGCCTGATCGTTTGGAACAGGCAATCACGCGCTTTGTCAGTTCTGACGGTTCGCGTGTGGTTGGCACGGGGTTTGTGGTGGCGGGGCGTTACATTGTCACTTGCACCCATGTGTTAAACAGTGCTTTGGGGATTGCAGGCAGTATCCCGCTGGCAAGTGTTTTGCGTGTGGCGTTACCGCTTAACCCGCAATTACCGGAAGTCGAAGCAACCGTGGTGGCGAGCTTTCCCGTAGTCGAAAACCCAGATATTCATACCGTGGAAGACATTAGTGTTTTGGAAATGAGCCGCGCATCGCTGCCAAGCTTAGCGTTAATACCCTTGGCAATGGGGGATTATCATGGGCGAACTTTCCGCACAATGGGGTTTAATAGCGCGGTGGGCAGTTGGTTTCAGGGGCAATGCGCTGGAGTTGTGGGTGATGGGCGTATTCAATTGCAGGTGGATAATAGCAGCAATGAAGCCTTGAACGGTTTGAGCGGTGCGCCTGTGTGGGATACGCAAGCCAATGCGGTGACGGGTATGTTGGTTGCTAAACGCGGTAATTTAAAAAGCTACATGATTCCCGCTTCACGTTTGTTGGCGGCTTGGTCTGCATTGGGTAGTGTGGTGCAGTTGCCCCCCGTGGTTTTGAGTGCGTTCCAACAGCAACAATACGCGGATTTAGCGAAACGTAGGTTAATGTTACAAGAATTACTCTCGCGCCAGCAGGAAGAACTCACCTTCGCGGATGACCCTAAGCGGCAAATGCGTTTGGAACGCGATGTGAAAATCACCCAAGCCAGCCTCGCCCAAGTCGAAACGGAGTTACAGGGCATTGTGCGTTGAGTTTTGTGCAATTCCATCTCAGGCTGGCTTTATAAGATAGGTCTGTGTAGCATTTCGCGTCTTCATTCATTGATTATGGGCTGTGAGTTCATGAAGTCGAGTCAAGCACATTACGCCGTTTTTGGTAATCCGATTGCGCACAGTAAGTCGCCGCGCATTCACACGCTGTTTGCCGAGCAAGCGGGCGAATCGGTGGTGTATGAAGCGCGTTTGGCGGAAATCGGGCAGTTTGCGCGGGCGGTGGCGCAATTTCGCGCGGAAGGTGGCAAAGGTTGTAATGTCACCGTACCGTTTAAGCAAGATGCGTGGCAGTTGGCAGATGAACTCAGTGCAGATGCAGCCCGCGCTAAGGCAGTGAATACGCTGGTATTGCGTGCCGATGGTGCGATTTTTGGCGCGAATACCGATGGCATTGGCATTGTGCGGGACTTGCAGCAAAATCATGGGATTAGCTTGCAGGGTAAACGTGTTTTGTTGTTAGGTGCGGGCGGGGCGGCAATGGGAGTATTGCAGCCGTTGTTGGCGCAGCAGCCAGAATGCGTGTTGGTGGCGAATCGCACGGCTGCCAAAGCGGTGGGATTAGCCGAGGCTTTTGCCGATGCGGGCAATATTTGTGGCGGCGGTTTTGCGGACATTCACGGTGAATTTGACCTGATTATTAATGGTACGGCGGCGAGTTTGCAGGGCGATTTACCACCATTGCCGCCGGGTTGTTTGGCGCAAGGTGGTTGTACTTACGACATGATGTACGGCGCGAAGCCTACCGCTTTCGTGCAATGGGGCAAAATGCAGGGTGCGACACAAGCGTTGGATGGCTTGGGAATGTTGGTCGAGCAAGCCGCAGAAGCGTTCTTTATCTGGCGCAATGTTCACCCTAATACCGTGCCGATCTTGGCACAATTACGCGCAGAATTAGCGCAAATTTGATTCAACCTTTCTGATAAATATCACTCTCTTGCTGGTAAGCCTGTGCCAAGCTGTACCTAACACCTAGCAAGGGAGTGATGCTATGTCTATCTTCAAACAGTCTTTATTCGTTACCTTTATTTTAGCGAGCATGGCGGGGCAGGTCGGTTATGCTGCTGATCCTACACCCGTGGATTTGAAAGTAGGGGAGGATTTGTATGGTCAATTGTGCTTTGCCTGTCATAACGAAGGTGTTTTCAATGCGCCACGTTTGGGGGTGAAAGAGGATTGGCAAACGCGCTTACCAATGGGCATTGATACCTTATATAAGGCAGTCATTGAAGGGCCGAATCACATGTATTCCAAAGGTAACAGCCCGCTTGAGTCCGAAGGTCAGATTAAAAGCATGATTGCGTTCATGATGAATTCAGTGACAGATGCAGAAACCAGCAAGCTCATTGATACTGCCACGCCCACCGAAAAAGAACGCCATTTGTGGTTAGTGCGTGGTTACAAACTCTACGACGATATTTGCTTTAAATGCCATGACACGGGTGAGGCAGGTGCGCCACGTTTAGGCGTGAAAGACGATTGGGCGGGGCGCAAAGATAAGGACATTGACGCGCTCACCAAAAGCATTGTCGAAGGCAAGGGGCACATGTATGCGCGGGCTGGCACGGCGAATTATTCTGAAGCCGATTTCAAAAGCATGATTGCTTACATGCTCAGCACTGTGGAAAAGCCAACCGAGGCTGCCAAACCCGTGGTCAAACCGTGAGTTAACTAGGGTTGGCGACAGGTGGTCATTGTCTTGCAATCTTGATCGGTTAAACTGATGCGGCATAACAGGTATTAACTAACGCGAGGAATTGCTATGCCGCAAATCATTATTCAATACAAACTAAAAGCGGGTATCAGTCGTGAGACATACGAAAACTGGACTCGTACCACGGATTACCCAGCCATGCGTGGGTTGCAACGGGTTGCTCGCTTTACGAATCACCGCACGGTGAAAAACCTGATGAGCGATGCCGCCCCGTCGGTGGATTACGTCGAGTTTTTCGATGTTCCAGATTTGGCCGGATTTCTCGGTGAAGACATGGGCGGTGACGTGGTGCAAAAAGTCATGGGCGAATTCATGCAGTTCGTCGAAAACCCTGAGTTCTTAATTGCCGAAGAAGTGGTGTAACTGTTGGGTAAAGCGTGGGGTGATGCACCCCACGCTTTTGCGTTACACGCCTAATGGTGAGATGTTCAAGGTGCGTAACATGCTGCACAAGCGAATGAGCGGTAAACCGATGAGTGCGGACGGATCATCGCCGTTCATGCTTTGGAACAGCGTCACGCCTAAACCTTCCGATTTAAAGCTGCCCGCACAGTTGTACGGTTGTTCTTGGCGTAAATAACTGTCGATTTCTTGGGCTGTGAGTGCGCGGAACGTTACGTCAAACGGTATAACATCCAATTGGTAGCTGTCGTCACGGCTATCGTACAAGCATAATCCAGTGAGAAAGCGCACGGTTTGCCCCGAAGCCGCCGTTAATTGTTCTACAGCTTTGTCGTGGGTATGCGGTTTGCCGATAACTTGTTCACCGAGTACCGCGCATTGGTCTGAACCGATAATCAATGCATCAGGGTGTTGTGCGGCGACCGCTCGTGCTTTTTCAAGCGATAGGCGTTGTACCATCGCATCAGCGGTTTCATCGGGAAAACGTGTTTCGTCAATGTCGGGTGCGGCAGTAAGAAAGGGTAAACGTAAACGTTGCAGCAATTCGCGACGAAACGGTGAGGTTGAGCCAAGAATCAGCTTACGGTTCATGATGTTGGAAGCCATTGTTACAGTTTATCGGTGTGTTGTCAGAAAGCTGGGTATGATAAGGCAAGTGTGACATTGCCCCAAATAAAGTTACCCAATAAAAAAGCTAGAAATTGCTTTACACTGCCTAGGTTGGATTCATATAATCCCGCGCTTATGTTGAATAGGCTACCTGTTGAAGTAAATCCATTCCGGCTGGTTGAGCAACGCAAGTGCTTGACTGGCATTCTGCCGTCCAAACAAATGCCACGGCTTGCCGATGTTGCATTAGAAGGCAGTGAGGATGTTAGCGTGAAATTGGAATTTGTACGCAGCCCTCACGGTTTGCCCATGATTGATGGGTATGTCCGTGGGCGTGTCGTGTTGGAGTGTCAGCGATGCTTGCAACCTGTCCAATTTCTTCTTGATGCTCCGATACACGTAGCTCTGACAACGTTTCAGTCGGATGATCGAGCCGAGCAAGAAGGTTTAGAATCTTGGTTGGTGGAAGATGAACGATTGTTTATTCAGGATTTCGTTGAAGATGAAATTCTTCTAGCTCTGCCATTCGTGGCAAAGCATGAGCAGTGTGAACCGGCGCGTCCCTTGATTGAAGCAGTCATGGAATTACCGCAGGAGTCACCTGTAATTCAGGTTGCGCAAGTGGATGAGCAGGCGAATGCCAAGAAAAATCCTTTTGCAGTTTTAAAAGATTGGAAAAAAACGGAGTAACAGGCAATGGCAGTCGGTCAAGCCCGAATGACACGTTCAAAACGCGGTATGCGTCGCTCACACGATGCGCTGAAAAACCCTACCCTTTCAGTAGATGCAGTATCGGGTGAGACTCACCTGCGTCACCACATGACGAAAGATGGCTTCTACCGTGGTCGTCAGATCATTAAAAGTGCGGTTGAAGTGGACGACGCTGAGTAAGCGGTTGTTATTGCACGCTTTCACAACATAATCGTCTAAAATCGCGGGCTTGACCCGCGATTTTTCTTTGAGGAGAAGGGGACAGGCATGAGTGGACAATATCGCATTGCCTTGGATGCGATGGGGGGCGATCATGGGTTGTCGGTGGTGGTGCCAGCCGCACTGAGTGCTCTGCAACAATACCCAGACATTACGCTGATCTTGGTGGGGGATGAAGCACAAGTTCAAGCAGCTTTAGCGCAACAGACTACGGCTCATCAGTTTGCCGACCGTTTGAGTATTCGGCACGCTTCTCAAGTTGTGCAGATGGATGAACCTCCCGCTATTGCATTAAAAAATAAAAAAGATTCTTCCATGCGTGTTGCCATTAATTTGGTAAAAGCAGGTGAAGCCGATGCAACCGTTAGTGCTGGTAATACCGGTGCATTAATGGCGACCGGTCGTTTTGTCTTAAAAACCTTACCCGGTATTGATCGCCCCGCTATTTGTAGTATTTTACCTGCGGTGAAAGGGCATACCCACATGTTGGATTTGGGTGCGAATGTCGATTCCGAAGCGGAACACCTGTATCAATTCGCGCTCATGGGGTCGGAATTGGTGAAAGCCATTGATGATATTCCCAATCCGCGCGTGGGGTTGTTGAATATCGGTCAAGAAGCGATTAAGGGTAATGAACAGGTTAAAGCGGCGAATAGTCTGCTTCAAGGTAGTTCGCTGAACTACATTGGTTATGTGGAAGGCGATGATATTTACCACGGTAATGTCGATGTCGTGGTATGCGATGGTTTTGTGGGGAATGTGGCTCTAAAAACCAGTGAAGGTTTAGCCAAAATGATCTCGGCGCAACTGAAAAAAGAATATACTGCTAATTTATTTACCCGCTTAGCAGCATTGATCTCCTTGCCAGTGCTAAAATCATTTCGGCGCAAGTTTGACCCCAGACGTTACAATGGAGCAAGCTTGTTAGGCTTGCAAGGGATTGTGGTGAAAAGTCACGGTGGCGCAGACAGTGTAGCGTATGCCAACGCTATTGCTATGGCGCGTACTGAGATTATTAAGCAAGTCCCGCAGCGTATTCATAAACAGTTAGAAAACTTGCTCGCACAGAGGTTGAACGCATGATCTATTCACGAATTACCGGAACGGGTAGTTACTTGCCTGAAAAAGTGCTAACGAACAAAGATCTAGAAACGGTGGTGGATACCACGGATGAATGGATTGTTGAGCGTACCGGGATTCGTCAACGTCATGTGGTGGAAAGCGAATCTGCGTGTGATTTGGCGGTGATTGCCGCGCAACGCGCTTTGGCCATGGCTGGTAAATCGCCAGAAGATGTGGACTTAATCGTATTAGGCACATCTA
Source organism: Pseudomonadota bacterium (assembly GCA_039797295.1). Classification (GTDB taxonomy): domain Bacteria; phylum Pseudomonadota; class Gammaproteobacteria; order Thiotrichales; family Thiotrichaceae; genus Thiothrix. The sequence continues at coordinate 17,258 of JBDKID010000010.1, read as the reverse complement.
CGCCGGATTTGATTTTCCCCAGTACCGCGTCTTTATTGCAAGGTCGTTTGGGGATTCGTAACGGCGGCGCGGCTTTCGATGTGCAAGCAGCGTGTTCCGGTTTCGTTTTCGCTTTAAGTACGGCAGATAAATTCGTTAAAAGCGGTGCGAGTAAATGCGCATTGGTTGTCGGTGCGGAAACCATGTCACGCCTCATGAATTGGGATGATCGGGGTACGTGTGTACTCTTTGGTGACGGTGCAGGTGCAGTTGTGCTGGAAGCCAGCGAAGAAGCGGGTATTCTGTCAACGCATTTGCATACCGATGGTGCGTATGAACATTTGCTAAATGTTGCTGGTGGTGTGTCACGCAATACCGATGCATTACGCGAAGGTCGTGCCTTTTTGCAAATGAAAGGCAATGAAGTGTTTCGCGTTGCAGTGAATACGTTGGGACGCATCGTTGATGAAACGTTAGATGCCAATCAAATGAGCAAAAGCGATATTGATTGGTTAGTTCCACACCAAGCCAATATCCGTATCATTCAAGCAACCGCTAAAAAATTAGACATGCCAATGGAGCGTGTGGTGGTGACAGTTGGCGAACAAGGCAACACTTCGGCGGCTTCCATTCCATTAGCGTTGGATACGGCGGTGCGTGATGGACGCATTAAACGCGGTGAAATTTTACTGCTGGAAGCGTTCGGCGGTGGTTTTACGTGGGGTTCTGCCCTGGTGCGTTTCTAATAGCTCAAGGTAAATAGCAATGGCAACGGAAATCGAACGCAAATTCTTGCTGATCTCAGATGCATGGCGAGCACTTGTCAGCCGTTCTGAGTCGTTCCGCCAAGGCTATCTGAATAATAGCAAGCGTGCCTCGGTGCGGGTACGCATTGCTGATGAGCAAGCGACCTTAAATATTAAAGGCATGACAATTGGTGTGCAGCGGTTGGAGTATGAATACAGCATACCGTTAGCCGAGGCGACAGAATTATTGGACGGTTTATGTGAGCGTCCATTAATTGAGAAAACCCGCCATTTTGTCGAATATGGTGGCAAAACGTGGGAAATCGACGAATTTCACGGCGATAATGCGGGGCTGATTGTGGCCGAAGTGGAATTGGATGCCGTTGATGAAACCATTGCGCTACCAACATGGGCGGGCAAAGACGTTTCGCATTTGGAACGTTATTATAATGTCTGCCTGACGAAACATCCCTTCAGCCAATGGTCGGCTGAGGAACGAGATTAACATTATCCATGACATTTTCTGAACTCGGCCTCGCCGAGCCGCTGTTGCAAGCCATCAGCGAACAAGGTTACGAAATCCCCACCCCTATTCAACAACAAGCCATTCCTGCGGTACTAAGCGGACGTGATTTAATGGCCGCTGCACAAACTGGCACAGGGAAAACGGCTGGTTTTACGCTGCCCATGTTGCACCGTTTGTTAGGGGGGCAGCGGGTAGCATCGAATCATATTCGTGCTTTAGTGTTAACACCTACCCGTGAATTAGCGGCGCAAGTGGGTGAAAGCGTGCGTGATTACGGTAAACACGTACCGCTGACTTCCACCGTGGTATTTGGTGGGGTAAGTATTAACCCGCAAATGATGGCACTGCGTCGTGGTGTCGATGTGTTGGTCGCAACGCCGGGGCGTTTGCTGGATTTATACAATCAAAATGCAGTGAAGTTTTCCCAAGTGGAAATTTTGGTGTTGGATGAAGCGGATCGCATGTTAGACATGGGCTTCATTCGCGACATCCGCAAAATTTTGGATTTGTTGCCAAAACGCCGTCAGAACTTACTGTTCTCTGCTACGTTTTCTGACGACATTATTGCTTTAACCAAAGGTTTGCTGCGTGATCCGCTGCAAATTTCGGTTAGTCCACGCAATACCACCGCGCAAACCGTTAAACAATCCGTGTATTTGGTGGATAAAGCGCACAAAACTGCGTTATTGAGTCATTTAGTTCGCACCAATCAATGGGAACAGGTTTTGGTCTTTGCGCGGACTAAACACGGTGCAAACCGTTTGGCTGAAAAGTTAGAACGCGATGGTATTACGGCAGCCGCGATTCATGGCAATAAAAGCCAAGGTGCGCGAACCAAAGCCTTAGCTGATTTTAAGCAAAATAATATTCGTGTGTTAGTCGCGACGGATATTGCGGCGCGTGGTCTAGACATTGAGCAATTACCACACGTTGTGAACTTTGAATTGCCGAATGTGCCCGAAGATTATGTGCATCGCATTGGACGCACAGGGCGGGCAGGGGCCACGGGTGAAGCTTTATCCTTGGTCGAACCAGAAGAAAATAAATTCCTGAAAGCCATTGAGAAACTCATTAAGCAAACCTTGCCGCGTGAAGATTTGCCCGTGATTAGTGCCGCGCCAAAAAGTGCGCTGCCAACCGCTGTACCCAGTACAGAAGCTGACGATGCCCTACGTAAAGCACAGCATCGCCCGAAAAATCGTCGCACCAAATCCCAAAAAAATGAAGCGCGTAAAGCTTTAGGTTTACCGCCGATTAAAAAACCTAGTCGTCCAGCGAAAAAACGCGAAGCCTAAGTGTAATGAGTGATGGGATGGTTGGTTATGCATAAGAACGACGCACACGCCAACCGTCCCAACTGCCTTTAACAAAGGATGACCATTTACGAATTTGCCGCTGCCAATTTTTAGGTAAAACATGGCGTTGTTGCTGGTTACGCTTTCGCTCCGCAATTAAACGTTCAAGAATGGTTTCGCATTCCACAAAACCTTTGGATTTAGCATCCCAATAACGCGGGTACAGTAATAAAGCTCCCGCGACCAATTCATCAAGTGTTAATTGGCGTTGGCGGCGTGGTTGCTGAATATGATCCTGCGTTAAACCCCAACCTGCATAAAACGGCGAACCATAAGTAATCACCCGTTTATTCCGTAATAAGGCATCAAAACCGGTTAACGATGTAATGGTATGAACCTCATCGCAGCGTTCAATGCACTCAATAACACTGGCCTGTGATTCAATATGGTCACAAATACTCAGTAATAATTCTGTTTCAACATGCCCTTGACGATTACGTGCCATAACATCAGGATGGGGTTTATAAATAATAAATGCGTGCGGATTACTTTGCCGTGCCGCTTGTAATAAACCTAGGTTCGTCCGAATAGATGCTGCACCTTTTAAAATGGATGCATCATCTTCAACTTGCCCCGGTACGAGAATCACAGTGCGCCCTTGTGGAATCACCACGTTCAACGTTTGATAATCCGTATTGTATTTAGTTAGGCGTTCTTTACAGATAATATTTCTAATAAACGCGGCACGTTGCAATAATTCAGGTGTGAATTCTGTGGTATTGAATATGTGTTCTAGGTCGCTTGGTGTGCTTGGATCAAAATAAATACCACTTTGATCGAAGACCAATGACATGGGTGATACAAAATCTGCTCCTAATCCCACGGAACGTAAAAAACCATCCTCTACCCTCGTAACAGCAACACCAATATCTGCGGCTAACGTTTCCAAGCCTTGAATAGATTTTTGCCCCCAAACGGCAATGCGGTCATTATGGCTAATTTGTTGTTGTTGAGCTTCTAATACGGAATTAACAAACACCAGTTTTGCTCCTTCACCAAAGAAGGGTCGTACATGAGCATGTTTCCAAAAGCGAAAGCCAAAACAGAAAATACGTCCAGACCATGCCGACACTTGTGTTATTGTTTGCATATAAGAAAATGGTTTATGCCAATAGTGATAATAACGTTTTTGACGTGCAATAAACTTTGCGGCATCAAAAAATGTACCCTGCTCACCTGTTTCGGGTTTGATATACAAGGAGTATTGTAAATAAGTCGCAGCGATTAATTCTAATAAGCTGCGTTTGACAATGCGTCGATTGCAGGTTTGCCGATCATCTGTTAGTCCCCAGCCAGCATAAAAAGGTATGCCAAAACAAGTCACGGGTTTATCAGCAATGAGCGCGTCAAAACCTAATTGTGAAGTCACCACATAAACCTGTTCAAAATGTATTAATAATGTATGAATATTCCAATTGTTAGTTAACCAATGAATACGTGAGTCTGTGTTATTAATGCTTTGATAAGAAAAATAACCTTGTTTTTTACCTGTTAGGACATCTGGATGAGTTTTAATCCAAATTTCGGCGTTGGGATTTTCATTTAGTGCTGCATCAAGCATGTTTTGAAAGGTTTGTTGGTTGCCAAAACCATCACGAACTGATGCATCACCTTTGGTTTGATCAACTACTAATACGCGTTTCGCTTGATTATTTTTTGGGAAATAATCAACCGGTAGGTTAGGGCTGTTATTGTATTTACTGAGTTTGTGAGTGCGCAAAGTGTCTAAAATTTGTTGAGCTTGTTCCAGCACTGTGTTAGAAAATATCCCAGTATTTAAGAGTGTTTCTAAGCTTGATGGGCGAGTAGCATCGTAATAAATGCCGATATTATCAGCAACAACCGAGAGCGCAGGTGAGCCAGTTACACCTAGACCGAATGAGCGTAAGAAACCATCTTCTACTTTTAATAGATTTAATTTATATTTTTGAGCAGTACTTTCAGCACGTAACCCACTAGGTTTGTTACCCCAACCGATACACGTTGCGTGCCGTGGAAAGTGGCAACCAAGCCAGAAAAAATGCGGTCTAGAGCTAATAATTGGACGCAGACGCAACCAGTCCCAATACAAGCGAAACGCGAAAACATAGGCTGATTGCTGATCAATCATTGATAAAAAACCTTTATAAAAATATTAGTCAAGACTATGTTAAAATAACACAGTTTATCTAATCAAGCGTATAAAACAGTGGATACTAACAGACAAATGAAGAACTGGAACGTTGATACCTCAAACCAAGGGATGTCTTTAACACCTAAAAACAATAAAACGAAAGGGTGGTATGAGGTTTGTGTGAACAAGAAAGATGCAAACAGCGATTACCAAGACCTAGGTGTCAGTTTGTCTATTCATGCATATAGAGCCGTAAAAACTATTCCGTTTACTGTTACATCTGAAGGTCTAAAGACATATTTTTATGTTGGTGATGATGTTACTTGTATAGACATTACATCAGTCGCTAATGCCGAAGGCAATGCACTCAATATTGAATTTAGAAAGTGTTTGACACCATATGCTTTATATAGAATGATGAGTTTTATTAGCCAACGTGACAAAAATAACAATAATAATCCAAAGCGGATTTATAATAAATCCTATGCGCGTTTTAAAAGACACGGTTATGAAGGCTTTTTGCAACGTTTATTAAAAGAGTATCATCGTGCGGATACTTATATTCTGCCCGAAAATGATATGTATCAACTTTGGATTCATCACAATGAAAAGAAAAGTGAAGAGCTAATTCAACAGCGTATTCAGCAATTAGTGTTTCAACCAAAGATTTCCATTGTAATGGCTACATGGTGTAGTCAGTTAACTTGGTTATCTTTGGCTATTGAATCTGTGAAAAAGCAATCTTATGTGAATTGGGAGTTATGTATTGCAGATGATGCATCTGATGATGAAAAATTAGTGCAGTTTTTACAAGTACTACAAAATCAAGATGAGCGTATCAAGGTTGTATTTCGTGAAGAGCGTGGACATATATCGTTAGCACAAAATAGTGCTTTAGCAATTACAACCGGCGATTATGTCACTTTTCTGGATCATGATGATTTACTTGCTGATAATGCACTACTAAGTATTGTAGAAGAATTACAGATAAATCCATCTGCAAAATTGCTGTATTCGGATGAAGATAAAATCGGTATGGATGGTCGGCGAACCATGCCACACTTTAAAAGTGATTGGAATCCTGATCTATTATTAGCACAGAATTATATTACCCATTTAATGATTGCCGATCGTCAGTTAGTAATGGAGGTTAATGGGTTTCGTGCGGGTGTTGAAGGTAGTCAAGACCATGATTTGATATTAAGATTAACAGCAAATTTACAAAAAGAACAAATTGTCCATATTGCAAAAATTCTTTATCATTGGCGAATAGTTGATGGTTCAACGGCCTTAAGTGCCAACTCGAAGCAGTATACGAGTGTTGCTGGTATAAAAGCTCTACAAGATTATTTTATTTCAAACGGAGATTTAAAAACTAAGGTAGCATTGGGACTGTCTCCTAATACTTATCGTATCCGATATGCTTTACCACAACCTGCACCATTAGTCAGTTTGCTAATTCCTACAAAAGATAAGCTGGAGTTGCTTAAGCCGTGCATAAGAAGTATCTTAGATAAAACTGATTATTCTAATTATGAAATACTAATCATTAATAATGGCAGCGTAGAAAAAGAAACATTAAGTTTTTTTGAGTCAATTCAACTAGAGAATAATCGTGTTAAAGTAATTGACTATAATTATCCCTTTAACTATTCTGCTATTAATAATTTTGCCGTTGAACATGCTCAAGGTGAAGTTATTGGGTTGATTAATAATGATGTGGAGGTGATAAACGAAGATTGGTTAACAGAGTTAGTGAGTCATGCTTGTCGACCACAAGTCGGATGTGTAGGGGCTAAGCTCTATTTTAGTGATGGTGCATTACAACATGCCGGTGTCATTTTAGGTATTGGTGGTGTAGCTGGGCATTCCCATAAATATTTTGCACAACACGCCCATGGTTATTTTAGTCGTTTGGAAGTTGTTCAAAATCTTTCAGCCGTAACAGGTGCATGTTTACTCGTCAAAAAAGAGTTGTACACTTTGGTAGGAGGGCTAGACGAGGTAAATCTTAAAATTGCGTTTAATGATGTGGATTTTTGCTTGAAAGTGCGCGAAGCAGGGTACTTAAATGTTTGGACGCCGTTTGCTAAGCTTTACCATCACGAATCAAAGTCACGTGGTGCTGAAGATACACCAGAAAAACAAGTTCGTTTTCAACAAGAAGTATTGTGGATGCAAGCTAAATGGGGTGAGAAATTGAAGAATGATCCTTATTATAATGTTAATTTAACTTTAGATCATGAAGATTTTTCTGTAAAACTAAAAACCTAACAACGGTTTCAATATTTTTCATTATTACGTTGTTTTGCATTATTTAATATTTCTAGTCTAATCTGTGGGTTGTTTGCTAATTCTATAATTTTTTTGCTCCATTCGGATGGATCATTAGGCAATAAGTAACCATCAATACCATCTTGAATAAAATGACAATAAGGGGGGGAGTTAGAATATAGTCCGACTGCATCTAATCGAGTAAAGTCGAAGAAGCGAGAGGGGCTTCTTGTGTTATTAAATTTGGTATTTAGTAGAGGAGCTAATCCAATATGATGAGATATGACCGAAAGATTATCACGGTAAGTTGACCATTGCATAGGATGTAAAATTATTGTGCGTGGTTGCTTAGAAAACTGTTGCCGAACTTGTTTATCTCCAACAATCATGAATACGAGAGATTCACTATTGTTTTGTGTGATCCTTACCACTTCGGTAAGCCACTCAATATCTTGGCGATGTGTACTTGGGCTGCCATGATAAAAATAAGTTACGATCGATTTTTTATGCTTTGAACTTTCTATCTGTAATGCTTGTGGTTGTATTTGCCGAATATTTCTAATATCAGCATATAGCTGATAAAGTGTTGGGGTAGAAACCCAAAGTTCGTCTGCAAGCATTTCTATCTTTTTAAGATGTTTTCCGAATAAATTCCATAGCCTTAGTCGATATCGCCATGGAAGCGTTGTATCATACATATTTTCTGGTAAGTCATCGTCCATGAAAAATATAAGACCACATCCGTGACGTTTATGATTTATTAGCCACTGAACAATGGATGAATCCATGTATCTTACAATAATAATAATAGTTTGATTATCTAATGAAGGTGGGTTTTGATTCTTTGTTAAATCAAGAAAAATGCAGATATTAATGTTAAATATAGTTCTATTTTTGAAGTAATAGTCAACTGTAGGATTCTCTCCCCAATGTACGATAACAGCTTTGTTATAGTTGGCTAGGTTTAATTCTGGTTTTTTTATAAGTTTTGCGAAAGGCTTTGTTTTAAATTGTGAAAAAAAATGCATATTACAAAAAATCAAATTTGTTTTGTCCGATGTTCTGCTTCGATTTCCACCATCGCTCTGTAATAGAAGCATAAATATCGCGGAAGTCTATTGTATAAATAATATCGCCCCGCTCATCTAATTTTTCTAGTGATGGATAAGTACCATATAATCCACCTTTGACCTTACCTCCCATTATAAAATGTGGTGCAGCAGAACCATGATCTGTGCCTTTGTTAGCATTTTCCTGTAAGCGTCGCCCGAATTCAGAGTAACTCAATATTAACGTATTGTTCCATAAGTCAACAGCTTGTAAATTTTTAATAAAAATTGATAGTGTTTCACTAAGTGTTTTTAGATTTTTTTCATGAGAGTTTAGTTGATTTATATGTGAGTCGAAGTTGCTTAGTGACACCTTATAAGAGGGAATATCAATGCCGGATAATATTAGATTGTAAACTGCTTGCATATCTTTGCCGAAAGCATGTTGAGGAAATGGTATTGTTGGTAACTTTGTGTTTTTAAGGTGCTCCAAAAAAATATTGGATAATTTATGTACACTGTTTTGTACATCTATTACATGTTGTAACGAGTTGGGTATGGAACGAGTAACTTTTAGGTTATCTTGGTCAATATGTGAACCTATTTTAGCAAATTGAATAGGGTCAATTAAACCAATGGATGATAAATTTTCTGTATAGAGTGGCCCTATCGTTGTATCAATTGCGATACCTTTTAATTTTTTGTCGATAAGCACCTGTGAAATCCAACCCTCTGTGGTTGTACCTTGTAGACTAGCTGTGTCCCATTTTTCAATAGATTCAAAGTGTGAACGATTAGGATTGTGATAACCAACACCTTGCAACCAAGCTAAATTTCCTTGTTCCCAAAGTTTGGAAAATTCATTAAGGGCAGGATGCATTCCTATAGAGCTGTTTAATTGTAGAATGTTTTTTTCAGGAATGGCAATTGTAGGACGATATTTATAATAGAGCTCATTCTTATAAGGTATCAATGTATTTAAACCATCGTTTCCACCTTTGAGTTCAATTAATATCAAAATGTTTCGGTTATTTTTTTTAATCAACGGTAATGGTTGTTCAAAAGCTGGTAAGTAATTACCAACACATAATGGTAATGTAAACATAGTTTTAATGAATAATCTTCTGTCCATGTTTTGTTACCTTAGTTGATATACTGGATCACTTAGCAATGCTAATAACTGTTTATCATTTTGCTGTTTACTATCAAGAGCATGAATAGGGGATAAGGGAAGTAAACAAGCTGATAAAACATCGATGTTCAGTTGTGAATATGAGAAATTCATCTGCATCATATCAGCGTAATCATGCATAATTTTTTTAATGAAATTCTGCCGAATAACAAATGAACCATTATCTAGCCATGAATCTCCTCCTCTCCAGCCTTTTACGTCAGGTGGATAGAATAGTCTTTGTCCTAAACGAGAGTTTATTTTGCTGAGTTGAAGATAAGAGTTGAAGTTTTTTAGTCCAAGTTCCCTTAATAAACCTATGGTAAATTCAATGGGAGATTTAATGAATGATCCACGATTTTCCGACTTCCAAAAAGCGGGGCTATCAATAATTACAGCTAATAAAGTTTGAATATCATAACCACTTTCCCTAAATTTTTTTGCCCAATCTTTTATATAAATCTGTTCTGGTTTGTTTGGGTTAATAAAATTAAGCCAAAATTTCTCAGCAATAAATTCTGCTGTACGTGGGTTATCGAGTAAAATTTTTATGATGTCGTCGCTAGTAAAATTCCCGGTTTTACCAAGAAATTCTTTTGGTAACTTATCATGTTGTTTAGGAAGAAAAATAACGTTATCTTCTTTTAAAGAATATCGTTTTCCAGTAAAAGCTCTTGCAACATTAACGATGTCACTTTCATTATAATAACCTTCACCTAAAGTAAATAACTCTAATAGTTCACGCGCAAAATTTTCATTTGGTTTTTTTGCTATATTTTTTCCAGCATCCAAGTAGATTAACATGGCAGGGTCATTGCAAATATCTCTTAATAACTCTGCAAAGTTACCTAATGCATGTTTACGTAATAATAAGTGTTGGCGATAGATTAACTGTGGCCACTGTACTTTATTAGCACTGGTTGTAAAATGATTATGCCAGAATAGCGTCATACGCTCTTGCAATGGTTGCTGAGTGTGATGAATTTGTTCTAACCACCAAGCTGTTAATTGGTTAGCTTCTTTGCGTCGTGTTTCTATTAAATCAGGGGTCTTTCTATCCTTGATAAAGAGGTCAATTATATCTTCTAAAGGGGTTAATTGTGGTTGTGATAAATTAGTTTGTTGTGTAGATAAATAAGTTTTTAGTAGAGAAGATACATTTTCATCCAATTTTGTTAGCCTTTGTTGACAATTATGACCAATGCCAAATCGACTGATAAAATGTTGTAAATCTATTGCCTTATTTAACTTCATTTACTGTATCTTCTAGGTTTTAAATGATTCGGTGTTTTTAATTAGAAGTTGTAATATCGTTTTAGCATCTTCTAAATGTGCAGTTTTGATGTTGTGGACGATATTTTTTCCAGCTTGATCAAATACTTTTAATGTGTTTGATTGGAAATATTTATCATTTATTCGTATAATTTCATGATTCATTGTTTTTTCTAGATATTTGATTAGGTTTTTATTTACGAAGATTTCAGTTTCTTTTTCAGGGTTATTATATATGAGCCCATCAGATATTTTTGAACAAAATGTGAAGTTGTCTCTTGAGAAGTTTTCTTTATATAGCTCATTTATTATTTTCATGAGTTCTGATTCGTTTATTGTTAACGACCGATTAACTTTATTTTTCTTCATAAGGGGAATAGCAGAGTAATCAACGCCAATTATGTTGCATAATGGCTTTTCCAAACCATGATCTTTTTCAGATTCATAATGAATAAGTTTAATGCTATTAAAATAAAGTTCAAATTTTTTGATTACAGTAAATTGCTGTAATGTTTTTCTGGTTCTGACAAAATTTGAAAACGTGTCACTAAATAAATGTCTTTTTACTAATTGTAGATAGGATGAGTATACTATATCGTATACGTCTCTTACATAAGCAATAATAATTATTTCATAGTTGAATTGTCGAGCAGTTTTTTCAAGCTCTTGAATTTCATGTTCTTGTAGGTTTTGAAAAACTTCTGAAGAGTAAAATAAATTCCCTTGAAATTCTTTAGTATTTCTAGCAATTAAGGATACTATATTGCCCTTTCTTAGCTCACTCACTAAATGAACACCATTGCCGCTTGTAATACTGTAATCATGTAAGTTTTTTTGCCCAAAGGTTGGATAATAGACTCCATGTTTTTTGAGTGTTTCTGAATTTTCATGTAACCATAATTGAATGGCTGATGAACCTGTTTTTCCACATCCAATATGCAAAAAAAGAAAATTTTTTGTTGACATATAATATTAACTTAATAAATCGAGTAAATTTTGTTTTTTGGGAAGAAGTTATTTTGCAATATTAATTAAGCTTTCACAAATAGGAGTTTTATTTTTTCTTAGGAATGTTACATATTTGTGAGCAAGTAACTTGCGATTGTCATCAAACTCTGCGGAGTTAAAGGAAAGACGCTCTACGACACTTTGTAATGTTAAATTATCAATATCTAGCTCGTTAACCGATATGTTAGGAATGTTCATTGTGTCACATAATTCTTGGGTTCGGCTATCATGAGTGATGCAAAGTGCGGGTACACCTGCCTGTAAAGCAAGCATAGTGCCATGAATTCTTGTGCCAAATACAAAATCAAAACCACGTAAGTATTCCATCCAAGCATACACATCAAAAAATACACGCATCCGCATTCGACACCATTGATAAAAATTATCACGATCTAGCTCAGGAGTAAGTATATTATTAGTTTTTTTGATCATGGAATTATCTAAATCATTAAATTCTCCTCTTGCCATTTTTATCATTTCTAAAGGATGTTGTACGATGTATGCACCTTGATGTTGTGTGATTAGTTTTGCAAAAGCAGCCTCGACTTTTTCATATCTTGGGTTTAAAGGATTTCCTCCTGAAATAGCAATACGCTTAGGTGGCCATGTGGCAATGTTTTTTTCGATAATCTTTCCTAAGTTTTTTTCATCATTAAGGAATAATGATGGACAGCCTAGTACAATACTTTGATCTTTAAAATTAATATGATCTAATACCTTCTTTGTAAATTCACCTCGAACACTAATATTTGGATAATCAGAAGGTGCATTTTCGACAATGATATTTAACCACTTTATAACATTTTCGGGAACATCAGGAATGATTTGATTATCTTTGGATTGAGCACCTAACCCAATAGCTAACATCGGTACTTTAATATTGTTAAAATGTTTTAATCTGTTTTCACCAAAAGACTCTGAATGTTTTCCTAAGTGGTTAGCACAAGGTATAATAGCAATACGGTCTTCTAATTGATTGTAATCTTTTAGTTTTGAGTAAGTGACTGTAGGGCATTTTCTTCCTAAGTGTTTGTAAATAGCAGAGCGAAAAGCCATGTTGCCAGTGTTACCAGTATTTGCAAAAATCTGTTCACTTTTTAAGTGAGAATAATCAAAAACAGGTATTTCACCGCCAAATAGAATCGGTTTGAATTTTGCCATAAAATAAAGCCTCTTGGTTTTCAGTTGTTAAAAGTATTTAAGTAAATCAAATTAGGTACTGTTAGCTCTGTAGCTTTTTAATTTGTTGCTTTAGTATATTGACCTGTTTATTTAGATCAACTAAAAGCATTAAAAGTGCTGAGTGCATTTGCCAATGATCAATTGTTGTGCTTTTTAGTTTTGCATGTTCTGTTTCAATAAGTGGTTGTTCACATTTCGCTAATAGTTGATTAATATTCTCCCTGTCTTCTTTTGATATTTTTCTGACATACTCTAAATCTTGCAAGTTAGGTAGTAACGTTTGTATATCAATGCTTCGTGGTTCTTTGTCTATTAGGCCCGCTCGCTTTAAAAGATTCTCTAGTGCATGTGGTAATACAGGTTCATTTGATAAATCATTAAACATTGCCCATAAGCTGAGTGCTACTAAATTGGGTGATTCATTATCACGTCTTTCATAAATATGACTATAATCGAGTTCGGCAATATCAAAAAAAGATTTGACTATATTGCCTGCTTTATCAAAATTAATTATCTCGAAGTTATGAAATGCTTTCGCCCAAGGGTTGGCTGATGACGAATAATTTAGTCGTCCTTTATTGATCCACTCGCGAAATGATTTAATTTCTCCACGATATGTTTTGTGTTTTATTCCCCATTGAATATAGGCAGATTGTGCCCAAGAATCATGTCGCCGAATATATGTGATAATTTTAACATCAATATTCTCTGATTGCTGCACTTCAGATAATGTAGGGATGATGCGGTGATGAGCATTAAATAATGATTCGTTAGACCAGATTAGCTTGGCGAAGTTTTTTTCACGTCCTTCTTTTATAGCGTGTAATAAAACATCTTTCAATTCTGTATGGAAAGTTGTGTCATTTCTTTCAAAAAGTTCAGGCCAACCTCCTGCTTTTTGCCATTCATATTTTTTGTAATGACACGATTCAAAATTCAAACCTAAATACATAGCTTGTTGTTGTGCTAATGCTTCAGAGGCTCCGGCTAATGTTTTTTGAATGGAAGATGATCCTGTTTTGCCCATGCCAATGTGGACAATTAATAAGAGTTTTTTCTGAGTTTGCATAAGGTTGTCTTAAGTCTGTTAGTGATGATAGTGCGTTACGATAATAGATTGAGGTGTTGAATTGCACATTCTTGGTATGTCAATGGCTTTTTGATGCCTGAGTATAACTTTTCCCACAATTCATTATTACCACTAACTTGCGACAGTAGGTTGCCGAGATCAGTGGGGTTTCTGACATCAAAATGTAACCCATCGACATCATTTGTCACCTTTTCTGCCATTCCGCCAATATTGGAACAAATCACTGGTCGACCACAAGTAAAAGCTTCCTGAATTACCATCGGAGAGTTTTCCCACCAGATAGAAGGCACAATTACCCAATCAATTTTTGCCATACGTCCACGGAGTTGTTCAGGACGATAAGCACCGATCCAGAGCAGAATGCCTTTTTCTATTAAAGGTTGTGCCAATGCATTAATTTGTTGACGAAATGCATCAGTCTGATGTTCAAGATTTGTTCCATGAATTTCTAAGACAATTTGTTTGCGTTTTTCTTTAGGCAGCATGGTGATGGCTTGTAAAACAAGATCAATACCCTTAAATGGATTGATTTGTCCGAAAAAGGCAAAACGATTACGAGTCTCGTTTTCTGCCAAAATACGCGGAGCTAGTATTTGAGTGTCTTGTTGACCATTTTCAATAACGGTGATACGTTCTGGGGCAATACCCCAGTTAATATAACGCTGGCGTAAAAACTCAGAAGGTGCAATAAAGGCATCGACTTCATCAAAATGACGTTTAATGAACTGGTCTCGTAACCAAAATTGTTCACGACTAAACTCTGGAAAACAACGATTGCAATCATCAAATGATGAAGATAAACATAATTCATTACTACCACGTTTTACCATTTGCCCTTGGTTTAAACAAATAGCGATGTATTCATGTAGTGTCAGCATCAATTTAATAGCTGGGTTTTCCTGCTTGATGATGCGAAACATTTCTAAACCCATGTGAAAGTAGTGGTGCAGGTGCACTATCGTGGGCTTTAGGGTTCGGATTAAAGCACGAAAATCATGCCAAATCGCATAGGGGTTGGCAGCCTTTAGGCGGAAAGAGTCTCCTAACCCTGTTTCCCAGAGGTATTCATTATCTCGGCGGCGGTTTAGGGACCCCGGTGCGCCTTGTCCACGGTCGATACGTCCAATGAACCAAGCTGTTTCTACTGATTCGTGCTGGCGGTATGCCTTGTAGAGGTTGTAAGCTGCAATCTCCCCACCACCTAGACTAAAGTCAGGATGCCCATGAGAAATAACGAGAATGCGTTCTTTTTGCATGATTAAACTCCTTGTTCCTTGTATTTTGCCATGATTTCACCAATCACTGTTCCCCAGCGTTGATGATGCCGCCATGCATTAAAACGCACCACGAGATTACGGAAAGAGCCATCACCTAATAAACGAAAGGATTGTCTTTCTAAATGTATGAGCGTCGCTTCTGGTAAATAACCAACTTTAAAACCTGCGGCCTGCACTTTCATGCACAAGTCAGAGTCTTCAAAGTCCCCGATTAAATAACCTTGGTCAAAGCCACCAACTGTGTCGAAGTCTTGGCGACGCATAATCATACAAGCACCTGTTACTGCTGGTAATTCAGTTAATCCCTGAGCAGGGTCAAAAACAGGATCAAGTCCTAATCGTGGGTGTTTGTTCAGCCACACTCCCCAACTGGATGAGAAGAAAAATTCCATACCTGCATGTTGTATACCACCATCAGGGAATAGCAAACGTGCGCCGATAATGCCAAATTCTGGATTATCATCTAATGCAGAACCTAAGGCTTCAATCCAACCCGCTTGCTTTGGAAATGCATCGCTATTTAAGAATACTAAATGACTTCCTTTCGCGACATGCGCCCCTAAATTACTTGCTCCAGAAAAACCACGATTACGATGTCCCCAAACTATTTTGAATGGTACATTATAATAATTCAGTAGATTTTCCGTTTCATTAATCATCGGCGTGATGATGGCTGGATCATCAATCACATAAATGAGTTCAGCATCTAGTTGGAAAATAGGGTCTTTACTAAATTCTAATAGTTGATGCTCCACAAAATCCCAACGACCATATAGTGGGACAATCACGCTATATTTAGGAGCTGTTGGTTGAAGTCCATATTTATGGCATTCAATAGGCCGTTGGTTAAGTGGTTCTTGATTGCGTTTTGCAATCAATTTTTCAATAAAAGCACCTTCCCCCATACCTAATCGTTGGTTGAATGCTTCAGGTGGAGTAGGAACAGCAAAAGCCCAACGAGCATAGCTAACGGCATCATTAGATACTTCATCCCAGCCACGTTCAACAACTAAATGTTTACCCGATGTATCTTCTACAATAATGCGAATGGGGTCGCCCTTTTTTTGTGGATATGGCCAGTCAATCACAAAACCCGCATCAATTGTGCCTGCGCCAAATTCATCGCTAAAGATTTGTACAATATCGGTACGTTGATAACGAACACCCTCATTAAGGTTGCGTTCATTACCATATCCATCTGCAATCCAAACTTCTGCACCAAGGCGACATACAACCCAGCCTGCTAACAGCCCATAGTGACCAAATACAGCACCTGCATGGTCAAAGTGTGCTCCAGCTTTAAAAGGCTCAACATGTTGAGAGGATTTATCCCCTGTTTTTTGGGGTTCAAATATGACGCCTTTAAAATTCATGTGTAAATCAAACATTATTTCTTTGGGTTTACCATTAACTTCTGGAGTCCAGCGCATGGCAATATTTTTACAACCTACACCTATATTAGCCATTAATGTAAAACCAAAACCTTCGTTGGACTCTGGAATGGAAAGTGCTGTAGCCACATCAGGGCGAGGAACTCGATTGAAAGTATGGGGAACAATAACACCGTCGGCTAGTATTTCCAAAGATGGTTCGCCCATACACCAACCAATAATTTGTAATGCCCCACCTGAAGAATTGGCTTCATCCACCTTCAATGCCGCAATGGGTTTTTTGCTGTCATTATAAAAAACTTGTGGTCGATATTGCGGTGTCGATTCAACTTTTTTGGAATCAGCCGCAGTTTTGGGTTTGTTTAGTTTGAACATTAATGTGCCTTATTTAATAAGTTCCCTGTTAAACGCTCATTGTTTTTAAGAAAAGAAGATAGATCTTCAAATCAGGGGGATGTTAATGATTATTAAGAAGCAATAAAGTGGATTATTACGGTAAGATTACGAAGATCCCTTAGCCATCAATAATTCAGAAAGGTAGTTTGTGTTCATAGCGGCTTTATCACGGCGAATTCGACAGTCATCTTCCCCCATCGCGACATCCAAGTGCCTGTGGAATCGATTTTCGATCATCCAATGGTTGCGGATGGCATCCGCGAATTGTCTGGCGGTGAGCGTTGCGGAGCTGGTGTAATAGCGAACCGTGACATTTTCTGGTATTTCCCCCACGGCAAGATTACGAAAAACCCTTAGCCATCAATAACTCAGAAAGATAGTCAGTATTCATGGTGGCCTTCTTCTGTTTACGCTTCATGCCTGCTTTGA
>JBDKID010000009.1:0-100444 GCA_039797295.1 Pseudomonadota bacterium | reverse complement strand
ACGTTTGGCAAAGAAATTCTGGTAGGCTTTGTCCAAATCCTTGAGGGCGTGTTGCAATGCTTGTGAGGGGGAATCTTTTAGCCATTCCTGCCCAACTTCTCGTTTCCACAGCGGAAGCCGCGCTGCCATTACCACATAACCGATGAACTTTTCACCTGCCTCATGGTTTGCTTTCTGCAACGCCAATGCTTTGTTGTAAACGAAGCGGCATGACCCCGCAAAACGGCACAACTGCCGCTGCGTTTCACCGTCGGGTATGAGTTCGTATTGAAAGGCTTGAAGTCGCTGCATACCGATCATTATCGTTTTTTTATGCAGTTGATACCATTGTGAAGCGTTGTGCGGCAGTTCTAACCGGATGATGCGCAAGAAACTTTGACACGAGGTGTTATTTAGGGCGGCTGCGCCACCCGCGCTGTCCATCCCCGTCCTGAAGGGCGAGGTCTTCCGCACAATCGGATAAATTGCTTAAATCCTAAGCTAAGCAGGGATAACCATCACCTGCGACTAAGGTAATGTGGGTAATTTCTGGCGCACAATTCCGCCGAATCGGTAGCCCCGTCGAGCCAATCCCTCGGCTGGTGTAAATCCACGATTGGTTCACGCGATGCAAACCCTGCACGTATTTACGCCCCAAATGCGGACGAATAAACGGTTTTCCCGGCGAAACTTGCACCTGTCCACCGTGGGTATGCCCCGACAACTGCAAGGAAATGCGCGTATCGTTTGCGTACCAGTCAATCATGTCCGGCTCGTGCGCCAGCAACACAATCGGCTTATTGCCACGGTAAGCATCCAGCGTGGTTTTAATGTCCGCCTGCCCTAACCAACCATCATCAATGCCCGCTAAATGCAATACGCCATTACCGTGTTGCAAATCCAAACCTTGGTTGCACAATACCGGAATGCCGTACTTAGCAAAGGTTTCTTCGATCAACACCCGATCCGTTTTAATATCGTGATTACCCATCACCGCGAAAACACCGTGCCGCGCATTTAAACCGGCTAATACGGGTACTAAATCCAGAATATCGTCTTCGTCATGCCACACATAATCGCCAGTTAACACCACCAAATCGGGTTTAAGCGCGTTGGTTTTTGCCACGGCACGTTGAATGTGTTCCACCTGCGTGTAAGGGCGCAAATGCATGTCGGTTAATTGCACAATGGTAAAACCTTCCAACGCGGGCGGGAGGTTGCTAATGGGAATGTCGGTAAATTCTTCGACTAACCAACGGATTTCATTGGTTCTTTGCTCATGACGCTCATCATGAAAATAGCGTAATCGCCCGATACGATTTAACACACGCTGTTGCGTTTTCATCATGGGATTAGCCCCCTTGGGTCACTTCATACCCGTTATTCTAAAAGTATAGTTATTAATCATTTTGCACAATACGTACTGACTAAAAAGCCGGGCTAAACCCGGCTTAGTAGTGGTTGTCCAATGACCTTGCGAGTTGCGTCAAATGAACAAGCAGATGTCGGATTCTCCTGCGAACTCAAAAAAGGTCGCCGCACCACCGTATTCAATGCCATCCAGAAAATCATCCTGCGTAAAGTCAAAAAGATCAACCGTCATCTGACAAGCAATGAATTTGACTTCCGCTTCTTGGCACAGTTCACGCAATGTTTGCAAATCCACCACGCCTTTATCTGCCATTTTCTTTTTCATCATGCTGGTCATGATGCTTTGCATACCGGGTAAGGCTTGCGCTAACACGGGCATGGGAAAAGGCATGGGCATGGCGGGATTACCCAACGATGTCATGGGCGGGTCTAAATCTTTTTTCAGCAATTGCAAACCGTAAAAGGTAAAAAAGATTTGCACGTCATAACCCAATGCCGCAGCGGTCGATGCCAGAATAAACGGCGGGTAAGCCCAATCCAATGTACCTTTGGTCGCAATAATCGCTAACTTTTTCATGGTGAGGTCTCAGTGGCGCGGCTTAATAATCGCATTGCCTGCGTGCGCCCAACCTGCAATACCACCGCGTAAATTGCTGGATTGAATGCCTTTTTGACGTTGCAGGAACATACAGGCTTGTGCTGAACGCGCACCACTTAAACAATAGAAAATAATGGTTTCACCGGGTTTGAATGAGTCAATGTGCAATGGCACAGTGTGCAGCGGCATGGCTTCTGCGCCATCAATTACGCCCTGTGCCATTTCTGATGGCTCGCGTACATCAATTAAACGTACTTTTTCGCCAGAAGCCAGCAACTTTTTCAAGCTTACTGCATCAATCTCACTAATGTTATTAAACATTGCGTTATCCTAAAGCCTAAGTAATATCAAAATATCCTGATATTCTAATTGGCTCACTACCCCTGTCAAGAACACAGCAAAGGTAATATAGTTGCGGCATGAAACACGCAATCCTGACCCCAGTTATCGCATTCAGTTTACTCCTCAACTGTCTGCCTGCGTTGGCAGGGCTTGACCCTGACCACCCGGATTACAACATCCCTGACCTCATTGCCCCCTCCACCACACGCTCCCCAACCGCCGCACCGAGCAGCCTCAATACCGCTGCGAGTGATGGTCTGCGCGATTTACGTGAAGAACGCGGCGATGGTTCAACCATCGAAGACCCCGAACTCAGTGTCTGGCTGCGTAATCTGGGTAATAAGCTCCTCGCCCATGCCCCCGTCGGCAACAACCGTTTTTACTTTGTGCTGAGCAAAGACCTCGACGTGAACGCCTTTGCCACGCAAGGCGGCGTGATCGTGATTAATGCTGGCTTGATCCTCACCACCACCTCCGAAAGCGAATTAGCCGCTGTCATGGCGCACGAAATCGCCCACGTTACCCAACACCACATGACACGCATGGCAAACGGCAGCCCCAACAGTGCGTTAATGACCGGCTTGGGTGTATTAGCGGGAGCAGCGGCAGCCACCAAAAGTACCGATGCGGGTGAGGCGATTATTGCCAGTACCGTCGCCACCCAAGCGCATCAGCAACTCGGTTTCAGTCGACAAATGGAAGCGGAGGCGGATCGCGTCGGCTTACGCATCTTGGCAGCCTCCGGTTTCGACCCGCAAGGCATGGCATCTTTCATGGAAAAACTGGATCGGCGCAGT
Organism: Pseudomonadota bacterium; assembly: GCA_039797295.1. Taxonomy (GTDB): domain Bacteria; phylum Pseudomonadota; class Gammaproteobacteria; order Thiotrichales; family Thiotrichaceae; genus Thiothrix. The sequence continues at coordinate 97,357 of JBDKID010000009.1, read as the reverse complement.
AACGACTTAAACAACGACATTACGCAATTCTTACGCTCGCATCCGTTAGACATTGATCGTGTCAGCGATACGCGCAGTCGTGCCGCAAACCTGCATACACGTGCGGTGACAGAATCCCCCGATTACCGTTATGCCCGCGAAAAATTACGCGCCCTGTTGCAACCCACCACGGGTGCAGTAACGCAAGGCGATGCAGCATTAGCACAATACGCGCAGGCTGTGCGCCAAATGCGTAGCGGTAATGCCAAAGCGGTGTTACAAACCTTGGGCACGACGGCTAACGGTTTACCCTCGACTTTGCTGCTTGCACAAGCGTTGAATGCCAGCGGTAATCCCACCGAAACCATTAAACGCCTCACGCCTTTTGCCAGCACTGCACAAGAAAACGTGCTAACACCCTTAGCGGAAGCGTACCTCGCGAATAATCAAGCCGCACAAGCGTGGCAGACGGTGAGCCGTTGCCAATTAACCGAACAAACCAGCTTGGAATTTCTGGATTTAAGACAACGGGTTGCAGAACAAAACGGACAAGCCGCCGAAGCCTATCGTTCAGCAGCGGAACGTAGTTTACGCAGCGGTGAATATCGCCAAGCACAAGCGGTTTTAGAACAAGCCACGCGCTTACCCGGCACTCCGGCTGCGACAGCGGCGCGTTTACAAGTCATGGCGCAAGAAATCGCCCGCTTAGAAAACGCTACCAAACAGCGCAACCATTAACACCATTTCCCCAATAGCATTTTTAATTGCAACCCATTGATATAACGGACGACAACACTGCGAAGGGCATAACAATATGATTAAACGTCGCGCATTCATACAAGGTACACTGGCTGCGGGATTATTAGCGCAATCCAGCGTATTCGCTACGGATACCGCCTCAACGGACAAACCCTCAGAAACCGTTACGGATAAGCCTGCTGATAAACCCAGCACAACCCCACCGGCAACGGCGGATAGCGCAACCACATCCACAACGGCAACCCCAACGCCACCTGCCACACCTGCGGCTGATCCGTTTGAAGCCAAAACCTTAGACGATGCCATGCAAGCCTTGGGCATTACGGCGGATAATAAGCCGGAAAAGTCCAAAGACATCACGATTAAAGCCCCTGAATTAGCGGAAAGCGGGGCAATTATTCCCGTGATTATTACCTCGACGCTGAAAGACGTGAAAGAAATCCTGATTTTAGTGGCGGATAATCCTCGCCCCTTGACCGCGATTTTTACCCTAATGGAAGGCACAGAAGCATCGATTTCCACGCGCATTCGTCTGGATAAAAGTTCCGACGTGATTGTTTTGGTAAAAACCGCTGACAAAATATGGACGACCAAACAAGCGATTAAAGTCAATGCCAGCGGTTGCGAAGGCTAAGGGGAAATTAGGATGGCAAACAGCATTAAAATGAAAGCCAGCCACACAAAAGGTGTGGTGGAAGTTAAAATTTTGATTCTTCACCCAATGGAAAACGGTGATAAACCGAAATACATTAAAGAAGTCACGCTAACGGCAAATGATAAACCAGTGATGACGGCTAAATGGGGGGCATCCATTTCCAAAAACCCTTATTTAGCTTGCCGCTACAAAGGTGCTGTGGGGGATAAAATCCAATTCACTTGGTTGGATTCCACAGGCGAAACCGATAAAGCCGACATCACTGTACCCAAATAACTCACGACTACTTGCCGCTACCTATGAACACGGCCCCAGTATAAAACCTTTAACGCTGGGGTCGGCACAAGCTTTACAGTCATTCACATAGGTCAAATGCGCTTGCGTTTTGCTCACCGCACACACGGGAGCATCGGTTTCGTAACAAATTTCGGGACGTGGCTCGCGGCAAGCAATGAATGACGTATTCAGTCGCTCTGTCACCCGAATGCTAGCAGGGTGCGGCATGAATGCCATGATGGGGGATGGCGTACCGACTAAATCGCTCACAACTTCTACCGCAAAGCTTGGCGACGACATCACGAGTGCCAGCCCGACCATGACGACACTTGACCATTGAACTCCCCTAGAAAGTCTGCTTGAGACGCGCATAATAAACCTCACACACTTGGAATTATTTTCAGACAGCCCTCCATGACTTGCGACATCCTAACGTAACCCGTACTCTTAGCGCGTCCCGTACTTTTTGGAGCCGACGCGCAATGAATCTGGAACATGCCCGCATTAATATGATTGAGCAACAAATTCGCCCGTGGGGTGTGCCCGATCAAACTGTGTTAGACACGCTTGCCGCGATTCAACGGGAACAGTTTACGCCGCCAGCGTATCGCCTGCTGGCCTTTGCCGATGTGGAAATCCCACTCGGTTATGATGAGTATATGATGGCTCCGCGTGTCGAAGCACGTATGCTGCAATCGTTGAGCATTACACCTCAGGACACTTGCCTCGAAATCGGCACAGGCAGCGGGTTTGTCACAGCCTGTATGGCTCATCTTAGCAAACATGTTGACAGCGTTGATATTCACGAAGATTTTACCCGACAAGCGGAAGAACACCTCGCGACTAATGGCTTGCACAATTACACCCTGCACACGGGTGATGTGCTGCGCGATTGGCAACCAACCCGTCAATACGACGTCATTGCAGTAACAAGCTCATTACCTGCCATGTTGCCACGGCTGGAAAGCTGGTTAGCTCCGGGCGGACGCATGTTCATGGTGCTGGGCACACAAAATGCGATGCAAGCGGTATTATTCACGCGCGTAAACGATGGCGAATTGCAAAAAACCATCTTATTTGACACGAACTTACGCGCACTGGTGGGAGCTGAAGCTGATGCCAGTGCTTATTTCAAATTCTAACACGGTCTGAACACAGCTCATGCAACAGTGGACGCCAACAGAACTCGCGGAACATCTGCACCAAAAGCATAAGGAAATGCTAATATTGGATGTACGCGAGCCGTGGGAATACGAGATCGCCCATATTGAAGGCTCAACCCTGATTCCACTGGGCTGGTTGGCAGCAAAATACGCAACGTTGGATCAATCCCAACCCATTGTCGTGGTCTGTCATCATGGCATCCGTAGTGCTCACGCATGTTATTATCTGGAGCGCAATGGATTTCGAGTCATTAACCTCATAGGGGGCATTGACCGGTGGGCGCGGGATGTTGACCACACAATGCCCATTTACTAATGCCGCTGCGGTTGGCAATGGTAATGCGCACTTTGATCCGCCCGTAATGCTTAACAGTTACTCAATTACGGGTAAGCAACAGACCCTATTTTGGAAGTTTTTATGAAACAACAGACCTTGGCATTCTTAATTGCCACTTCCTTGACCTTGTTAATGCAACAGGCACAAGCGGAAAACCTGTTGCAGGTTTATCAACAGGCCAAATCCTACGATGCGCAGTTCAAGGCTCTTGAAAGTAACTACCTTGCGACGTTGGAAAAAAAACCCCAAGCCCTTGCCGCTCTCAAACCCCAAGTCTCCATCACGGGTTCTGCCAGTCACATCCACCAAAACACGTTTTACGATGCGACACCGGGTACTGACGGTAAATACGACACTAACAACGTCAACTATTCCTTAGGCATGACCAAATCGCTGTACAATAAATCATTAGATGCGCAAGTTTCCCAAGCGGATGCGATTATTGGGCAAGCCAGTGCTGGCTTAGAAGCGGGACGCGAAGCCCTGATTTTGCGGGCGGCGGATGCTTACTTTAATTGCTTACTCGCGCAAGACAATTTGCAATTTGCCCGCACCGAAAAAGAAGCCATCGGGCGGCAGTTGGAACAAACCCGCGCGTATTTCGATGCAGGGCGTTCCGCCATTACCGACGTAAAAGAAGCTGAATCACGTTACGACCTGACCTCCGCGCAAGAAATCAATGCCGCTAACCAATTGGATTTAGCCCGTGAACAATTGCGCGTTATCACGGGTAATTTGTACCCCAGCTTGAATGCTCCGGCAGCCAATATGCCATTAACCGTTCCCGCACCACAAAGCATTGATGCGTGGGTAACCATGGCGAAGGCGAAAAATAAACAGTTGATTGCCAGCAAACACGCGATTGCAACTGCACAAAAGACGCTAGAAATTCAACGCGATGCCAAAAAACCGACGGTGAATTTATTTGCTAAACAAACTGGCAGTACCAGCGCGGGTCAACCTGCTTATGACCCACAAGCGATTGGGGCAAGCGCGGGCGTGGAACTCAATATGCCGCTGTACACGGGCGGGGCGATTTCTTCCAAAATCCGTGAAGCGCAACACAGCCTACGGCAAGCACAGCAGCAATACGACCTGCAAGCGCGGCAAACTGAGCAACAAACACGCAATGCTTTCTTGACCGTGCAATCCAGCATTAGCCAAGTCAAAGCCAATCAACAAGCCTTAGTCTCGGCTGAAACCGCCGCTGAAGCCACACAAGCGGGTTACGAAGTCGGTACACGCACGGCGGTAGACGTTCTGACCTCCTTACGCAATGTGTTCAGTGCCCGCCGTGATTATGCCAGTTCCCGTTACACTTACTTGCTGAATACCTTGAACCTCAAGCAAGCAGCAGGTTCATTGACGGACAAAGACATTGCAGCCATGAACGGCTTTCTAACAGCATCTGCCAGTGCCACGATCAGCAACACCGGAACAACTTCGGCAGAAGCTTCTTCAGCAGCGTCCGCCGCACAACGTGACACCGCGACGGAAACCGCAGCAAAAAACCCTAGCGATGCAACAATGCTAGACGGCAACGGCAGTTACCAATATTATGCTGCCCCCAATGCAGCAGAAATTGCCACCACAAAGGCAACCAACGCTGCCGCCGCTGCCAAACCAGCGCGTAAAACTGGGCAGGAATAACACCTGCCTTTTGCCATTGCCCCAGTGGAATCTGACTTCATGAACAACTCCATAAAAGACGTAATCATCGTTGGCGGTGGTGTGATTGGTATGCTCACTGCCCGTTTCCTGCACAACGCTGGCTTGGATGTCATGCTGGTCGAGCAGAATGAACTGGGGCGGGAGTCCACTTGGGCAGGTGGTGGTATTTTATCCCCCCTTTACCCGTGGCGTTACAGCGCACCGATTTCCAGCCTCGCGCGTTACAGCCAACAACATTACCCCGATTTGTGCGCGAAGTTGGTGGAAGAAACCGGCATTGATCCGCAATGGATTCGCTCCGGTATCGTCTTCACGGGTGATAATGAACTGGCAGAAGCACAAACATGGGCGCGTGAATGGGGTTACGACCTGCAACACCTTGCCCATCATGCTGAAGTCAGCGACTGTGAACCACGCATTGCCGATAGCATTCAGCAAGGCTTGTTCATGCCGGAATTGGGGCAAGTGCGCAATCCACGCATTGCTGAATCGTTACGCACTTACTTACGCCTGCACCCGATTACGCTTGCCGAACATACCGCTGTCACCAGCCTTGCAGTCGAAAATGGGCGCATTAGCGGCGTGCATTTAGGCAGTGAATTCTTCAAAGCCAAACAAGTCGTGATCGCCAGTGGCGCGTGGACAAGCTTATTCCCCGAACTCCAAGCGGCTAACGTCAATGTGCGCCCTGTGTTGGGGCAAATGATTTTGCTGCGCGGCTCACGCAACTGGTTAAACCGCATTGTGCTGCACAACGGGCATTATTTAATCCCACGCCAAGACGGGCGCATTCTGTGCGGTTCAACACTGGAAATGACCGGCTTTGACAAACGCACCACGGCTGAAGTGCAAGCCGAACTCTACGAAACTGCGTGCAACATCATGCCAGCCTTGCGCGGCTTACCCGTGCTGAATCATTGGTCTGGCTTGCGCCCCGGCTCACCGAATGGCGTACCGTACATTGGGCAACACCCTGAAATCGAAGGCTTATTCGTCAATGCAGGGCATTACCGCTACGGTGTAACAATGGGCTTAGCATCCGTGCAAATGCTCACCGACATCATGCTCGGCAAAACCCCAGCACTCGACCCAACCCCGTACAGCTTAACCGCAACACGCACCCCCACAGCGGATTGGGTGTAGATTATTTTGTCTAAGTCGCATTTCTAGCTAATTTAGTTAGAAATGCGATGTTAAAAAACACCATCGTTTCTCCTATTCAGTCTCAAACGTCCCCCTTCTGCCTAGAACAGAAACCCACGTCCTGTCATAAAAAGAAAGACCATCAACAACTCACAGGCTTCCCCTATACTCAAGAGAGAATATAGAAAAGGAGGTAAACGAACATGACGTTTCATCTACAACTGGAATATTTACTGGCACTCATTGCAGGCATTGCGATTCTGGTTAGCCCCAGACTACTCAGTTTCATCGTGGCTATTTATCTGATTGCTACCGGCCTAATCGGGATTTTAGGTATTAGAGTCAGCTAATTGAAAGGCATTCCCTCCCGTCTAAATCATTTGTACCGCGTGGATTTCGAGCAGGTCAGCAGTTTGATGATGTGAATTCGTAGACTGTGTAGTTGTGAAAATCTGCTGCCATATCCATAAAAGTATCCGTATTGATTCATAAAGCACGGTGCAAGTGGTGAAATTTTGCCTTTCGGCAGAGCAACAATCCTTGTTTTTGAATGATACAGCTTGTTATGGCAATGTGAGCAGTTGTATTTTACAAGCGTTATCCCTACATTTAGATAACAAAAGGTATTTAGGCATGAAAACCTGAATATGGAAAGTTTCTCTCTAGCGTAAAGTAAAGGCTTTTAGATATGCTTAAGTCAGTGACTATTAAAAATTACAAATCCATCAAAGAGTTAAGTCTTGATCTCGGGCGAATTAATGTCTTTATCGGCGAAAATGGCTGTGGTAAAAGTAACCTACTAGAAGCATTAGTCATGGCAGCAGCAGCCGAAGCAGGGAAGCTGGATCATGAATTTCTCACGAGTCGAGGTGTTCGAGTGACAGAAGCATCCTTAATGCGCTCTTGCTTTGATGAGGAAACTCAAAATGACCCCATTAGAATTGATATTAATTTTTTGGATAACTATTCTGTCACTTATGACTTAAAGCATGATGGTCATCCTTATTCAAAATGGATCGTTGAGTCAAATGATTCTTTAATAAGTGAAATTGCTAAAGCTACTAATACTAACCCTACGATTTCGGAAAAATTCGATGAATTTATTCATTCCAGCGCAGAACTCATTAAAATCCAAATAAAGGAACAATTAAAAGATAAAATCAAAGAAGAGATTAATACTGTTGCAAAAGCAGAATTCACAGAAGATCAGTTAAATACCTTGGCTGCTACTTATGATGAGTATATTGATAAAACAATTCATCAAAAGTTAAAAAAATCCGCATATTCAGTTATACACAAAACTTTAGCGTCAAAAAAACCAGAACTATCAAGCTTTGATGAAAATATTGAGCTATTAAAAGAAAAATTCAAAAGTTTCTTAATTTTTTCACCAGAAAACTCCGCCTTGAGAAATTTTTACAAAGAAGGACAAATTGAACCACTTGGCATTAATGGTGAAGGTTTATTAAAACTCTTGAAAGTCATTGAGTCCACTGATAAAAATGGTTTGGCAACAATTGAGGACATGCTTAATCTTCTGGGTTGGTATGAGGCTATTACAATCCCTCCTATTTTATCTCAAGAAAACGATAAGATTTCAATTAAGGATAAATACCTAAAAACAAAAGAGTTTGATCAGCGTAGTGCTAATGAAGGATTTCTTTTTATCCTGTTCTATGCAGCATTAATTGTATCCAGAGACACACCAAAAATCTTTGCGATTGATAATATCGATGCATCACTAAATCCACGTCTTTGCACGAAATTGATTGAAGAAATGACCAAACTTGCAAAAAAGCAGGATAAGCAAATTTTCCTTACTACTCATAATCCAGCAACCTTAGATGGTCTTGATCTGAATGATGATGAACAAAAATTATTTGTAGTGTCTCGCTCCCGTAATGGTGACACAAGAATTAAACAAGTGCCAAAAAACAAATATAATAAAGAAGAAATAAAGCTCTCTGAGGCTATGCTGCGTGGATACTTAGGTGGTTTACCAAAGGGCTTTTGAATTATGTATTTTGCACTTGCTTGTGAAGGTGTCACTGACTTTGCTGTAGTTGAAGCTGTACTTTGCGGTTTTTTTGATGAAGACATTACAGATGAAATCACCTATTTACAGCCACATCTCGATGAAACGAGTAAATCCCAAAAGGGTTTTGGTGGATGGGAACAATTGCTTGATTATTTGCAATCCACTAGATTTTATGAAGATGTTAAATTTAACGATTATATTATAATTCAAATCGATACTGATGTATTAGGACATCTTAATTTTGGGGTTCCCCATTACGATGAAAATAATAAAGAACTGGCAGTTTTAGTCCTCATTGAAAAAGTCATTGCAAAACTAGTTGAGCTTATAAATAAAAACCACCTAAGCTTCTATGAAAGCCACAAAGAAAAAATTATATTTTGTATCTGTGTTCACTCTATTGAATGTTGGTTGTTGGCACATTATAAAAGTATGAAAAAGCCCAAAACAAAAAACTGTTTTAAAGCATTAGCCTATGAACTAAAGAAAAATGAAGATTCATTAAAAAACTATAAAATCTATCAGGGAATAGCCGCGCCCCTAGCTAATAAAAAAACACTAGAAGGAATTAGGTTAAAAGATGCCAGTCTTCATTTATTTTTAGAACGTTTATCCCAAGTAGCTGCCCCAAATAGCGGCTAACCGTGATTAGCCGCCATTGGGATAGGATCGAATTACAACACCGACAAATCGGCGACGCGCAGGAACAGCCCGCGCAGGCTGTTGAGCAGTGCCAGACGGTTGTTTTTCAACGCTACGTCGTCTGCCATGACCATGACTTCATCGAAGAATTGGTCGACAGGTTCGCGCAATTCCGCCAGCGACAGTAATGCCGCTTCGTAATCGCCTGAAGCGAACAGTGGTAGCACTTTGTCCTGTTGCGCCTGCACGGCTTGCGCCAGTGCTTGTTCGGCGGGCAGTTGCAGCAAATCCGCATTAACGGTTTGCGGCAATTCGCCGTCGACTTTTTTGAGGATATTGCTAATGCGTTTGTTGGCGGCGGCGAGACTTTCCGCAGCGGTTAATTGGCGGAATGCCGCGACCGCTTTCACGCGCCGCTCGAAATCCAGCGGTTGGCTGGGTTTCAATGCCGCGACCGCTTCGACTACCGCCGCACCAATGCCTTGCTCTTGGTAATAACCGCGCAGACGTTCGAGGATGTAATCCAACGTTTCATGAGTCGCAGGTTTGCTGCCCAATTGTGCGGTGAGGTTATCCGCTGCTTTATCGAGCAAATCCGCCAAATCCAGCGGCAGTTGCTTTTCAATCAGTAAACGCAATACGCCTAACGCGGCACGACGCAAGCCGAATGGGTCTTTCGCGCCCGTCGGTTTTTGCCCAATGCCAAAAATGCCCGCTAAGGTGTCCAAACGTTCGGCTAATGCGAGGATTTGTCCGGTTTTGCTGGCGGGTAATGCGTCGCCTGCGAAACGCGGCATGTATTGCTCGTCGAGTGCGGCGGCGACTTCTGCCGCTTCGCCATCGTGCTTGGCGTAATAACGCCCCATAATGCCTTGCAGTTCGGTGAACTCGAACACCATGTTGGTGATCAAGTCGCATTTGCCCAATTCTGCCGCCCGCACCGCTAAGGCCGCATCCGCGCCCAATTGTTCGGCAATGTACGCCGCCAATTGCGCCACTCGTGCCGATTTATCGTACAGCGTGCCGAGTTTTTGCTGGAAAACCATCGTTTTCAAACCTTCACGACGGCTGGCCAGCGTTTGCTTTTTGTCTTGCGTCCAGAAGAATTCCGCATCGCTAAAACGCGGGCGAATCACGCGCTCATTACCTTCTGCGACCCGCGCCACATCGCGGCTGTCGATATTGGCGATGGTAATGAAATGCGGCATGAGTTTGCCGTTGGCATCGACCAGCGCGAAGTATTTCTGATTGTCCTGCATGGTGGAAATCAGGGCTTCTTGCGGCACATCAAGGAAGCGTTCCTCAAACTTGCCCGCTACCGCATTCGGGTATTCGACCAGCGCGGTGACTTCATCCAATAAACCTTCCGGCATGACGGCTGTACCGCCAAAAGACGCAGCAGTGGTTTGCACTTGTTGGCGAATCGTGTCACGGCGTGCGGCAAAATCCGCCACCACGAATGCGGTTTGCAATTGCGCGGCGTAAGTGGCGGGTGAGGTAATGCTTACCGCATCCGGCGCGTGGAAACGATGCCCGTAAGACTCGCGTCCGGTTTTAATGCCGAGGATTTCCGCATCAATCACGCTTTCATCCGCCAGCATCACAATCCAATGCACGGGACGCACGAACTCCGCCGTGCCGCTACCCCAACGCATCCGTTTGGGAATCGGTAATGCTGCGAGCGATTTTTCTACCATTGCGGGGAATAATGCCGCTGTCGCTTGTCCGGCTTGTTGTTGACGGAAGACTAACCACGCACCTTTGTCGGTTTCGAGTTTGCCTAAGTCCGCGACTGCCACGCCACACGATGCAGCAAACGCTAACGCGGCTTTGGTCGGATTGCCTTCAGCATCGAACGCGCCTTTCATTGCGGGGCCGCGTTTTTCAATGATTTGGTCAGCTTGTTGCGCGGCAACGCCTTGCACCCACACCGCTAAACGGCGCGGCGCGGCGTAAGGGATAATGTTTTGCGCTTGCAAACCTGCTTCCGCCAAACCTTTGACAATGCCGTCGGTAAACGCAGCGGATAAGGTTGGCAGGGCTTTGGGTGGCAGTTCTTCTGTACCCATTTCAACCAGTAAATCTTGCAACATCTTAGTTCCCCCCTTGCAACATTGGGAAGCCTAACGCCTCACGGGTGTTGTAATAAGCCTCAGCCACGGCACGCGCCAAAGTACGCACGCGCAGGATGAAACGTTGGCGTTCGGTCACGGAAATGGCGCGACGCGCATCCAACAGGTTGAAAGTGTGTGAGGCTTTGAGCATTTGTTCGTAAGCGGGTAGCGGTAAACCCGCTTCGATCAGGCGTTGGCTTTCGCTTTCGCACACATCGAATTGGCGGAACAAGGCTTCGACATTGGCGTGTTCAAAGTTATAGGTGGATTGTTCCACTTCGTTTTGATGGTAAACATCGCCGTAAGTCACTGTGCCTTGCGGCCCTTTTGCCCACACGAGGTCGTAAACGCTTTGCACGCCTTGCATGTACATCGCCAGACGTTCCAAACCGTAAGTGATTTCGCCACTGACCGGGCGGCAATCCAAACCGCCGACTTGTTGGAAATAGGTAAACTGCGTGACTTCCATACCGTTGAGCCACACTTCCCAACCCAAGCCCCACGCGCCCAAGGTTGGCGATTCCCAGTTATCTTCCACAAAGCGAATGTCGTGTACTAACGGGTCAAAGCCCAGCAGTTTGAGCGAGCCTAAGTACAAGTCTTGAATATTGTCAGGCGAAGGCTTCAACAGCACTTGGAATTGGTAATAATGCTGCAAACGGTTGGGGTTTTCGCCGTAACGCCCATCCGTCGGGCGACGCGACGGCTGCACATAAGCCGCGCGCCACGGCTCAGGGCCAATTGCCCGCAGGAAGGTCGCCGGATGGAACGTACCCGCACCCATTTCCATGTCATACGGTTGCAGAATGACGCAACCCTGTTGCGCCCAATAGTCTTGCAGGGCAAGGATCAAGCCCTGAAAGGTGGATAAGTCGTAATTCGCCATTGCTTGCTTTTGAATTGTGCCGGAAAGTGGCTGAGTATAACGTATAATATCACCTCCCAAACAACGATGTTTTGACTCCATGACCCGACAATACCGTGCTGTTTCCCTGATTTCTGGCGGACTCGATTCCATGCTGGCGACTAAAGCCGTGCTGGAACAGGGTGTGCATGTGGAAGGCATTAACTTTTTCACTGGCTTTTGTGTGGAAGGTCACACCCACGCGATTCGCAAACAAGCCAAAGACAAACCCAAACGCAATAATTCGCTGTGGGTAGCCGAACAATTAGGCATTAAGCTGCACATTATTGATATTGTCGAAGAATACAAAGATGTGGTGCTGAACCCCAAACACGGTTACGGCGCGAACATGAATCCGTGCTTAGACTGCAAAATCTTCATGGTGAAAAAAGCCCATGAATGGATTCAGGAAAACGGTTTCGATTTCATTATTACAGGCGAAGTGGTGGGGCAACGCCCGATGTCACAACGCGCGGCGACCATGCCGATTGTGGCACGCGAATCCGGTGCTGCCAATGTGTTATTACGCCCGCTGTCGGCGAAAAACTTACCGCCGAGTTTGCCGGAACGCGAAGGCTGGGTGAACCGCGAGCAACTCTACAATTTCAGCGGACGCAGCCGCAAGCCGCAAATGGCACTCGCCGAACAATGGGGCATTGATGAATACGCACAACCGTCGGGTGGTTGCTGTTTCTTAACCGATGCGAATTACACGCAAAAACTCAAGGACTTGTGGGCGCATCGCCCTAGCCGTGATTACGAACTCGACGACATTATGTTGCTGAAAATCGGGCGGCATTTGCGTCCACGCCCGAACTTTAAAATGATTGTGTCGCGTGAAGAAGGCGAAACCAATTTCCTCGAAGGTTACAAAAACCAATTTATCTGGATTAAAACCGCGAGTTGTTCTGGGCCGTTAACCATTCTGGATGGTAAAGACATTAGCGATGCCGACATTGAACTGGCAGCGCAATTATCCGCCAAGTTCAGTAAGGGTAAGCACGAGCCACAAGTGGTTTGTAAGGTGGCACGTCCGGGCGAAACGTTCCGTGAAATTACGGTTGCACCGTTTGCGGCAGAGTTGCCGTCGGATTGGCTGCTCTAACTGGCTCTAAATCAGCGACCGCTAACATGGCGGTTGGCTGCGACGCTGGTATTTGCACCAATACAGGTATTGTTGCCGGAGCTACGGGTTGTGAATGTGCTGCCTGAAGATGGCGTTGTTGATGGGGGTGCGTATCGTCTTGTTCTGGTGTTGGCCAGCAAGTAATCACCATATTGAAAAAGGTGATCAGAATTAAGCTCAAGATGATTTTGTATTCAAATGTTAATTTCATAGTCACATCTGCATTGAGAATCGGATAATTTTTATAATTGTGTGCAGAATATAAACAAAGCAGACTGAATCAGCTATGAACCCCCATAGCTCATTCGTCTGGCTTTCATGTAAAAACCGTAAAATATCCCGCCAACCAATGGTTATTTTTGGCTTTCACCCGTTTTTTTACACAACCACACACAATCATTAACCCCGCAACCGAGCAATGCGTTTGGGTACGTTGCGACGCACGGCAGCGACACCCAGCATTAATGGCGATTGAGGATCTATGACTGACCATAATGCTAAAAGTTTCATCAAAAACTTGCCTTGTGCGATACTGAGCAAGACGGAAAATCACTGAATGTACAGCCTTGTACTTGAATATCCCCTTACTCCGTGCACCAAGATGTTTTACAATCGCCACCTTACCGCAAATTGTTGCGTTTTCTTTGAGATTTGGACAAATGACTGACTTAACACTTTACCGGAATATCGGCATTTTCGCCCACGTTGACGCGGGCAAGACCACCACGACCGAACGTATCCTAAAATTGACGGGCAAAATCCACAAGTTGGGTGAAGTTCATGACGGTGCTGCCACCACCGACTTCATGGTGCAAGAGCAAGAACGCGGGATTACCATCCAATCTGCGGCAACCACTTGCTTTTGGAAAGGTCATCGTTTCAACATCATTGATACCCCAGGGCACGTTGACTTCACTATCGAAGTTTACCGTTCACTGAAAGTATTGGATGGCGGCGTTGGCGTATTCTGCGGTTCTGGTGGTGTTGAACCTCAGTCTGAAACCAACTGGCGTTATGCGAACGAATCCAAAGTTGCGCGGGTTATCTACATCAATAAACTTGACCGTATCGGTGCTGATTACTACCGCGTCGTGAAACAAGTTGAAGAAGTACTGGGTGCTCGCCCTCTGCCAATGACGTTACCTATTGGTATCGAAGACAACTTCGTTGGCGTAGTCGACCTGTTAACCCGTAAAGCATGGGTCTGGGACAACTCTGGCGACCCCATGAACTACACCATTCAAGATGTTCCGGTTGATATGGAAGGTCTGATTGAAGAATGGCGTGAAAAACTCATCGAAACTGCGGTTGAGCAAGACGATGATGCAATGGAAATGTACCTCAACGGCGAAGAGCCAGAACTGGATGTCATCAAACGTTGCATCCGTAAAGGTACGATTGCAATGGACTTCTTCCCGACGTTTGCAGGTTCATCCTTCAAAAACAAAGGCGTGCAGTTGGTGCTGGACGGCGTTGTTGACTACCTGCCAAACCCAATGGAAGTCAAACCACAGCCAGAAACCGACATCGAAGGCGTACCAACTGGCGAATTCGCTATTGTTGATGCTAACCGCCCACTGCGTGCCTTGGCGTTCAAAATCATGGACGACAAATACGGCGCATTGACCTTCACCCGTATCTACTCCGGTACGATGAAAACCGGCGATACCATCCTCAACACTTTCACTGGTAAAACCGAACGTGTTGGCCGCATGGTGGAAATGCACGCTGATGACGCGAATGCGATTGACTTCGCACAAGCGGGTGACATTATCGCGCTGGTTGGTCTGAAAAATGTCCAAACTGGTCATACCTTGTGTGATCCGAAAAACCCAGCCACACTCGAACCAATGGTGTTCCCTGATCCGGTCATCTCCTTGGCTATCTCACCGAAAAATAAAGCCGGTGCAGAGAAAATGGGCGTTGCCTTGAACAAAATGACCAAGGAAGACCCTTCATTCCGCGTGGAAACCGACCAAGAAACTGGCGAAACCATCCTCAAAGGCATGGGCGAGCTGCACTTGGACATCAAAGTCGACATCTTGCTGCGTACTCACGGCGTAGAAGTGAATGTGGGTAAACCACAGGTTGCTTACCGCGAATCTATCACCACTCGCGTTGAAGACAGCTATACCCACAAGAAGCAGTCGGGTGGTTCTGGTCAATACGGTAAAATCGACTACACCATCGAACCGGGCGAACCGGGTACAGGTTATACCTTTGAATCTGTGGTCGTCGGTGGCTCTGTACCGCGCGAATTCTGGCCTGCGGTCGACAAGGGTTTCAAAGACAGCATGGGCAAAGGCCCACTCGCTGGCTACCCGGTCGTTGACGTGAAATTCACCTTGCGCGAAGGTGGTTTCCACGCGGTTGACTCCTCAGCCATTGCGTTTGAAATCGCGGCGAAAGGCGGTTTCCGTCAAACCATGCCGAAAGCTGGCCCGCAAATCCTTGAGCCAATCATGAAAGTTGACGTATTCGCACCGGATTCCCATGTGGGTGACGTGATCGGTGACTTGAACCGTCGTCGTGCAATGATCAAATCTCAAGACACCGCGCCTATCGGTGCACGTATCAAGGCAGAAGCGCCACTGTCTGAAATGTTTGGTTACATCGGTACACTGCGTACCATGACTTCGGGTCGTGGTCAGTTCTCGATGGAATTCTCCCATTACTCGGCTTGCCCGAAATCGGTTTCCGATGCGATCATCAAAGAAGCGCAAGAACGTAAGAAAGCGTTGGAAGCTGAGAAGTAATTCTCGCGTCGTATCCTCGCTAAAAAAATCCCCGCCGCGTGCGGGGATTTTTGATGGTACTAAATGACAGTTATGAAGCCTTAAGGCACATAACGGGTGGTTGCTTCATACCCGCCATCGCCATTGGCATCCAAATCCATCCACAACACATTACTCACACTGTACAGCTTCAGTTTGCTGGCATTCGTGCCGGTCATCATGATTTTGCCTTGCGTTAGCACACCGTTAACGGTCACATACGGTTCGGGTGTTACAACATTCACGCAGCCATTCGCACCTTCACACAGTTTGCCCGTTACGCTGTCGCCAGTGCTGTCGGTAACAAAGGTCAAATCCACATCCAGCGATTGTTTCCCCGCTGAAGTCTTACGCACGATATTGGAAATGCCTTGTTCCGCACCAGTTGTGGTGTTTTTGCTGTACTGCAAATTGCCACCGATGCTGTAAGTGCTGCTGCCAATGGTTTCGCTTAAGCTATTCGCCGTGAAGGTGAAAGCCGTGACTTGCCGTAAATTCATGTCCACTTGATTCAGCGTCAATGCACCCGTGCCATTCACCAAAGCATCACCGGTATTGCATTGGGTAAAGGTGAACTGCAATGTGCCCAGACTGGTGGAATCATCCAAACTGCCCGCAACTTGCAACGTACCGCCCGCCGTGCAGTTCTGCGTGAGATTAATGTTTCTGGCTTGCGCATTGCTCAATTGTGCATCCGTCGCGCTGACTAATTGTTGGTAGAAGTTTTTCATGCGCAACGGGGTAACGGCTAGACTATCGTTGCCACGCGCTACCGCTCCTGCTTCATTCGCCAGTGTTGTGACATCCAACGCCGAAATCAGTAAAGCGGAAACCAAGGTTTTTTGGTTACTGGTCGTGATCGCTGCACTGGCAGTGTTACCTGTGTAAGCGAGGGTATTGGTATTATTGGTCGAAGAGGAAGTGCTTGAGCTGCTACCGCCGCCGCCACAAGCAGAAAATAATGAGAAAGACGCCAGCATAAAGCCGGATAAGAACAAGCCCTTGTTCATGATGTTGACTCCGAGATTATTTGGATTATTGTTAGGGATAAACCTTAAGGTATTTAAACAGATAAATCCATCAAAATTATTGATGTAATCATCCCCCACGCACAGCAATAGCGGAGACTGCTATACTGCCAAGCCTATTCGCTACCCGTTACACGGAGACTTCACCCCATGCCTAGCATTTTGATTACCGGCGCGAATCGCGGGATTGGTTTGGAACTTACCCGCCAATACGCCGCTGACGGTTGGAACATTTTCGCCTGCTGCCGCTCCCCGGAAAACGCCTACGATTTAAACAAACTAGCGGCTAAATCCGCTGGCGCAATCCAACTCTGCCTATTGGACGTGACCAATGCCGCGCAACGCACTGCCCTTGCTGCACAACTGCAAGGCACGCCGCTGGATATTCTGTTCAATTGCGCGGGTGTGTTTAAACAATGGACAACGCAAAGTTTTGGCGCAACCGAAACGCATGACTGGCTAGAAGTCATGCACACCAATGTCATTGCCCCGATGCAAATGATGGAAAGTTTCGCTGCCAATGTCGCGTTAAGCGAGCGCAAAATCATTGCCAATATGAGCAGCCGCATGGGCAGTTTGGCGGATAATACCTCCGGCGGTTATTACGTTTACCGCTCCAGCAAAGCTGCGTTGAACATGGTCACGGTTTCCGCCGCGCACGATTTAGCGGGACAAGGCATTAGCGTGGTAGCCATGCATCCGGGCTGGGTACGCACCGACATGGGTGGCCCTGACGGTGAATTGTCGGTGGAAGAATCCGCAACCCAATTACGCCGCAACCTCGCCAGCGTCACACTGGCAGACAGCGGACGTTTCATTGACATTACAGGCGCAACATTACCGTGGTAACTGGGCAAATCATTCTCAAACACGGACGTGACAAAAACGTTCGCGCACATCATCCGTGGGTATTTTCCGGCGCGGTGGATAAAGTCAAAGGCAAATTACGCGCTGGCGATACCGTGGAAGTGCGTACCGCCAGCGGTGACAGCCTCGGTGTCGGTGCGTGGTCGCCGGAATCGCAAATCCAAGTACGCATGTGGTCGTTTACTGCCGAAAACATTGACCGCGATTTTTTCCGTAGCCGCGTGCAACAAGCCCTTGCTTACCGCCAACAACTCGGTATCACGGAGCGCAATTCCGGCTACCGTTTAATCAATGCCGAATCCGACGGCTTACCCGGCGTGGTGGTCGATGTGTTCGGCGAATGGTTAATCATGCAAGCCTTAACCACGGGTGCGGATTTCTGGAAACACGTCATTGCCGAAGTGTTACTCGAAGTCATTCCCGCTAAAGGCGTGTACGAACGTTCCGACGCGGATGTGCGCAAAAAAGAAGGCATGGCAACGGTTGTCGGCGTGCTGCAAGGCGACACACCACCCGCGTTCATCGACATTCTGGAAGAAGGTCGCCACTACCGCGTCGATGTGCTTAACGGGCACAAAACGGGCTTTTACCTCGACCAGCGCGACAATCGCAGCCTGTTACAGCAATACGCAGCGGGCAAAACCGTGTTGAATTGCTTTTCCTACACGGGCGGCTTTTCCATCGCGGCATTACACGGCGGCGCGACACACGCCACCAATATTGACGCATCGCAACCCGCGCTTGACCTTGCCGCGCAAACCGCCACGCTGAACGGCTTTGCCCCCGAACGCATGGAAAATATTGGCGGCGACGTATTCAAATTGCTGCGCGATTACCGCAACGAAGGTCGACAATTCGACATCGTGGTACTCGACCCGCCGAAATTCGCCGAAAACCGCAATCAGCTCGAAAAAGCTGCACGCGGTTACAAAGACATTAACCTGCTCGGTTTTAAACTATTGCGTCCGGGCGGTTTATTGTTCACTTATTCGTGTTCTGGGCTGATGGAAAGCAACCTATTCCAGAAAATCGTCGCTGATGCCGCCGTCGATGCAGGCTGCGACGCACGCATTCTGCGCAAGCTCGACCAAGCCACCGACCACCCCACGCGCTTGGCATTCCCCGAAGGCTATTACCTCAAAGGCTTAGTATGTCAGAAGTAACACCGACGCAACCGCAAACTCAACCTGCAAAACAGCAACGCTTATTAGAAATCTTCGGCAGCCTATTACCGCTGGTGGACAGCGTGGCGGATAAATTGCGATTCGCGCTGATTCTCGGTGTGGGGTTAGTGGCGTGGATTTTTGGTTGGTTGTATTTCATTAAGGCGTTTTCATTGAGCACTTCGCTGATTATTGCGGGGCTGGCTTTGCTGCCGATTGTGATTATTGCGCGGTTTTGGTGGTCGGTGGAGCAACTGAAAGATTTGCCGACTATTGCGCAAAACATGATGAGCGATGCGACCAGCGAAATCGGCGAAACGGTGAAAGGCATTCGCGAAGGCAAAGTGCAAAAGCTGAGTTTTTTGGGTTCAGCCAAAAGTTTGTGGAGCATTGGCTCATTAGCGGGTGAGGCGAAAGACTTGCTCGGTTCGTACATTAGCATTGGCGTGTTAATCAATCCTTTGTCATTGATCTTAGGCTTTTTATCCTTGCTATTCATACTGTTGCTAATCGTGGTCGGGATTGTGTTGTTAGCCTTGGCGATAGTCTAATGCGGCGTTTGATTTTGGGTGGAGCGCGTTCCGGCAAAAGTCGTTACGCCGAAAATGCAGCCAAAGCAAGCGGTAAGCAAGTGGTGTATATCGCCACGGCAACCGCCGATGATAGCGAAATGCAGGCACGGATTGCGCATCATCAGGCTTCGCGCCCCGCCGATTGGCGCACGGTGGAAGAGCCGTTGCACTTAGCCGCGTGTTTACAGCAATACGCCAGCGCGGAAACGCTGCTCTTGGTGGATTGTTTAACCTTGTGGCTCACCAATTTACTGTGTCATGCTGATGCGGATTTGCTCGAACGTGAAACCCAACAGTTATTGGCTACCTTGCCCCAACTCGCGGGCGAGATCATTTGCGTGAGTAATGAAGTTGGTTTGGGCATTGTGCCATTAGGCGAATTAACCCGCCGCTATGTCGATACAGCAGGACGCTTACACCAACAACTTGCCGTACAATCGGATAACGTGGTGTTCATGGTGGCAGGTTTGCCGCACGTTTTGAAAAACAATGCATAAGGAAATCCCGCATGGAATGGCTGCGACACACCTGCCGACAACCTGATTCAAGCCAATACGCCGCCGCACAACAACGCCAAACGCAACTCACCAAACCCGTTGGCGCATTGGGCGAACTCGAAACCATCGCCGTGCGCCTTGCCAGTTTGCAAGCGCGAACTAACCCACAATTAACGAACATTCACATTAGCGTATTTGCGGCGGATCATGGCGTGGCAGAGGAAGGCGTTTCCGCGTTTCCGCAAGCCGTTACCCAACAAATGGTGCAGAACTTCCTCAATGGCGGTGCGGCGATCAGCGTGTTAGCCCGCGAACTCGGCGCGACACTGGAAGTGGTGGACGTGGGTGTGAAATTGGCGGATGGGCAATATTTCGACCATCCACAACTCATTAGCCACCGCGCGGGCAATGGTACGGCGAACAGTGCGCAAACCGCTGCTATGAGCGATGCCGCATTAGCCATTGCCTTACAAGCAGGCTATGCAGCGGCAGAACGTGCCAAAGCCAAACACGCGGATTTATTCATTGGCGGCGAAATGGGCATTGCCAATACCACGGCGGCGACAGCATTGTATTGCGCCTTGCTGGGTATTGCCCCCGATGCAATGACGGGCGCAGGCACGGGTTTGGATGCGCATGGTATTCAGCATAAAAGCCAAGTCATTGCCAAAATGCTGCAATTACACCCCGATGCCACACCGTTAGTAGCCTTGCGTTGTTTGGGGGGCTTTGAAATCGCCGCCTTAAGTGGGGCGTATATCCGTGCTGCACAATTGGGGATTCCGAGTCTAATTGATGGATTTATCAGCACTTCGGCGGCATTATTAGCCATGCGCGTGAATCCATCGCTGAGCGATTGGTTATTCTTCGCGCACACTTCAGCGGAAGCCGGACACGCTTACGCCTTACAAACATTACAACACCGTCCATTATTGGCTTTAGGCTTGCGTTTAGGGGAAGGTAGCGGGGCTGCCGTTGCCGTACCGTTATTACGCTTGGCCTGTGCTTTACACAACAACATGGCAACCTTTGCCGAAGCTGCCGTCGCTGGGAAACTCTAAGAGAACATCACACCGTTATGGAAGACACTTTACCGCCAGATGAGCAGGAAACCCCTGCTGAAATCAAACCCACCACGCTGGATTTCCTGCGTCATGGGCAAGTCGTTACCCCTAATTTATTTTGCGCACCGCCGCTTGAACCCCTGAGCATGTCGGGCTGGAAACAACTCACTCTCGCCACTCAACACGGACAATGGGATGCGGTCGTTTCATCCCCCACGCGCCGTTGCCACGATTTTGCCAAACTGTTGGCACAACGCCTGCGCTGCCCGTTTGAAGTCAACCATCACATCAGTGAAATGGATTTCGGCGATTGGATCGGCAAAACCCAAAGCCAAATCTGGGAAGAATCCCCCAACCTCTTACAACGCCTGTGGCAACAACCGCGCCGTTTTCACTCCCCGCGCGGTGAATCCATGGACGAATTCATTAACCGTGTGAATTATGCGTGGGACGATCTGCGCATTCGTTATAACGGGCAACACGTTTTAGTCATGACCCACGCGGGGGTAATGCGCGTGTTACTGGCGCGAGTATTGGATATTCCTTACCAACGCACCTTGCGCTTTGAAATCGACCACGCCCAAATCACGCGCGTGCGGGTTTACCCCGATGGCGTAGCATCCCTCGTCGGGCACGGTTTACCACAAGCCTAATGCACGCGAACACCTTGGCAGCATTCCGACAAGCCTTAGTGCAACAAACGAAATACGCATGGCTGGCGATTTCCTTTTTGACGCGCTTACCCGTTCCTGATTTAGGCACATTGCTGGAGCGCGATTTTGGGCATTCCGCGCTGTATTACCCATTGGTGGGGCTGATACTGGGCGGCTTATTGTGCGTACCGCTGCTGGTATTTCCACACGCCGCACCATTCTTACTCGCCGCCATGATTAGCGTCATATGGGCAATGCTCACGGGCGGGTTGCATTTGGATGGCGTGGCAGACAGTGCCGATGCGTGGCTTGGCGGTTTGGGCAATGTGGAAAAAACCCATCGCATCCTCAAAGACCCGTTGGTCGGTGCGGCGGGTGCAATTGCGATTAGCAGCGTATTGCTGTTGAAGTGCGCCGCATTAAGCGCGTTAATCGCGCAAGAACAATGGCAAGCCGTGCTGTTCGCGCCAATCATCGGACGATGCCTTATTCTGCTGATATTCCTCACCACGCCTTATGTCCGAGCGGGTGGTTTAGCCAGTGCCGTCACGACGTATTTACCGCGTAAAATTGCTTGGATTTTAATCATTAGTGGTTTAAGCGCGGCTTTCATGTTGTCCATTAGCGGTACATTAGCCGCATTATGGGGTGCGTGGAGTTTGCGTAACCTGATGTTAGCACGCATACAAGGCTGTACGGGTGACACCGCTGGCGCGACGGTGGAAATCGGCGAAATGCTCTGGCTAGTGGGATTTGCTTTAAATTTAAGCTGATAATAATCCCTATTTCCGACCATCGGTAATATTTTCATGATATTCGTAGGCTTTTCCCCATAAAAAGCTGGCGGAATGCCGCGTGCGCAACTAACTTTACAAACTAATGCTGGTCTATAGTCTCAAGTTATTGGGCAACTCATCGCATGGGGGAGTAAATTAATGTCAACATCAGACATGAGCGCGGAACAACGCGCCGCCATTAAAGCGCAAATCGCCACATTGAACCAACAAGCACTCGCAGCCGATAGCAATATGCGAGCCGCTCTCACCAACCGCAATAGCCAAGCAGCGGAACAATATCGCTTACAAAGGGATGCTTACAATGCCGAAGCCAAACGCCTTACCGAATTATTAAATCCCACGACCATTCCCGTTACCCCGAATCCCACGCCATTGGATGATGCAACGATTCGCGATTTAGGCGAACGTTTCCTCAAAAACCAAAATCAAGACGAAATCCACGACGCTTTGCTGTTAAAACTGCTGTTCGGCACGTTTGATGCCAGCAAAATTGCTGTGACCGACCCTAAAGCCAAAGCTTATGCGGCCTTACGCGGGGCGAATAATGCCGACCGCAGCAAATTAAGTATGCCGCTGTATTGGTTACGCAGTGATGCGCAAGTGCAAACCATGCTGGCGGGTTTAAAAGTGGCGGGGGCAACCGAGAAAAAGATGTACCCCAAACTGTGCGTGGACGGTAAGAGGGTCGGGGAAAACTTCTTTATCCGTGATTTTATGCAGGTTTACACACGCGGCGATATGAACGTGAATAACATCATTATGATCGACGATGCGGTATTTTCTAACTTCGCGCGGGAATTTGACCGTTGGATTGAAGCGATTAACCGTTACCTGCAAAGCAAAAACACCACGCGCACGGTGTTTAAATTCGACCACATTGCACACCGTGACGCGATTCAATTAATCCCCGACCGCACATCCGACGGGATTAACCAATTCGGCGGCGCAATCATGCAAAACGTTAAATTGGTTGGTAATGTAATCCAATCAAGCGTTGCCTTACAGGGCATTTTCGCAATGGATGGTGCATTCAAATACCTCTACATTCTGGATAATCACCTGCAAATTGCGGGCGAACACACCATTTGCATTGGCGGAATGCTCAGCGGCGGCATTGTCGGCAATACCGATCTGGATGGGGTTGCGTTACCCGCGAGTAAAATCAAACTCTTTCCGCTGCGTTTAGGCGGTGGCGCGAATATTTACGTGCTTGGCTTCCGCAATAAAGCTGGATTGAGCAGTAGCAGCCCGTATTACTACGAATACGCAGCCATTGAAGGCGTTAAACCCGAATCGGATTTACGTCGCCAAATCTCGGATACCTTACGCAAACAAACGGGAGCGCAATTTTTTACCGCCGTTGACATGCAAGAATTGCACGGTCTGCTAAAACAATACATACAGAATGGCATTACTTCACTGAGCACCGCCCAGTGGCAAACGGTAATGGCACAACTGGTGCAGAAAGGGTTCGCGAAAGTGGCGACATAACCCCGCTTAGGCGCACTTAACACGTCAACAACAAAATACCTAACGTCAATGGAGGACGGCGATGAGCAAATCAATCACAGGGATGACCTTATGGGTTGTCTGCGGCTTGTGGGCGTGTAGCGCACAAGCTGTGGATAATCGTTGGTATGAAGCCAGTTTCAGTGCGCAATTCCCACCGCGTGAAGACCCCGTGGGCAGTGTAACGCTGTACCAACAAAACAGCTTAAGCGGTGAAAATCTTACCAATGCGTTTAAAAACGTGCCGGATAATCAGCGCAAAGCCTTGGTCGAAGCCAGCAATCCCTTACACGCGCTGTACCCCAAACTTTACACCAGCGCGGCATTAAGCAAACGCGCCGCCTGCCCGGTGCTTGCCGCCACCATTGAACTCGATGACAACACGCAAACCAAAGAGCAAGTCGTGGCCATGTCCACCACACGCTGTTTGGATTACGACGAAGCCCAACGCTTGCGTTCCGGCGATACCGAACCGCACTTATGGGTGGTGCAACAGGGCACAGATGGGCAATACCGCATTCTTGCCGAAGGGGATGGCACGCTCAGCATTAACCGCAGTTACCGCCAAAATGGTTACAAAACCATCCGCACCCATGCATCCATTCGCCATCTGTTCCCAGACGACCCGCTGCAATGCGGTGGCGCGGAACTCACATGGCATTACCAAAATGGGCAATATCAACTCGCTGACACCGACTACCAAGCGCAAGACTGCGAACCGCTATACTTCCCCGATGCCAAAGGTGCGGAATGGGATGCCGCTTACCAACGTTATGTACAGCAAATCAAACCCCTGATCGACAAGTGGCTCACGCAAAACCCAACCGCACAAGCAAAATAATTACTTATAAATCAATGCCTTTTTGCGCACGGATACCCGCCCGATAAGCGTGTTTCACGTCCGCAATGTCAGCAACCGTGTCTGCCAGCTCGCACAGTGTCGGGATGGCAGCACGCCCCGTCACCACAACGTGTTGCATCGGCGGACGCGCCAACAATGCATCCAATACCTCATCCGCATCCAAATAGCCGTAACTCAGCAAATACGTCAGTTCATCCAAAATCACCAAACCGTAGGACGCATCCGCCAACATGCGCTGCGCAACCAACCAACCACGTTGCGCGGTGGCAATATCTTGCTCACGGCTTTGCGTTTCCCATGTAAAACCATCACCCAACACATGCCATTCCATTAGCGGATCACGGCTAAAAAACGCCTCCTCGCCCGTATCAGTGCGACTCTTCAGAAACTGGCACACGCCCACTTTCATGCCATGCCCCAACGAACGCGCCGCCATGCCAAACGCCGAACTCGACTTACCCTT
Source organism: Pseudomonadota bacterium (assembly GCA_039797295.1). GTDB lineage: Bacteria > Pseudomonadota > Gammaproteobacteria > Thiotrichales > Thiotrichaceae > Thiothrix. The sequence goes on along the minus strand of JBDKID010000009.1, from coordinate 72,301 downwards.
ACCATTGCCAGTTAATACCAACAACACGCCTTTATCCTGATCGGCTTGCGCAATCGACGCATCAATCACCGCTTTCTTGCGAGCCATTCGCGCCTGATGGCGGGCATTTTTCGCCAAATCGTCTGCTGAATCCAACTTACTCATTATCAATATCCTTACTTTCAAACCATGCTCAATATGGCAAAAATATAACATATGCCCAAATACCTTAAGGATTTCGCAGCATACACGCCATCATTTCGCTGGGTTGTTTCATGCATTTGATGTGTTGGAAAAAGGCTTCGGCGGGTGGCGATTGGCGACGTAGATAATTCGCCCATTGTTTGATAAAACCAGCGGCAGAGATGGGGGCTTGCCCCTGTAACCGATCGGCATAGCGGTGCAGGAGGTGCAGGCTTTCTTCCCACGATAGCGGTGTATAAGCTTGCCCGCTTAAGCCCGCGCGAATTTGTAAGGCTAAATCGGGGTAACTTAATGCACCACGCCCTAGCATTAAATCGCTACAGCCGCTTTGGGTTTGTGCGGCTTGTGCGTCGGCTGCCGACCAAATTTCGCCATTGGCAATCACGGGAATCGGGGTTTGTGGGCGGATCGCGCCGATTTCTGCCCAATACGCGGGCGGGCGATAACCTTGCTGGCGGGTTCTGGCGTGAATGCATAATTCTGTCGCACCCGCTTCGACAATCCCCGCGACAATTTCCGGCAATAAGCTGCTGTCGTGAAAACCGAGGCGAATTTTGGCGGTAACAGGCACAGCCGCATCCACCGCTTGGCGCACTTCGCGCACAATATTGTGTACACGTTGCGGCTCTTGCAATAACACGGATCCACCCTGATTATTGTTCACAATTTTCGCAGGGCAACCGAAGTTAATGTCAATGCCCCACGCACCCAATCGCGCAGCGACTGCGGCATTGTGCGCCATCCATTGCGGGTGACTGCCGAGTAATTGCACATAAACCGGCGTACCAGCGGGAGTCGTACCGCCTTCGCGCAATTCGGGGCAATAACGGTAAAACACGTGCTTGGGTACGGCTTGCGTAGTGACCCGCACGAATTCGGTAACGCAACGATCATAACCGCCAATGCTGGTTAAAATGTCGCGTAAAGTGTAATCCAGCACGCCTTGCATCGGAGCTAGCATTAAACGCATGGTACACGCTCATTAATGGATTTAAAGACGCGGCACAAGCCCGCTACCAGCGTACGCTTGCCCGCGTCGGAGGTGCATCCTTGCACCATTAACATTGCCATTAAGCCGCCGCATGACCATTGGCAGCGCGAGTGTGTTGCACGCCAAGGTGAACCAATGCAGCAATACCGGTGTAGAACAGCGTGGTTTGCAGGTAAGCTGGTAAGTATTTCAATACCGCCAGCGCGTAATCCGCCATGCTCATTTTGGCGAAATAGTCCGCTAAAGCGTAGAAACTAACATTGCTAATCGCGAAGCAAGCCAGTGTTCCCACGACTACCGCACCCACTAAACGCGCTGCCCCGCGCATGTCATAGCTGAAATGTTGCGCGAACCAACGTCCCGCACCCCACAATGCCGCATACGCCACAAAGGTGAAGCCATACGCCGGAGTCATGCAATAGTTCGACACGCTGCCATCTGCCGTTATGGTGTAGTCAATCGCGAATGCTGCTAACCAAAACAACGGGTACGCGAAGGCGGAACGCACATAGAAGCCGAGCAGGAAGAATACCGCCCACGACGCATCTTGCAGGTGATCCACCAAGTGCGTGCGAGTTGCCAGCATGGTCAGCAGTAAACCACCACCGACCAGCCATTGATTTTTATTGGAAAGTGTCAACATAAGGTTCTCCATCAAGTTATTTTGGCGCGTACTTCAGGGTAACAAGCGCGTTTAAGCCGTCCTGATTATACCCTTTGTTGGTTTCGTACTGCTTATCCAGCACGTTGCCGATTTTCGCACCCATTGTCCAGTCTTTACCGAGTTGATAATCGCTGCGTAAATCCAACGTACCATAACCCGCAAGCGCATCGGTATTCGTCGCATTGGTGTAACGTTTGCTTTCACCACGCACGGTTGCTCCGACACGCACTTTACCGAAACGACGATCCACATCGACACTGGCAATTTGCTTGGGGCGGTAAATCACGGTTTTACCCGTATTCGTACCGCTGCGATTTTCCGGTTTTTGCAAGGTGGCATTGGCATTCACATCGAATCCGGCGACTTGCGTGCCTGCACTGAGTTCCACACCTTGAATCCGCGCTTTATTCACATTGGTGGGAGTCCAATTGCCGCTAGCGTCTTCTGTCCACGCAATCAAATCGTCCACCGTGTTTTGGAAAGCATTCGCTTGCCATTGACCTTGTGGCAATTTGCCGGAAATCCCCACTTCGAGATTACGACTTTTCTCTGGAGTCAGCTTCGGATTACCGCTGTAGGGATAATACAAATCGTTAAAGGTTGGTGCTTTGAATGCCGTGCCGTAAGACGCTTTGACATTCAAACCATTGCCAATGTCGCGCCCAAGCGCAATCGCGCCGGTATTGTGCTTGCCGAATTGCTGGTTATCGTCGTGGCGTGCGGAAACATCGAGGCTATTTTGCCCCAGTTTGGTTTGGTAATTGGCAAATACACCCGTATTATCGCGCGACGTTTTGTCATACACGCTATCGCTGTCGATGTGATCATTTTGCTGATCCACACCAACTGAAGCTGAACCAGCACCCACAGCCACATCCGCTTGCGCAGTCGCGTTATTACGGCGCGTATTGTAGCTGCGGGCATAGTCTAATGGCTGACCGTTGTAATAGTTGTCCGTGTTATCGCGCGCTTGCCCGACTTGCGCACTGACTAATACTTTCTCATTAACCTGATGCTGGACTTTGCCACTTAACACTTGTTGCACGAACTTCGTGCTGTTACCGCTGTAAATGTCACCATCGAAATCATTCGTGCCTTTAGCCTGTAACGCACTGACTTCGACTTGGGTTTTGGCATTGAAACGATGTCCTGCGTGCAAAGCAACGCTATCACGGTCATAGCCATCTTTATCTGGCTCAGAACCGCCGATTTTTGCGTCAATACCATTGCTTTTGTCTTTGCCAGCATTGAGGTTGTACCACGTTTGCGCATTACCACCCGCCAGATTCACATTCAGCTTTTCAGTATCGTGGCTACCCGCGCCGATCATGACTTGCGGTTGGAAACCTTTGCCACCTTTGCGGGTAAAAATTTGCACCACCCCACCAATCGCTTCTGAACCGTACAAGCTGGAACGCGAACCACGCACCACTTCAATGCGTTCGACATTATCCAGCGGTAAATCCGCCCACGCGACTGAACCCAAGGTTGCCGAACCGATTTTCACCCCGTCAACCAGCACCAGTACGTGATTCGCATTCGTGCCACGCAAAGAAACCGAGGTATTTTTCCCCATACCGCCATCATTGGTCAGGCTCACACCGGGAACGTGCTGTAACACTTCCGGCAAACTTTGCGCTTGGTATTTTTCGATGTCGTTGCGGGTAATGACGGTGACAGGGGCAAGTGTTGCGTCAATGCTGCGAGCTTTGCGATCCGCCGTTACCACCACGGTATCCAAGGTGGTTTCAGGGTCGCTAATGCCAGTAGCAGCATCCGCCGCTAACACCAGAGGAGCAACAAATAGGTAATAGAAAGTCGTGCCGCACACAGCGGCGAAAGCAGTTTTTTTCATGAGAGAAGATTTCCGTAACGGTGCGCCCACCGCGCACGTCGACTGAAGACAGTTATGCAAACATTCATGCATAACTGCACCTTGTCAGGCCGGTATCCGGGCTTGTAGTGGGTGTAACTTCATCACACCAAATCCCCACGCCTTCCCATGTGTTAACACAGTGGCTTTAAGTGGGGTTACACTACTGACCGTTGCGGGGGCAGCACTGGCTTTGCACCAGTTTCCCGTTTAACGCCAATACGATAGGCGCACCTAGACAACGCGCCGCACGGTACTGGGTCATGTACCGCTTGTCAACTGCATTTAAGCCAACGACTCATACAACCTAATACAATAACGTGTCGCGAATCGCAGCGGGTAAATAATGCACTTCGGTAGCCACACTGCCGTCTTCTAATAACGCAATGTCACGCCATGCCGGTAAGTTATGGTCGAATTCAATGTGCTGCCGCACGGGTTTCATTTGTACACAAGTAGCGGGCGTACCGTACACTTCCACTTTACGTCCATCGGCGTATGCATGATACCCCGTAAAGGCTTGATGGATGTGACCATTAAACACCACTTTGACTTGTGGGAAATGCTCAATCAATTTCCAGAAATATTCACTTTGGTAGAAACCTTGTACATCCATCCACTCGCTATTAATTGGCACGGGATGATGATGCATAAACACCGCCGCAAAATGATCTTCGGGTAACGCACTTAATAAGGCTTCAAAGCGTGCAAACTGTTCGTCACTTAAAGAACCGCCGTGTTGACCGTCGGTATAAGTATCCAGCAATAATAAATGCCAGTTACCAATCACGACTTCATCCAGCATTTGCACATTCCCACTCAGATTCGGTTGCATAACCTCAGGAATGTCATGATTGCCGGGAATAGCATAGGTTGGCAGTGGGCATGTATTCAGAATGTCACTCACGCGCTGATAAGTCGCAGGGATTTCTTCTTGAGCCAAATCGCCAGTTACCATGAGTGCCTGATAATTAGACATTTGATCTTTTAAATAATCCAACACGGCTTGTAATGAACGATTCGGATAAATCAACATATCCGTCCACATCAAACGCACGTCGTCACTCGCGAAACAATGACAATCAGAAACCTGCAACAGACGCACAGCACCAGGTGTCATAAGCATATTTACAGCCCCTCAGAGCTATTGACAGGGTATAACATAAAATAATAATCGGATTTTATCGCCATCTTTACTTTTTCTGCCAGTATAATGAAGACCTATTTCACCAGTTTTCTGGATTTGATTAATCCTACTGCAAATGCAACTCATCGACACGCACTGTCATTTTGATGCGCCGGATTTTACTGACAACCGGCAACAAGTTTTCCGACGCATGTCAGCACTTGGCGTTACTGACCTGATTTTGCCCGCAATTCACGCGCAGGCTTGGGAAAATTTGCGTCAAATCTGCGCAGAATCGGTTCATTTTCATGCCAGTTATGGTTTGCACCCAGTGTATTTAAAAATGCATAAACCTGAACATTTGCAGGAATTACGCACTTGGATTGTGCAAGAGAATCCTGTCGCCATCGGGGAGTGTGGGCTGGATTTCTTACTTCCAGAACTGGATAGTGTAGCGCAAGAAAAGTTATTTATCGGGCATTTGCAATTAGCCCGTGAGTTCAACTTACCGCTGATTATCCATGCACGGCGTTCCGTGGATGTCATCATCAAGCATTTGCGCCGTTTTCCCAGTTTGCGGGGTGTTATCCACAGCTTTGCTGGTAGCCAACAACAAGCCGACACCTTGATTAAACTCGGTTTTCACTTAGGTGTAGGTGGCACTTGCACCTACCAACGTGCGAATCGCTTACGCACGGTATTAAGCCATGTTCCACTGGAACACCTGCTGCTAGAAACCGATTCACCCGATCAACCGGACAGTGAATGGCGGGGTCAACGCAATGAGCCGACACGACTTCCTGTGATTGCTGCTACCCTTGCAGCCTTACGCGGTGATACCATCGCACACATTGCCGCAGTGACCACTGCCAATGCCGTTAAGTTGTTTAATCTAAGCCGTCATACACATCACCAACCATGAAGAAATACTTATTTCCCGCGTTAATGACGCTCGTTATTCTGTGTGGCTTACTGCTAATTGTGACACCGTATATTGCCGATTGGCTGTATCCCGCATCACAATCTCGCTTACATGCTGCGAAACCTACAGAAGTAAAACAAGCACTTGCCGACTGGTTCAATACCCCTGTCGCTAACGTTAGTGAAGCACAAGCCTTACACCAAGTAGCAGCACAAGGTAATACATCATGGTTTGCTTTTAGCCTTCCTCGCCAGCCAGTTGAAGGCTTTATTCGCAGTAACAGCTTACAGCAAACGACATTAACGCCAGAGGTACTGCAACAAGTGTTTATGACCCCAGCCCCCCCCGTTACATGGTGGCAGCCTGCGTCTTTACAACGCCAAACCTATTTCAAAGGCAGCGATGCACAACACGATCTGGCACTGGTTTACAATGCTGAATCACAACGTGGTTTTCTATTAGTCACCCCGCATGAAAAGGTCAAGAGCTTCTAAGCTATTCAACAGCACGACAGTAACTGATTAAACGTATTTAGGTTGGTATTTGCTGACACTGCTGTTGACATAAAACCTGCGCTGTTTCCACCCATTGTTCTAAGGGCAATGAATCTTCAGAGGCAATAATGCCACGAATACTATTAACATCATCGGCGGTAAATTCCGCAATTTGGTAATACTTCACAATCCCTAATGCGCGTAAGGTATCCGCAATACGCTGGTTAATGCCTTGAATCAGGGTAAAATCGTCGGGCGTTTCAGGTTCTAATATTGCCAACGGCTGTGGAGCAAAGACAGTGGTGGCATGGGGTGTAACCTGATTTGCACTATGATTTTCAACATGGCTGGTAACATGCTCCGCGTGAAGCGGTACAGCTTGACGCGCTTGCACTAAAGCTTGTTCAGCTTGGGTAAGGCGTAAACGTAACGTGGTGTTTTCGCGTAACGTTTCTTGCTGTTGTTGCGTTAACTGCGTCAGTGTTGCAAGGGTTTCCCCTTGTTGTGCTTGATAGGTGAACTTAGCCCCCCACCATCCCATGATTAATCCCACCACGACTGCCACACTTAACAATGCTGCAATCTGCACCACCAAATACGTCATACGCTATTCCTTCAAGACCATGACTTCAATACGGCGATTTTGCGCCTTGCCTTCTTCTGAACTGTTATCCGCTAAAGGACGGGTAGAACCATACCCCATTGCTACCACTCGCTCAGCCGCAATACCATTCGCTGTTAACCACGTTTTTATTGCGTCTGCGCGTGCTTGTGTCACCGCAATTTTGCCCAAAGCCGTACCACTATCATCAGTGTGAGCTGAAATTTCAATCATCAAACTCGGCTTTTCCTGCAATTGCACTAACATATTTTGCAATAAAGCTTCCGCATGTTTATCTAACTCAGCCTTAGCGTAGGGAAACTGAATACCGCTCAAATCCAACTGCTCAATCGGGTATTTTTTTTGTGGCACAAACAAACCATTTTGAAACGTGGCTTGTGCTGCTGCCGCCATTGCCAAATCCGTTGCTGGTGTTTTGAGCTGATCCACAGGCGCAATCGCCGGTTCAACCACTCGCACTCCCTTTAAACGGCTCACCACATTCACCATTTGCTGGGCTTGCTCCTCATTAGCAATGCCAGTCAAGACGGCATCACGCCCTTGGAAGCTAATACTGTCGGCTGGTAAATTGGTTTCAGACAACGCGCTACGCGCTCGTTGCAGCAAGTCAGTCTCAATGGTTGGACGTACCCAAACCACCGCCACTATTGTCAACGAAGCCACAATGACAACGGTTAGCACGAGAAATAGAGGAAACACTTGTTTTTTTTGCACAGTTACGTCAGTCATTCAAAGCTCCCAACATTTATTTACCAGAGACCATAGAATATAGACCAAGACCTTAACCTCGAAATTAAGTCATTTTATGGAATATAGCTATATTAATGAGGATAGAGGGGGGAAAGTACGGGATCAACTGGATAACTTGATCATTTTAAAAGATAAATGGAAAAAACCATTGCCCACACCATGACAACAGCATGGGCAAAAAATAACAATGCAATAAGGAAGATAACGTTTAGGTGATAAAAGACAATATCTCACGCGCATCTTGACGTTGGCGTGAACCACCTTCAAGCAGCACTTCTTGCAACATATCCGCTGCTGCTGCCGAATCCCGCAAATCCAAATAGGCACGGGCAATGTCCAATTTCATATCCACATCAGGATTCTCAGGCGGCGCGGGTATTTCCTCTACCGTCGCCACATTCACGGGTTCTAAAGCCGCGACTGAAGGTTGAGTATCAAGGTTGAGCGGTGCACTGACCGCCATCGTTTCTTCAGGAATAGCTCGCTTAGCTGTAACGTCCACTGTCGGTGTTATAACGGATGGCGGCTCAACGGGCTTACTGGGTGATGGTACAGTCGCAATGCTTGGCTCATCACGTTTGCGTTTCAGCAACCACAATAAAGGCAAAATGAACAGCGTCAGCAATCCCAATAAAATCCACGGCAAACTACTGGAATTTTCCGCATTTTTTTGGGCTGCCGTGGCCACAGCTTGCGCTTGTTTTAGGTCATTCTGGAGGGTATCGTTTTGCCGCGTCAAATCCGCAACTTGCGTATGTAAATCATCCGCTTGTTTTTGATTATCCGTAACTTGCTGTTTCAGTTCATCTGTGGCTTGTTGCTGTTTGGTTAAAGCCTGTTGACTGGCTTCTAATTCAGTCTTTAACGCGTCTAATTCCGCTGTTGATGCCGCCGTCGGCACAGTACCAGACGTTGGATTAACAGTTGATGCTGTTGATACGGGTGCTGTTGCCGCCGCTTGCGTAGCATTAAGCTGTTCTAATTCTTTAATTCGGGCTTCGAGTTTGCTCAGTTCAGCACTTTTATGTTGCTTATCCGTTTCTGAACCTTCGACCTGCGTTTTAAGCGTGGTATTTTCACTTTCCAGCGACTTAAGATGGTCTTGCAACTGCGCTAATTGGCTTTCCAGCTCTTTTAGACGAGCGGATGCTGCGGTATCTGCACTGGCATTCGCTGCCTTATCCGGCACAATCACCGGCGGTTGCAGGTCTGGAATGCTTTTCGCATCAGGTAAGGTAAGGGTTCTACCAATTACCAAGCGATTCAGGTCATTCTTAATGAAGGCATCAGGATTGGCCTTGATAATCGCCTGCATGATCGCTGCACGATTTGCATAACCGGGATATTGCTGAGTAACAATGTTACCCATCGTATCACCGGGTTTCACCGCCCATTTACCGTCTTCTGCCCATACCGTGCCCCATCCACAACAAACGGTCAGCGTTAATGACAGTAAGCATGGCAGGCGGTGTGTTCGGAGTAATTTGTTCATGACTAGCTAACCAGTGTATCCATCAGGTCAATCATAAATTCAGTGTCTTCTTGGCCTTGAACTTCCCATCCTTGCAAGCCCAGACTTTTCAGTACACCTACACCTTTGGCATCCCAAAGCATATTCGGCAATAACTGCTGCAAGGTCGCGTGCTGATGTTGCAAACGCGGTCCGGCTAACAGTACATGACGAATAACGTGAATTTCACTGCGGATTAATTCGCGCAACTGGCGTTGAATAATGCCGGACAACCCCATGAAGGCATCTTTCAAGAAAAATCCGACATCGGCTTTACCTTGCAATAATTGTTTAGCCACCAATACATAAGTATTAACTGTTGTCGTCTGTACATTAGCACTCGATAAATCTGCGGGTTCTAACATGATCATCGAGATCAAATTCACATCAGGATCATCCGTGGAAGCAATGCGTGTTCCCGGTTTTAAGTCTTCAACGTGTTGGATCGGTGAATCAATATTCACCGCAATCACCGCTTCATCCGATGTACTTAATGGGGCGGCAATGGCAATGAACCCTTGATCACGCACTAACATCGCAGCGTCAAAGGGATTAGCATAAATCAAGTCAATTTCTTGCTTAAGAATCGCCTCGCGCTGACTCGCAAAATCCGAGTACAACTCCAAGTGGATGTGTTCGCCAAGCTGGCGTTGCAACCACGTATTGAAAATATACCAGCCAGCAATGTGATCGGGAGCGAAATCTGGGCTAACCGACATGACATAACGCATTCTTAAACTTCCTCCGCTTTCATTTGCGCGTATAACGTTGTACACGCATTGACTTGTAAACGAGAGGGCTTGCGTCGCACCGAAGTATAGCCCACAATTTCACCGTTACGAATATTGGGAATCACCGTCGCATAAACCCAATAATAACAACCATCTCGGCGCAAATTCTTGACATAACCATGCCATTTGACACCTTTGGCAATGGTATCCCACAAATCCTTAAAAGCTGCCGCTGGCATATCGGGATGACGTAGTATGTGATGAGGCTGCCCGATCAATTCTTGTTCCGAATACCCTGACATATCAACGAATGATGGATTGCAATGTGTAATATAGCCCCGCAAGTCTGTGCGCGACACAATCAACTTCCCATTGGGATAAGGAACTTCTTCGTCTCGAACCAACACCACACGCGAACTACCATCTTGATAATGCAAGCGACATTCTTGGTACGGTGCGTGAACATCCTCAACTTTCATGTCTTCCATCACGATACCCTCTTTCTCAGCGACCAAGAAACAACCTTGTCTCAGGATGACTGAAACCGACAACTAGTTATTATTGCTTATGGTGCTATCCATCAACCACCTTACGCTTTATCGGGGGTTGACCCATCCGCATTAGATGATCTTACCAATGCTTTCGGCGGCACGTTTTACATCCAAGAAGATCAAACCCAGACGTGCATTCGGTTTTGCCAACACCGTAACAACCGCTTCTTTCCCTGCATGGGTCATCAGAATGTAACCACGATCACCTTTGATCAATACTTGTTCCAGCGCACCACGCGCTAACTCTTCCGCAGTACGATCACCTAAAGACAACATCGCAGCACTCATCGCACCTACGCGGTCTTCATCCATACCGGAAGGTAACAAAGATGCCATCATCAAACCGTCAGTAGACAGTACAGCAGACGCCTCGATATCCGCAGAAGAACCATTCAGGTCACTTAGGATGGAATTGAGCATTTCAGAACGCATCGTATTTTCTCTCCTTGTTGGTATTTGTCATGTACGTTTTAAATAGGTATTTCAGTATTGCCGTAACGCATTTCAAGTGCCCAGACCAAACGCTTAAAGCCCGGTTGATTAAATTGTGGAATCCCCCCAATAATCAAGGTGAAGCGATTCTGCCCAATGTAAATCGGCCAGAAACCCACTTCACTGTTACCGCTGGCATCCACTAATCCCCAAGCGCGTTGGCGATACCCTAAATTGCCATGTAGCAATTCTTTATGCCGCGCATATACCGTGGTCAAGTTAGCACTCAACGCTGCTAACTCTTCAGCAGCTTCATGCGTAAAGCCTGCACTGCCTAAATAAAGACCGCGACTTTCCGCAAGAATTGCCTTGCCCTCATCCGACATAGTACGCAATAACTGTGGCAGAAGACGTTCAAGCGTCTCTTGTGGAGCTTGCTCGGTACGTTCCAGCCCTAAGATCAAACCCGCTTCTTGCATCCAGTGAACGAATTCAAGAGCGCGTTTTTTCTTATAGCCACTGAGTTCGCAGGCCACATCGACGTTGAACAACGGGGTTTGTGCTTCTTGCAATAAACGATGCAAGAAAGCACGTCCCGGTTCTTCGGCATTATCCTGAACAGCATAATAAGTGCCGCCCGGTGTAATGCCCAGATACAAGTTCTCTGTCAGTATGTACTCGCTCATTAGTTCGTTACTCCCGGATCCAATGAGAACAATAAAGCTTGGATCAACATCGTGACATCTTTGTGACTGCGAGCATCAATTTCAAAGATAGGAGCTTGCAAAGAAAGGGATTCAAGGCATTGCCGATAATCGATTAACCCCGGCTTGCGTTGAATATCCATGCGCGTAACACCGACCACCATTTGTTGTTTTTCAATAAAATCGCGGAAAGCATTGGTGTAAAAGCGCATGTCTTGAAACGGATCTTTGCGTGTATTATCTAACAACAGAATGAGGCCAATCCCCCCCTTAGTCAGAATATCCCACATGAAATCAAAGCGTTCTTGCCCCGGCGTGCCATACAAGTGGACACGTTCGTTTTCGCTAAGTCGAATCAAACCATAATCCATCGCCACAGTTGTTTGTGGTTTACGGCTTTTGGTCATGTCCGAGGCATATTCATCCGTCGTAATAGGTTTAATATCACTGATTGAGGCAATAGCTGTGGTTTTTCCTGCCCCGACCGGCCCGGTGAAAATAATTTTGCGGTTGATCATGCTCATAAAGCTTATTTGGAGCCTCCTCCCAACAAACGTTTCAACAGTCGAGAGAACAAACCACGGCTTTCCTTGGGCTTCTCTTTTTCGCGACTTTTGAGTTTTGTTTGGTCCAATTCAAACAGATTAAGTGTGTTAGCTGCTGTATAGAATGAGAACACATACCTTTGGGGCACATTCAAAGCTTTAGCAATATCAAACAGCGTACTAGGACGCTGATTCCACAAGGCAGAAATCCGCATAATGTGCGGGAACTGCTCAAGCCGAGTCAGATTAGGCCAATGTTTCAAGGCGACCTTTTGGTTAATGTCAACACCACGCGCTAAACGTCCTTTAGCAGTTAGCAGACAACAAACCCACACAAATGCTTCTAGATCCAAAGTTGCATCTGTATCATTTTCGGCTTGTTTTTCTAATTGCGCTAGCTCTGCTCCCCCCGGTATATGTAGTGCAATTTCCCCTGTTTGTAAGGGATTATTGCACAATGAGGCAAATTTATCTGACCGGGTGTCGATTGTGCTATAAACATAGTGTACTTCTGGTCTTATCAGCACGTAGTCAAATGATGGTAATTTAATTTGTACCATCTGTGATGTGTCACGAGCTGTTTTCACAGCTTCTAAAATACTCGCCAGTAAATAGTTTTCTGGTGTGAACATCACCGCTTCTGCTTTCCACGTCGCGGGGTTCTGCACATCATCTTGCTCACCACACAACTGCTTCCAACGGCGTTCTGCCTCTTCTGGAGAGATCGTTGTTTGCGACGGACGCCCAATCTCATCCATCGAAATATCTGTTTCAGCCGGGTCAAACACCCCTTTGAACGAGGTTTCGACCTTTTTTTCTACGGGTTTAGGCGGTGGTGGTGCAACTTCTTCATCCGCCGTATCCATCAATAACGAACGTGCCTTACGAGCGGCATTGGGTTGGATACCAAACGGCTGCGGCATGTCACGGAACAGCGTATCGCGCACAGGGTCACTCGCTGTTTGACGCGGCGATTCGGGCAGTGAATATCTATCGACTTTAGTAGGTGATTTATCAGCCAATACTGAAGGCGATGATGTGGATGCCCCGCTTTCTGATTGTTCCAGTAAGCCGTACACACGTTCAGCCGCCTCACTCAAGGCTTTTGACGTTAACGGCTTCGGAATCCAAATGGTGTTGGGCAGCTCGACGGAGTGAACCGACAAAATGATGCCCGGCTTACGACTATTGGCGTGTCGATCCCAGTCTTCTTTCGCACCGGGGTAGTCATGATCCAAAATAAAAGCGTCAGCCTCGACTTCAGAGACAACTCTGAACAAGTTACGCCCCGCACCAGCAAAGAAAAATTCCAAAATGGCTCGATTGTGAGGGCTAATCGTTAGTAATGAGACTTTGAGAGGGCTTGTTTTAGAATGTTTCAGCATAAATCCAGCCTGTTGTCATTATTTTAACCATTGTACGGATTCTTGCTGCTTTTCTCTCCACTGTGTGGGGATTGCGCGACCAACTTCCTCGTATTGTCGGATCATGGCATCAAGCCCATCCTTGTTGCGTGTGTACTGGTAAATGTTCAAAAGTTCCTGCTCCATGGCTTCATCCGCAGTACCGGCCAAAATTTCTGCCTCCAATAATTGTTGTGCCATTTCTACTTGCCCGTATTCTAGACAAGAGAAAACTTCATCCATGACATTGGCATAACGCGCAGTGACCTGCGAACGCTCAATATCCACTAACCGTAGCGGTTTTATGTCCTGACCGGAACACAATAACGAACCTTTACGCCATTGCTGTTCACGCCCATCCCTCAGACCTTCACGCTGCCAATGATTAAAAAATGCTTTATCTTGATCATTTAAGTCATCGTTGACAAGCGTCAGTAGACGTTCTCGTAGTAAATGACCAGCATCACCCAAGGCAAGGAACACATCTTGCAAACTTCCTGCAAGCCGATCCAACAACGGTTCTTGCTGTGCTAGCAAAACACGTTGCGTATGTGCCCGTAAGTCCAAAGGATAACGGCGAATATGATGCGACAGGAAACTCCATGCCAACACGGGATCATACCCCAAGGAGGGAATGCGTAGTTGCCGCTCAGATGGCAGCCTGAAGACCATGGACAATTCTGGTAGGGGTTGTGTCTCCCCACCTCTCAATAGCTTTCCAAACATAGTTTTGGGGCCGTAAAAAACACTCACGTGTTATATTAGTGTATTCTGCTTTGATAGTAGAAGCTTTTTTAATCATAATCTAGCACATTCAATGAGAAACCTTTTTTCGGATAAAAGGTGTCGCGCTGTATTTGCTCAATACTGCTAGAATAATGAATCGCATGATTGAGGCCGGAGTTTGCCAATGTTTTATCTAATCCTACAAATTGCCTTTATACTTGCGTTAGCCACTCTCACTGGATTGGGTGCAGGTTGGTGGTTGCGCGGCAAAACAGGGGAAGTAACCTCAAGCATCCGAGAAACAGCCCCTGAAGACCCATTTGATGCGCGTTTTCGTCTCGAACAATGCCATCGCGATAATGCCACGCTTCGGCGTGACTTGAAGGAATCGGAAGAACTTGCCGAAAAACTACAACATCGTCTCGAAAACACTAGCAGCAGTGATGCCGATGTTTTAGAAAGGCTGGAAGCCTACGAAACCCGTGTTCAAGCACTGATGGAAGATTTGCAAATGCGCGATGACACCATAGCAGTTCTTGAGCGTGAATTGGAAGAAGCACGCACCCGTAACGCATGACATGATGTTTACAGCCAGTCCTGTTACCATCTGCCATTAGTAAAACCTATGTTCCCGAAGACTAAGGCGAAACCATGAGTACAAAACACACATCGTCGTCCTCTCTACTCGAAAAAGACTTGGAAATTGTCGGCGACATCGCATTCCAAAATAATCTTTATATCCACGGTCGAGTGAGTGGTAACATTTCAGCTCCCGTGGACTCACGTGCCGCCCTGTATGTGCAGGAAGGCAGCGAGATCGTCGGTGAGATTCGCGCCCCAATGATTATCATTGCAGGTCGTGTCTCCGGCGATATTTTCGCATCACGCCGCGTTTCCCTCAAAGCTTCTGCTGAAGTTGTCGGTAATATCCATTATGCTGAGATGCAAATGGAGGAAGGAGCAAACACTAACGGGGTTTTGACCTGCTTAAATAGCAGCTCAAGATTACTGTCTTAATGGAATGCTCCTGAAAATTTATACACAAAGTGTAAAAGAATGCTAGCATTACGCCCGAAGGAATCCTAATCAGAAGCGGGGATTGCTGGAACAAGATGACAGTATCTCTCACTTTATGGAATACTGTTTCTGTTTAGTGGGCGTATCTAGCCAGATACCCTAAAGCTTCTACTTTTCAAATTAATTTTTGTGGAGATTAAGAAAATGACTCAATTTCGCCTGCTGATCGCTACACTGATCGCTGCTTTCGCTCTGACTGCTTGTGGTGAAAAAGCTGCTGAAGCTCCTAAAGCTGACGCGCCTAAAGCTGACGCTGCTGCTGCTCCAGCCGCTACTCAAGCTGCTCCAGCGACTCCGGCTGCTCCAGCTGCTCCAAAGTGATCAATTAGCCATTAGGCTGACTGATAGACAGGGCGGGCTTTCCGCCCTGTTTTGTTTCTGCTTTTCCTAAGCCACGTGACGGTTATCCCCATGAGTTACTACCAATATCACGTCTTTTTTTGCACCAATCAACGTCCTAATGGCGAAAGCTGCTGTGCAGACTTCAATGCCGACGCCCTACGCGATTACGCTAAACAACGCACCAAAGCACTCGGTCTAAACACCAATGGCAGATGCCGCATTAATACCGCTGGCTGTCTGAATCGTTGTGCCGAAGGCCCTGTGTTAGTCGTTTACCCCGAAGCCATTTGGTACACTTTTGTCGATCAAGAAGACATTGATGAAATCATCGACAGCCACTTACAAAACGGCAAGCCGGTTGAACGTTTAATGCTTGACCCTATGACCTAAGCATATTATTACGTTTTTATTTAGCCCACTCACTCAATTGACAGCCCTCATGGACAAACTACGTTTTTACGTGCGTTTAGTACGCCTTGACCGTCCGATTGGCATTTACCTGTTGTTATGGCCGACCCTTTGGGCATTGTGGATTGCCGCCAACGGCGTACCTGACCTCAGTATTTTGCTAGTTTTCATCGCAGGTGTGGTGCTGATGCGTTCGGCAGGCTGTGCCATTAATGATTTTGCGGATCGGGATTTCGACCCGCACGTCCAGCGCACCAAACACCGTCCTCTCGCAGCAGGGCACATCAGTGCCAAAGAAGCGGTTAGCATTTTCACCGCGTTAGCCTTGGTCGCTTTTTTTCTGGCTCTGCAACTCAATGGCTTAACCATTGCATTTTCCGTTATCGCGCTGTTATTAGCTGCCAGTTACCCCTTCATGAAACGTTTTCATCACTTACCACAAGTCCACCTAGGGGCAGCTTATGCGTGGTCAGTACCAATGGCCTTCACCGCCGTGACGGGTGAAATTCCGCCATTAGTTGGCTGGTTATTGTTCTTAGCGACTGTAATCTGGACGACAGCGTATGACACCATGTACGCCATGTGTGACCGTGACGATGACTTAAAAATTGGGGTCAAATCCAGTGCAATTTTATTCGGGCAACACGACCGCCTCATTATTGGCACGCTGCAAATAGCCACGATGTTACTGTTAGCGGTCGTGGGTTTGCTCACCCAACGCGGTGCTTGGTTTTGGTTAGGGCTGCTTGCCGCAGGTGGCTTTACCGTTTACCAACAATGGCTTATTCGTTACCGTGAGCCACAATCCAGCCTACAAGCTTTCCTGAATAATAATTGGTTGGGTATGGTGGTTTTTCTGGGTTTAGCCGCTGATTATGCATGGGCTGAGGTTTAAGTCCGTTAACAGTCCATCGCCTCGGAATACTCGCAGTGTGCTGTTTCGGCTCGGAATGGTTGCTGCTACAATCTGCATCTTTACAGAAAGATGAACCTTGAGTTTCGTATGTCCAGACAATCCAGCTTTACCCGAGAAGAACTCCTGCAATGTGGCCGTGGCGAAATGTTCGGCCCCGGCAACGCCCAATTGCCAGTCCCGAACATGCTTATGATGGATCGTATCGTACACATCAGCAGTGAAGGCGGCGCATACGATAAAGGTCATATCCTAGCGGAACTCGATGTCACCCCCGATTTGTGGTTCTTTGACTGTCACTTCCCCGGCGACCCCGTCATGCCCGGTTGTTTGGGTTTGGATGCCATGTGGCAAATGGTCGGCTTCTATCTGGCTTGGTTGGGTAGCCCCGGTCACGGACGCGCCTTGGGCGTGGGCGAAGTCAAATTCTTCGGGCAAGTGTTACCGAAAGCCAAAAAAGTTACCTACAAAATCGACCTCAAACGTGTCATTACGCGCAAACTGGTCATGGGGATTGCGGATGGCAGCCTCGAAGTGGATGGTCGTGAAATTTACACCGCCAAAGACTTGCGCGTCGGCTTGTTCACCTCAACGGATAACTTCTAAGCACCGCGTACGGTTGTTGCTGAACGCCATTCTCAGTGACGGCACATTCTCCTACACTGAGAAGCTGAACTTCCTGCCAATGGCTTGTCCAATCAGGCAGGAAGGAATAGTTCAACAGGAGAACGATCATGAAAAAACAAATCGCCGCCTTGTTATTGAGCCTTGCAGCCATTCAAGCTGCGCAAGCCGAAGATAAACTCCCTTACGAACGTGTTGCGTTTAGCGTTAGTGCCAGCAAAGAAGTGCCCAATGATGTGCTGACAGCCGTGTTGTACGCCGAGCAGCAAGGGCGTGATACCGCTGCTTTAGCCGATGCGGTTAACCAAGCCATTACATGGGCGATGGATACCGCCAAGCAAGAAAAAGCGGTTGAAAGCCGCACGTTGGATTACACCACCAATCCGCAATACGAAGACAGCAAAGTCGTGGGCTGGCAAGTACGGCAAAGCATCCAACTCAAAAGCCAAGACAGTAAAGCTTTGAGCACTTTATTGGGGAAATTGCAGGAAAAACTGCACATTGATGGCATTAGTTACAGCGTTTCCCCCACCGTACAAGCCAGTACTGAAGACGAGTTAGTGAATACAGCATTAGCCAATTTCAAAAAACGCGCGGAACAAATTCAAACCCAAATGGGGCGTAAAGAATACCGCGTGGTGCGTTTGGATGTGCAATCTGCGGGGGATTTTCCGCAACCACCCATGTATCGCATGGCAGCAGCGGAAATGTCATCGGATAAAGTCGCCGCACCGAATTTAGAAAGCGGTAAACAAACCCTCAAAGTCAATGTGCAAGCCGAAATTGAACTTGCCACGCCGTAATACAGCCCAGCCTGCGCTTGACAGGTGTTTGCTATAAACTTTATCAATCGTTTATCGCGTAGCTGCATTTAGGCATTGCCATCATGGGGTGGTATCTGTTACGATGCCGCCCTTTTCGTGTACACCGAACTTTGAGGATACTTCAACATGAAGCCCGGCATTCATCCAAATTACAGAGAAGTCGTATTTCAGGATCTGACTAGCGGCTTCGCGTTCCTGACTCGTTCCACCATCAACACCAAGGAAAGCATCGCTTGGGAAGATGGTAAAGAGTACCCATTAGTGAAAGTTGAGATTTCTAGCCAATCTCATCCGTTCTACACTGGTAAGCAAGCCATCACCACTACCGCAGGTCGCGTTGAGAAATTCCGCAACCGTTACGGTCGTAGTAAGTAACTGCTGGCACGCGATAAGCGAATCATGCATGATTAGAAGGCACTCCTTGCGAGTGCCTTTTTTATTTTGTTGATTTGGTTTTGTATTTTAGGGAGTTTGAACCATGCGTTTTGCAGCAATCTGTATGGGTCTGGTAATCGGTAGTGCAGCATTGATTGCTGGCTGTTCTGCCAACCCCGTTTCCGGTGAAAATCAACTCGCACTCATGTCCGAAAGCGACGAAGTCCAAGCGGGTCGTCAAGCACACCAAGAAATCCTCGCGAAAAATACCGTTTACGCGGATGCAGCATTACAAGCCTATGTCAGTCGCGTGGGGCGCATGATGGCTGCTTACAGCCACCGTAATAACCTACCGTATACTTTCACCGTGTTGGATGATCCAGCCGTGAATGCTTTCGCCCTGCCCGGTGGTTACGTTTACATCACTACGGGTCTGTTAGCCTATTTAAACTCCGAAGCCGAATTAGCGGGCGTATTAGGGCATGAAATCGGGCACGTTGCAGCTCGCCATAATGTTAGCCAAGCTTCGTGGGATACGGTTGGTTCACTTGCCACCAAAGTCTTGAGTGACAAACTCGGCGGCGGTGCGGAATTGCTCGGCGCGGTCAGCGACCTGACCTTACGCAAATACGGGCGCGACCAAGAGTTGCAGGCCGATGGTTTAGGCGCGGAATACTTAGCGCGGGCGGGTTTCGACCCAGCGTACATGGTCAATGTCATTGCCACCTTGCAAGCATATGATCAATTCACGGGCGGAACGGCTGACCCGTATCGGGATTTATTATCCACACACCCTAACAATGATGTACGCCTACAACAACTGATTGCGCAAGCGCGTCAATACGGTGGTGGCGGTCGTGACCCCGGTCATGCAACTTTCTTGCAGCAAATCAATGGAATGCGTCTACCACTCGGTAATGGCAACACCGTACAGGTGCGTTTGATTACCGCTAATGTCGGCGATACTTTCGAGACCTTGGCGCAAAACAGTGCCTTACGCAATAACGCTGCCATGCATTTGCGCGTCCTCAACGGCATGTACCCCAGTGGCGAACCGCGCCCCGGTCAGTTGTTAAAAACGATTCAATAAACTTAAAACCCAAAGCACCCTAGTTGGAATGGAGGAGCTATGACCAATACGCTCAAAGAAGATGCTTTACGCTATCACGCCGAACCACGTCCCGGTAAGATTGCCACAGCAATTACGAAACCCACTGCGACGCAACGCGATTTATCCCTTGCTTACAGCCCCGGTGTGGCTGAACCTGTGCGTGAAATCCACAAAGATCCCGAATTGGCTTACCGTTACACTGGCAAAGGCAATCTGGTCGCGGTGATTTCCGACGGTTCAGCAGTACTCGGTCTGGGCAATGTCGGCGCGTTAGCGGGCAAACCCGTCATGGAAGGCAAAGGCTTGTTGTTCAAACGCTTTGCGGACATTGACGTGTTTGACATTGAAGTTGCCACCCAAGATGTCGAAGAATTCATTACCGTGGTGAAAAACATTGGTGGGACATTCGGCGGCATTAACCTCGAAGACATTTCCGCGCCACGCTGTTTTGAAATCGAAAAGCGTCTGCAAGAATTGTTAGACATTCCCGTGTTCCACGATGACCAACACGGCACAGCGGTGATTATTGCGGCAGGCTTATTGAATGCTTTAACCATTCAAGGCAAACAAATCAGCGATGTACGCATTGTTTGCGTGGGTGCGGGTGCGGCTGGCGTTGCTTCCATGAATTTGCTGGCGGCATTGGGTGCGGATAAATCCAAACTGTTAATGGTCGACAGCAAAGGCGTAATCAACACACAACGCACGGACTTAAACGGCTTTAAACAACAGTTTGCAGTGGAAACCGACTGCCAGACCTTAGCTGATGCGTGCCGTGGGGCAGATGTGTTCATTGGCGTTTCTGGTCCGAACTTAATGACCACCGACATGTTATTAAGCATGGCCGCTAATCCAATCGTGTTCGCGTTGTCGAATCCAGACCCTGAAATCGCACCAGCAGTGGCATTAGCAGCGCGGGATGACTTGATCATGGCAACGGGGCGGAGTGACTATCCCAATCAAATCAATAATGTATTGTGCTTCCCATTCTTGTTCCGTGGCGCATTGGATGTGCGGGCGCGTTGCATTAACATCGAAATGTTGAAAGCAGCGGTGAATGCCTTAGCGGATTTAGCGCGTGAACCTGTTCCGGCAGAAGTATTGGCAGTTTACGGTTTAACATCGCTGGCATTTGGTAAGGACTACATCATTCCCAAACCCTTCGATGCTCGCTTGCGTGAGCGTGTGCCGACGGCAGTTGCACGTGCTGCCATCGACAGTGGAGTATCACGCCTATAACACGCTATAGCGGCTTACAAGCCATTGTAAGGCGTTAACGGTGGCTGCGCCTGCGGGTTAACCTGCGGGCGTTGCGTCGCAGTCAGCACTAATTTCTCACCTTCACCACGAATGCAGTAACGTAAACCTAAACGGTAACAACGTTGTGCATTTTCCGGCTCTTTCATGGTTTCCAGCAATTCGGCTAATTCCAAATAAGCTTTGGCATTCGGAGCTTGATTGAGGCTGGATTCGTAATAGCTTTTCGCCATCCCCCACAACTTTTGCTGATTGTACAAACGTGCCAGCAATAATTGCGCCACAGGATTATTCGGCTGATTCGCTTGCCATTTTTCCGCCTGTTGAATCGCATTACCCAAGCTGTGATGCCGAATATTGCCAAATACGTCCGCCAAGCCATCGTGCCATTGCTTGTTCAATGATGCACTAACCAAACTTGCGCAGTTCAAATCATCACCAGCGGCTTGCAATGCTCGTGCATACAACGCCACCGCTTCTTGATCGTCACGCACGCTCGAAGGTAATTTTTTCCACAAACCTTGCAAACGTTCCAGTTGCTTACCCTTGACGCATTGCTGGAACATGGCTTGTAAAGTCGCCCCCTGAACCTTGGCTAATTCATCCGCCTTGAGTAAGTTTTGCTTGATTAATTCCGGCAGAATATCGAGCAATACATCCCAATTTTCTTGGCGATACAGCACTTTTGCCAACAGTTTCAATACATAAGGATGCTTGGGAGCAAGATCGCGCAAACGTAACAAGGTCGCGCTGGCTTGTTCCACCTGCCCGCTACTCATTTGCATATCGGCTTGGGATACACCCACGGCAATATTGGCTTTGGAATCGCTTTCAATCGCGCGTTTCAACCAATCATCGCGTCGCTCGAAAGCTTCCTGCATGTGCGCTGCCCGCGCTGCCGCCAAGTAATTCAGTAAAGGCGTATCGCTGTACGTAGCATTGTCGGTTAAGAGCTTTTCGGCTTTTTCCCAGTTGCCTTCGGTGAGTTGGATTAAACCCAAATTCAAAGCGCGGCTGGCCTTGTTCCCCAGACGCGCATCCCGTAAACGTTGCAGAATTTTACGCAAACCCAAAATGCGTTTGAGTAATGCCACCATGAGGTAAAATGCAATGGCGAACCCCACCACACCCAACACGAGGGTAGCCGTTTTCATTTCCGCGACATTGAGTTTATCGCCCATGTCCCATGTAATCGTCGCCATGCCGGGATGCGCTAACACCCAATCACTGAGCCAGACCACACCTAACACTAAGGCGAGGAGAATGACAATATAACGAATCATTCGCCTTTACCCTCCTTACTCGCGGCTTTGTCTTTTTTAGCAGCCGGATCGTGGGTATCGGTTTTGCTATCCGTTTTCGCCTTTTCTTTACCGTCTTTGGCTTTGGTTTCAGTAGGCTTCTCGTCTGGTACAACCGTTTTGTTCGCGCTATCTGGCGAAGTTGTCGCTGCTGCGGGCGCATTCGTTACCGCCGCATCGGTTGCAGGTGGCGGAACGGGTTGCGCGGCTTGGGCTTGGGCTTCGGCATGACGTGCACTTTCCAACTGACGCAAACTCGCGGAAATGTCAGGTGGCGCATTTTGCAGTTTCACCTTAGCGAGTTCTACCAATTGGTCGAGCAAAGGCTTGGCTTGGGCTTCAGGGTAATACGCTGTCACGGTGTCACGGATCAGTTGTAGCTGCGCTTGATACTCCACATCCATCTGTTGCAATGCCAGCAAACGCAGGTTTTCTAAACGCAAGTGTAATAACTGGAACAGTTGCACCCGTGCATCCGCATCCAACGCCGCTTTAATGGGTTTGTCGTATTGGCGAATTACTACCGCATCACTCATCACATCCAAGGCTTTGCGTTTGTAAGTCGCCCATGCGGAATCATTACTCGTCTCAGTACCAGGCTTGGTTGCGGCTTTTACCGCTTGCTCATCCATGCCACCGTCCACCATTGGTAATGGCTTTAACGACAACATCATGGCAGTAATGCGTTGGGAAACACCGGTAATATCTGCCGGAGCATAGCCTTCTAACACTGTCAAATCGCGGGTAATTTGTTGGCGTACTGGCAAATAATTTACCGACCCCACTTTCGCTAATAATGCATCCGCCTCTTTTAACGCCGCCACCGCCGTTTTCGGATTTTGCTCCAAATGCAGCTCGCGATTCGCCAATTGCAGTAAGAAGGCAACTTCAGCGACTTGCCATTCTTCAGCACTCGCGGGAACAACGCTTTGCTGCATCCGCGCTTGCAATAACGTCACCTGTTCGACTTGGGAAGCTACCGTGTCAGCAAACTGACGGGTTTGATTTTGTAAGCGTGCCATTTCTTGCAAGGCTTTATCATTGGTTTGCCCTGCTAGTGCGGTTTTGTTTTCCACATCAACCCGTAACTTATCCACAGCGGCTAAATTAGCGGTTTGTTGTAATTGTTGGCGCAAGTCATCAATGGCCGCTTGATTCGCCACGGCTTTATCATTCATGCGTTGCCAATGCTTATAACCACTGGCGATACCTGCTGCGGTAAAGAATAAGGCGAGTAAAGACACAAACAAGGCAAAACGTCCGCCGCTTTTACGCTGTTTTTCTTCCATCGCCAACTGGGATGCTGTTTCATCAATTTCTGGTTTATCGATCATGCTCGTTGGTTTCCTGTGCCCACTGCGCGAGGGCGGTAAACATCGCCTCGTCACCCGGATCATCTGCAATCACAAGTGCCCCCTTAAAACCCACCTGCTTGGCAAGGTCTGCCATGCGGCGGCTACCGACTAATAAGGGAACGTTTTTTATCCAGTCGGGATTTTCTAAGATGACCAGCAAATTCTGTAAACCTTCGCCACTGGTAATGGCGATTATACCAAGCGGTTGCTGGTCGTGGTGCTGTTTCAACAAATCAGGGCTGACAGTTGGACAAATCCGCTGATAAACGTCCGCGTAATCCACCACTGCCCCGCGCTGGCGCAAGGTATCGGCTAATACTTCACGCCCCCCCTGTCCGCGCACAATCAACACACGTTGCTGGGTTAAATCCTGCAATGCGCTTAAGGCTAACAAATCTTCACTGGTATAACCTTGTTCGGGAACAAGCCTTACCGGTACGCCCTGGTTATGCAAAGCCTGTGCCGTTTTCTTACCAATCGCACCCACGCCTTGCTGTTTTAAAATGGACTGCTGGGCGTTATCCAGTAATGCCAAACCAAAATCCACGGCATTCGTGCTGATAAATACCACAATGTCATAACTCGACAATTGCGCGAAAGCACGTTGCGCGGCAGTTAAATCAGCAGCAGCTTGAATGCTCAACACAGGGAAAGCAATCGCTGTTGCCCCCGCCTGTGCTAAACGCTGCCGAAAACCGTGGGCTTGGGAAACAGGCCGTGTTACCACAACCTGCATTCCCTGTAATGCTTTAGGCATGAATCCCCAGTGATGCCAACACTTGATCACCACCCTGCGCTAATAAGTTTTCCGCGATTTGCACGCCTAACACTTCGGGTTCAGCCGCACTACCTTGCAATTCGCAATAAAATACCGCGCTGCCATCGGGGAAACCGATCAAACCGCGCATCCGCAAACTGACGCCATCCTCAGTCAGTTCGGCAAAACCCGCGACCGGAATTTGGCAACCACCGTTTAACCGCTGGTTCATGGCTCGTTCGGCACGCACACACACGGCGGTACGCTCATCGCTCAAAGTGGCTAACAAGTTTTCCACGCGCGGATCATTTTCCCGACATTCGATACCAATCGCACCTTGCCCAATCGCGGGTAGGCTTTGTTCGGTGGGTAAATAAGTGGTGATGCGTTCCTGAAATTCAAGGCGAATCAAACCCGCTGCCGCCAAGATAATCGCGTCATACTCGCCATTATCCAACTTACTCAAGCGCGTATTCACATTGCCACGCAGATCACGGATTTGCAGGTGTGGGTAACGCGCGCGAATCTGGGTTTGGCGACGCAAGCTGGATGTGCCAACAATCGCGCCTTCCGGCAATTCATCGAGGTTTTGATACTGATTGGAAACGAACGCATCGCGTGGGTCTTCGCGTTGCAAAATCACAGGCAAGTGCAAGCCTTCGGGGAATTCCATTGGTACATCTTTCATGGAATGCACCGCGATGTCCGCTGAACCTTCCAACATCCCCACTTCCAGTTCTTTTACGAACAAGCCTTTGCCGCCGATTTTGGACAGCGGGCTGTCGAGGATTTTATCGCCGCGCGTGACCATCCCCACTAATTCAATCTGAAGGTCGGGATAATGTGCTTTTAAACGGCTCGCCACATGCTCGGCTTGCCATAAAGCTAAAGGACTGGTGCGGGTTGCAATGCGGAGTGTCTCGGTCATAAATCCTTCGCTGGCTTGATCAAATCATCCCACGCACTTTACGGGAAACGTGGTCAGACTTCCAGCCATGCGCTTTCATTGCTACCATCCCATGATGAACCAGCAAAACCCCGCGTACCTGACTGCCGCACACTTATTGAAACAAACTGCCGGACGTTCGACCCAAGCACGAACGGCGGTGCTTGCCATCTTACTCGAAGCCACTGCCGCGCTAAGCCATCAAGAAGTCGAACAGCTTGCGCAGCAACAAGGTTTAGCGGTGGATCGCGTTACCCTTTACCGCGTGTTGGATTGGCTAGTCGAACAACAAGTCGCGCACAAAGTCATGGGCGCGGATCGCACATGGCGGTACAACGCACTGGCGGATGTGAATCACCCACAACATGCGCACTTTCACTGCCAACAATGCCATCAAGTGTTTTGTTTGGAAAACCTGCAACCCGCCGTATTGCTTTCCCTACCAACAGGCTATCAACTGCAACACGTCGAGATTAACCTGCAAGGCTTATGCCCTGCGTGTACGGCTTCGGCTTAATTTGCTTGTCCGCCAACTTGAACCAGAAATTATCGAAGCACTCAAGCAACGTGCTGCTCGTAATGGCAGAAGTGCTGAAATGGAACACCGCGCCATTTTGCGTGAAGTATTGTTAGTGCTAAAAAAACGCAGCCTTGGTGAAGTGTTAGCCGCGATTTAACCGTCGTTACACGCAATGTGGATGACTTCGCAGGCACAGGGGTAAAGCTCCTAAACCCATTTCACTAACCTACCCGCCCCTGCCCATTCAATGCCGACTCCCATTGGTAACTTGCAAGCTACCGCGTAGCACTCTAGAATCAAATGCAACTTTGTTGCAGAAGAATTGCTATGCCATCATTGCACACGCCACTTCCCGTTACTTTACTCACGGGTTTTCTCGGCAGTGGTAAAACCACGCTACTAAATAATTTACTCAAACCGTCGTTTTGGGAACGCTTATTGCGCGTGCCACCGCTTACTGCCGTGATCATTAATGAGTTCGGCAGCGTGGGGTTAGATCATCAATTAGTCAGTAATGCCAATGGCGCAATGGCATTGTTGTCTGGCGGTTGCGTGTGTTGTGAAATTCAAGGTTCATTAGTTCCCACGCTGAAAAACCTGTGGATGGCACGGCAAAGCGGCACTGTACCGCCTTACGAACGCATTATTATTGAAACCACGGGTATTGCCGACCCCACTACCGTCATGGAAACCTTGTTACGGGTGGATTGGCTTGCCAAACGCCATTACCTTGACAGCGTTGTAACCACGGTCGATGCCATGTTTGGTGCGGGGCAACTCAACGAACATTTTGAAGCAGTACGTCAAGTCGCGGTAGCAGATCGTTTATTGCTCACGAAAACCGATTTAGCCACGCCTTCACAAATCGCCAACATCGAACAACGTTTACGCACCTTAAACCCCACTGCCCCAATTAAAACGGTGTTGAATGGCATAGCACACCCCGATGATGTGTTCGGTTTACGCGCTTATCACCAAGCCGAAGCGGTTGCCAGTCAACGTTGGTTGGGCTTGGAATCCTTGCGGATTTTGCCACCAGCAACTACCCCGCACACGCATGGTAGTGATGGGCGCATTCGCAGCTTTAGCCTGAGTTTTGATGCACCGATTGCGTGGCAGAACCTCAGCGACGCGCTCGAATCCATTGCCGGATTGTGCAATCACCGCTTATTGCGCATGAAGGGTATTATCAATGTGCAGGGTAATCCGTACCCCGTGGTCGTACACGGCGTACAGCATTTGTTTTACCCCACGGTGCAATTACCCGCTTGGCCGGATACCGATCGTCGCAGCCATTTCGTGTTTATCACCGCCGATTTGGACGAAAGCTTTATCACCCGTATCCTCAACGAATTCCTTTGGAGAACCGCATGAAAATCACCACCGCTCTTGCCATCACCTTAATTGCAACTGGGTTGCTTTTTAACACGGCGTATACAACCGCGTATGCTGAAGAACATGAACATGAACACGAGCACGAACAACACGGCGCACACGAACACGGTGTTGCCACGCTGTCACTCGCCATTGGCAAAGACGGTGCGGAAATCCAACTCGAATCCCCCGCCGCAAATTTGGTCGGTTTTGAACACACCGCACGAACTGATGAAGAAAAGCACAAACTACTCGCAGCCACCCAAACCTTACAAGCTGGCGACAAACTCTTTACCTTGAATAGCGAAGCAGGTTGCCAACTCGATAATGCCGAAATCAGCACCAATATCGATGGCAAAACCGCGAAAACCGATGCGCACCAGTCTGAAGAAAGTCACAGTGACATGGACGTAACTTGGACTTATACCTGCACCAATGCAGCCGCCTTGAAAACCGTTGGCGTGAAACTGTTCAGCGCGTTCCCACAAGGTTTTGAGCGAATCAAAGCCGAATGGGTCACGGATAAAGGTGCATCTGCTGCGGAACTCACCACTGACGGTGACTTGAACCTGCAACCTTGAACACCATGCCTAACGTTATTCACTTGCAAAACCTGCGTTATCGCTGGCAGGGGCAAAGCCACGACACGCTGCACATTACGGATTTGCAAGTGCGTCAAGGCGAACACCTATTTATTCGCGGCGCGAGTGGTAGCGGCAAAACCACCTTACTCAATCTGTTGGCGGGGATTTTGCGTCCGGCGAGCGGCACATTACGCATCCTCGATACGGATTTGCACACCCTGCGTAGCAGTGAACGTGACCGTTTTCGGGCGGCGCACATGGGGGTGATTTTCCAGCAATTTAATCTGCTACCGTATTTGTCGGTGCTGGAAAACGTGCAATTACCTTGCGAATTTTCCGCGCGGCGCAAACAACAAGCGGGCGATATGCATCACAGTAGCCGCACTTTACTCACGCATTTGGGCTTGGATACGGCTTTGTTTACCCGCCCCGTCACCGAATTAAGCGTGGGACAACAACAGCGCGTTGCCGTCGCCCGTGCGTTGCTGGGCAAACCGGAATTAATTATTGCCGATGAACCAACTTCGGCATTGGATACCGATACCCGTGATGGCTTTTTGGCGTTGTTATTCCAAGAAGCGCAAGCACAAGGCAGTACCATTATTTTCGTCAGCCACGACCCGCACATTGCCAAACATTTTCCGCGCGTGGTTGATTTGCGCGAGGTGAACCAAGCATGATTCTTCTCCAACTTACCTTGCGCAGCTTGTGGAATCGGCGTACCACACTGTTACTCACCTTGGTGTCAATCGCGCTGAGCGTGTCGCTGCTGCTGGGCGTGCAATACATGAGTAAGGAAGCCAAAAGCAGTTTTTTAAGCACCATTTCCGGCACGGATTTAGTGGTCGGCGCGCGCAGTGGCCCGGTGCAACTCTTGCTTTACAGCGTATTTCGCATTGGTAATGCGACCAATAATATTGGCTGGCAATCTTATCAGGACATTGCCACGAACCCATTGGTGGATTGGACGATCCCCATAAGTTTGGGCGATTCGCACCAAGGCTTTCGCGTCTTGGGCACGAATCAGGATTATTTTCGCCATTACCAATACGGCGCTAAGCAAGCACTCGCCTTTGCCGAAGGTAAACCCTTCGCCGATGTATTTGAAGCGGTATTAGGTGCAGAAGTCGCACGCAAACTCGGTTACAAACTCGGCGATAAGATCGTGATTGCCCACGGTTCGGGTGCGACCAGTTTTGCCATGCACGATGACAAACCGTTTCATGTGGTGGGAATTTTGCAACCCACTGGCACACCATTGGATCGCACGGTACACGTTCCGCTCGAAGGCATTGAAGCCATCCACATTGATTGGGTAAACGGCACAAAAGTTTCCGGCTATCACATTAGCGTGGACGAAGCTGTACACAAAAACCTGCAACCCAAAGTCATTACCGCGTTCTTAGTCGGCTTGAAAAACCGTGCTGCTGCGTTTCGTGTGCAACGTGAAATCAATGACTACAAACGCGAACCATTACTCGCCACCTTACCCGGTGTCGCACTCGCGGAACTGTGGCAAGCGTTGGGCTTATTTGAAACGGTGTTGCGCTTGATTACAGGATTTGTCGTGGTCGCGGGTTTATTGGGTTTGCTCACTGTATTACTGGCGACCTTGAATGAACGGCGGCGCGAAATGGCGATTCTACGTGCTGTTGGTGCATCACCGTGGCATGTATTTGTGCTGTTTGTACTGGAATCGTTTGTGTTAGTCGGTGCGGGCTGTTTACTGGGCATCAGCTTGATTTACGCTGTCCTCTTGCTTGCCCGTCCGTGGGTCATGGCGCAATACGGCTTCCACTTGTCATGGTGGCTACCCGATAGCACTGACCTGTTATTACTTGCTGCGATTAGCGGGCTTGGGTTACTGTTCAGCCTGATTCCGGGGGCAATTGCTTACCGCCGTTCCCTACAAGATGGCCTCACCGTAAGAGTGTAATATTGACCTTCTCCCCTCCCTAAAGGAAGGGGATTCCTAATTCACCGAGAACAGGACGACAACACCGCAATGCTATCGCCGCTGACATTCTCTCCAAAGGCTAACACCGCTAGTCCGGCGGCTAAAATGTTGACCGCTGCATTCACGTCACGATCATGAGCTGCGCCACATTCGGTGCATTCCCATTCGCGAACATCCAACGGCAGGCTGTCTTTCACAAAGCCACAACAAGCACAGCGTTTACTGGAGGGGAAAAAACGATCTATTTCGACATACGTTCTTCCAGCCCAATCCGCCTTATATTCAAGCTGGCGGGTAAATTCTCCCCAGCTTGCATCCGCAATGTGCTTGGCTAGTTTTGGGTTCTTAATCAGGTTCTTCACGGCGAGATTTTCAGCGCAAACCACTTGGTTCTCGTTAATCAATCTGCGGGATAACTGGTGCAAGTTATCCATCCGGCAATCGGTAATTTTCGCGTGAATGCGGGCAACCTTGCGCTTGGCTTTCAGTCGATTCTTGCTGCCGAGTTTTTTCTTGGCAAGACGACGTTGGTATTTTGCCAATTTAGCCGCATATTTCGCGGTATAGCGGGGATTGCCGGATTTAAAACCATCGGACGTGACGAACAAATCCTTGATACCCACGTCGATGCCCACCTTTTTATCGGTGACAGGCAACAACGTCGGTTCAAACTCACACAGACAGGACACGAAGTATCGACCTGCGTGATCTTTGGAAATAGTGACAGTGGTTGGATTGGAAGGAAGTTCCTGACTCCACTTTATGTTCAGTGGGTTATCGCACTTCGCCAGCTTCAACTCGCCATTCTTGAAAGTGAACGCGCGGTAAGTAAACTCCGCCGACTGACGGTGTTTCTTGGATTTGAAGGCAGGGTATTTCGCTCGACCTTCAAAAAAGTTTTTGAACGCAGTTTGCTGGTTTCGCAAACATTGTTGCAGCGGAACGCTGGAAACGTCATTCAGGAAAGCAAACTCAGGCAGTTGCTTTATCAGCGTAAGTCGTGCGTTAGCACCGACATAACTGACCTTTTCTTCCGCCTGATAGTAGGCATCGGTGCGGTAACGCAAGATGCTATTGTAAACAAAACGCACACAACCGAACGTCTGTGCCAGCAGTTTTGCTTGCTGTTGGTCAGGGTAAAATCGAAACTTGTAGGCGCGTTTGACTTTCATGGCTCACAGTGTAGACAAAAATCCTGTGAGTTTTTACTCAATAAGGTAGCTAACGATAAACGGAGGCGCGAGTAAGAGGATCGGCTAACGCCGATGTGCTATCCCTCCCCGCCCTGAAGGACGGGGTTTCTCGCACAAGACGGATGAAACAATCACAATTATTTCTGCCCATAATCCTGTGTAGCGCATTACTGCTAAGCGCGTGCGGCGATGACAAAACAAATGGCTTAGCCACGCAACCGAGCAATACCCCCCCAACCTTACCGGATAATGCCCCCGCCGTCGGCACATCCATTAATAGCTTGGTCAAACCACCCGATAGCGAATTGGCGAAACTCAAAACACAGTATGCAGATTATCAGGAACTTGCTTGGACGGACTTAGAACTACCGGGGCAAGGTTTGGCGGACATTATGAAAAAATACCAACCGCAGTTGGATGCCATTCCTGAAGGTGGTTCGACAGAAGATGAGAAACTGATGGAAAAAATGCAGGCTGAAATGAATGCCGCACCTGTCAATCCCGCGCTGAATGGCAAAAAAATCAAACTCCCCGGTTACATCTCGCCATTGGAAGTCGATGACCAAAAAGGCACAGTGAAAGAATTTTTGCTGGTGCCGTACTTTGGTGCGTGCATTCACGTTCCACCACCACCGCTCAACCAAACATTGCTGGTTAAACCGCTAGCCGACAAAAGCCTTGGCATGGAACGTATGTATGAACCGGTTTGGGTGTACGGCACACTGAGCACCACTTCGGTCAAAACCGAATTAGCCGAAGCAGGCTACCAAATTCTTGATGCTAAGGTTGAACTCTACGAAGTGGATCAAGCCTCAACCGCCGCAGACACTCAACCTGCCGCACAAACGCCATCACCCACGACCAAGCCTTAAACACCTCAGCGAATTAAGCGTGGCGGATAAAACGGCTTAACACCAACCGCCACAGCAACCAATACAACAACACGCCAGTGGTATCCGCCGTGAAGTCCCATAACGAAAATGAACGCCACGGCGTAAACGCTTGCAAGATTTCAATCAGCGCACCATAACCCAATAACACGGGGAACTTCCAACGCCAAAAACTGCGCGTGGTGGCTAAATCCAATAACGCTGCGAACCCCAAGAAACTCAGCGCGTGCGCCACTTTATCTTTATTATTTTCGAGGTTAACCACCCCGTCCATTGGTAGTAAAGAGACGACTAACCCCACAACCACCAACATGATAAACAACACGCGAAGTAACGCGCGGGTTTGTGGGAGTACCACGCCTAATCGCGAAAGGATTGCTTGCATTATAGAGTCCACTTGTTAGGAAATAACTGGACTCTATTCTAATCCATTGCCAACACAATGCTATTACTCGTACCATCCAAAACAGTGAATTCACGCCGCCGTTCACGCCCGTCCAAATTCGCCACGGCTTCGTAATGCCCCGGTGCTACATCCAAAGTAGCAGAATGTCGTGACGGAGCTGCGACTTCACGCCGCCCACCATCCAAACGGTACAACTTCCAGTGCATGGGGCGCATGGCTGGTGCATTGCCCAAAGTCGCCACCAAATTCACTTTACCTGTTGGCACATTCATCGACGCAAGATTGGTCGTGCCACGATCCACACGCAAACGCTGCCGTTGACTCGCGTTATCAATACTAGCAACCACCTCGTATTCACCAACCGGCAAAATTGCACTCAATTGATTGCTGGCACGACGGTTAAATACCGAGCGAGTGGGTTGCCCATTTTGCAGTGCAAACACCTCCCAATCTGCATTAGCATCGCTGGATACCCGCAAGACACCAATGTCAGCAGCAAAATCCATCACCACTAAATGCCCATAATGCACATCTGCGGTGCGATGTTCTTCGTACCCTCCGACCATTAATCCCACATCGTATTGCCCATCAGGTAAGGACAATGGCAACGAACGCCCCTGCAAACGGTGTACTTCACCACCCTTCATCGGGCGAATATTCCACACCACTTCACCCTCAGCCAATGGCACGGAAACCGGAACATTGGCGGTTAAGAGCAAATTATTATCGGAAATCGCTTGTCGCGCACCATCCGGCGTATGAATCGAACTACCATTCATGGCGGAAAGTGGCGAAGCCGCACTTTCCACGCGGCGGAACATGCCACCCGGCACACCAATGCGTTTCACCCCATCCGCTACCATGTCACTCCGGTGTGCATTGAGAGCTAAACGTTGAGGCATAGCGGTGGAGGTTGACAAGGTTTGGGTTTGTTTAACGGACTGATTTGCCTTTTCATTGGTTTCAATCCAACGATAACTGGGGTGATTATCCTCGCTGGACAACACAGGCTGTAACCATTGCTCAATGCCTTGCAACAAGGAAGGCTCTGGATGATGGTTAGATGGCTGTTGATATTGCAGACTGACTCCAGCCTGACATGGTAATTGCATTACACATGACAGCAACACGATGCCGCTAACTGGAGTGTATTTAGTTTTCATGAAAGCCTTCCTTGCTCAGCGCACTGTCGGAGCTGATCGCATTTGAATCCCCTATTTGACTGTGCAGTAGCAGCCCGCAATCCTGATTTAATTCAGGAAATAGCGATATGTTGTTATACTTTATCATTGGATTTATACCGCGTTCTGACACACGTTTAATGAAATGTCATTCTGTGTAGAATGACAATTCCAAACCGACAGGTAACAATGTTTTTACGCTCGACGGGCGGGTTTCAGCTACGGTTAAGCCACGCCAATTCCCAGTGCTGTAGTAGGAATTAACTCAGCTATTGGCGATATTAACGGGTAAAACCACGAATAGTTGACAGCCTTAGTTTATTTATTCGTATTTATTAAAAGGCCATCAACCCAATTAACGCTGGGTCGTGAATAGAAACGGTGCGACAAAAGTCGCGGTTGGGGTTTGAACCGTTACCGTTACCTGCCATTGCATAGCCGCATTCGCACACACGGGTAATGTAAACGCCCCCGACCATTGCGGTGGTTGCGTCGCTGTCAGTTGCGCACGTTGAAATCCCATGTCCATGTTGACACCCTGCACAACCACCATAACACCATTAACGGCATCCATTCCTTGCACAACCACCTGTGCAGTCACTGGCTTCATTAATGGAATGGGATGCGGGGTCAGTTGTAGGCTAACACCATGCCCTTGTGCATCTTGCGCGTGGCAAACACCCTGTTGCAGATCACAGGGCGATTGCACGGTTAACGGGATACCATTTGCTGATGGTAAGTGTGTTTTAAACCAAACACTGGTCGCCACACCACTCGCCACAAAAATCCCGACTAACCACCACATTTTCATACGACAAACTCAGCAATAACGGGGGTATGGTCGGAAGGTTTTTCCCAAGTACGCGGTTCACGATCAATCACGCACGTTTGGCATTGCGTCGCCAAAGCCGCACTCGCAAGAATCAAATCAATGCGCAAACCGTGATTACGGCGAAAACCACCACCACGATAATCCCACCAGCTAAAGCTTTTCTCCGCTTGCGGGAACAGGCGGAAAGCATCCTGCAAACCCAATGCCTGAATCGCTTGCAATGCTGTCCGTTCCGCTTCCGAACACAATACTTGCCCTTGCCACGCGGCAGGGTTGTGAACATCACGATCTTCGGGGGCAATGTTAAAATCCCCCAAGACCACGAGCTGTGGATAACGTGCCGCTTCGCTTTGCAACCATGCCGTGACTTTCGCCAACCAATCGAGTTTGTAAGCGTATTTTTCCGAACCCACTTCCGCACCATTCACCACGTACAGATTCACCACCCGTACCCCCGCAATGGTCGCCGCTAAAATCCGGCGTTGCGGGTCGGCGAAATCGGGAATGTCGGTGACAACATCGCTTGCCACCGCTTTACTGAGAATCGCCACGCCATTGTAGGTTTTTTGCCCCGCGAAAACCGCCGTGTAACCCGCATCTTGCAACGCCGCTAAGGGGAATTGCTCATCAACGGTTTTGGTTTCTTGAATGGCAAGCACGTCCGGTTGCACAGCCGCTAACCATTGCAACACCTGCGGCAAACGCACGCGCAGCGAGTTCACATTCCACGTCGCAATTTTCATGCGTCAACCTGTGTTGGCAGATTCAAACCATTATGGCGCAGCAATGCATCCACATTGGGTTTGCGCCCACGAAACGCGACAAACGATGCCATTGCCGGACGTGAACCACCGACTTCCAATACTTCGTGCAGGAAAGCTTGTCCGACTTCGGGATTGTCCAAACCTTCTTCCTCAAACCGCGCAAATGCATCGGCGGATAACACTTCCGCCCATTTGTAGCTGTAGTAACCAGCAGCATAACCACCCGCGAACACGTGGGTAAAGGTATTCGGCATCCGGTTACAGGCCGGTGGTTTAATCACCGCGACTTGATCAAGTACGGCTTGACGAATCGCTGCCACTTTGCCCTCTTCCGCCGCGTGTGGATCCAGGTGTAAGTGCATATCAAACAGCGCGAATTCCAACTGGCGCACAGTCGCCATTGCGGTTTGGAAATGCCGCGCCGCCAACATTTTTTGGAACAAGGCTTCGGGTAACGGCTCAGCGGTTTGCCAATGCGCCGCCATGTTATCCAACACGCTGCGTTCCCAACACCAGTTTTCCATGAACTGACTGGGTAATTCGACCGCATCCCATTCCACGCCATTAATCCCCGCGATGTCGGGGTAATCGACTTGGGTCAGCATGTGGTGCAAACCGTGTCCAAACTCATGGAACAGCGTTACCACTTCATCGTGGGTAAACAGCGCGGGTTTGTCGCCCACTGGCGCACTGCCATTGCAGGTCATGAACGCCACTGGAATTTGCACGCCATCGACACGGCGGAAACGTCCACAGAAATCACTCATCCACGCGCCGCCCCGTTTGTGCTGACGCGCGTACAAGTCCAAATAAAACACCGCTTGCAGCTCACCATGCGGCGCGTAAACGTGGTAGAAACGCACATCGTTATGCCACAAATCCATGCCTGCGGTTTGCGGAGCAATACGCACTCCGAACAATTTTTCGACTTGCGCAAACAGCCCAGCAATCACGCGATCCACAGGGAAATACGGCTTAAGGTCTTCTTCGCTAAAGTCGAAACGCGCTTGTTTCATCTTTTCGCTAACGTAAGCCACATCCCACGCTTGTACATCTTCGATGCCTAACGTTTTGGCAAATGCCAGCAGTTCTGCCAATTCTTGCTCGGCAAAGGGTTTGGCTTTGCGGGCTAGATCATTCAAGAAATCCAACACTTCTTGCGGATTTTCTGCCATTTTCGTGGCTAACGACAATTCAGCGTAATTGGCATAACCCAACAATGCCGCTTCTTCCTGACGTAAACGCAAAATGTCGCGCATCACCGGTGTATTATCCCACTCAGGATTTGCCCCCAATTCCGAGGCGCGAGTGGTGTAAGCCTGATACATTTCCGCGCGTAACTCACGCTGATCCGCATACGTCATCACCGCGCTGTAAGAAGGGAATTGCAGCGTCAATAGCCAACCTTCAACCCCGCGTTGTTGCGCGGTTTGGGCTGCCATTGCCAAAGCGGATTCGGGTAAACCAGCCAATTCAGCGACATCCTGAATCGACTTGCTCCACGCATTGGTGGCATCCAAAACGTGATCCGAAAAGCACGAAGTAAGCTGGGATAATTCCTGATTAATGGCGCGGTAACGTTCTTTTTGCTCCGCAGGCAATGCAATACCGGACAACTTAAAGCCCAGTAAACTATCATCCAGACTCTTTTGCTGCGCAGCGTTCAAGCCTTGCTCTTGCTCACGGATTAGCTTAATCGCCGCATACAGCTTATCGTTTTGCCCCAACTCCGTGTGGTAATCACTCAAAAGAGGTAAACAAGCGTTATAGGCTTGGCGCAGTTCCTCAGTGTTGACTACCGCATTCATGTGGCTAACAGGCGACCACATGCGCTCCAAACGATTCGCCGCATCATTCATTGGCGCAACAAGGTTATGCCATGTAAAGCGTTCGATTTGCGCTAAGGCACTGGTTAACCACGCACGATTTCGCTGCAATACCTGTTCTAATGCGGGGGCAACATGCGTTGGTTGGATCGCCGAAAACGCTGGTAAATAGGCAATATCCAGTAATGGATTGGTTGTCTGATTATCTTCCATGTAAAACCTCAAATATCCAAATTGCTAACCGACAGGGCATTCTTTTCGATAAAGTCGCGACGCGGTTCGACCTGATCCCCCATTAATGTGGTAAAAACTTCGTCCGCTGCTACCACGTCTTCAATGCGCACTTGCATTAAACGCCGTGATTCGGGGTTCAACGTCGTTTCCCACAATTGATCAGGGTTCATTTCACCCAAACCTTTGTAACGGCTGATTTGTAAACCACGGTTGGCTTCTTGCATTAACCAGTTCACCACTTGGTCAAAACGGCTCACCATGAGTTTACGCTCACCGCGCATAATATACGCACCTTCACCCAATAAACCGTCTAATTCGCGGTTTGCCTTCAAGAGCATTTTGGTTTCTGGCATGAGGAAGAATTCACGATCCAAACGAATAACGTGATCCAAACCGTGTTGGCGACGCTTCACTTCAATCGTCCACGCACTATCATCCACTTTGTTTAGTAAAGCAGAATACGTCCGTGCCCCTGTACTCGCTTGATTGAGACTGGACATTGCTGCATCAATCCATGCCGCAAAAGCCGTAGCTGGAATGAGTTGCGGTTCGTCGGTAGCGGGTAGGGATTCAAACAATAAAGCATCCAGTAAATTCCGATCATAACGCCGTGATAAACGCGCAATAACCTGTTTCACCGCATTGTATTGGCGCACTAAAGTTTCTAAGGCTTCACCGCTAATGGCAGGGGAATCCGCATTCAAATGCAAACGCGCTTCATCCAAAGCCAATTGCAGCAAGTAACGTTCCATTTCGGTATCGTCTTTGACGTATTGTTCTTGCTTACCGCGTTTCACTTTGTACAACGGCGGTTGCGCAATGTAGATGTGCCCGCGTTCCACCAGTTCCGGCATTTGGCGATAGAAAAATGTCAGGAGTAGGGTACGAATGTGTGAACCATCCACGTCCGCATCCGTCATGATAATAATGCGGTGATAACGCAATTTGTCGGGGTTGTAATCTTCGCGCCCAATGCCACAACCCAGAGCAGTGATTAATGTGCCGACTTCTGCTGAGGCAATCATTTTGTCGAAACGCGCTTTTTCCACGTTCAGGATTTTACCTTTCAGCGGCAGGATTGCTTGCGTGCGACGGTCACGCCCTTGTTTCGCCGAACCACCTGCGGAATCCCCTTCCACCAAGAACAATTCGGATTGCGCGGGGTCTTTTTCTTGGCAATCGGCTAATTTACCCGGTAAACCAGCAATGTCTAACGCACCTTTGCGCCGCGTCATTTCGCGGGCTTTGCGGGCTGCTTCGCGGGCACGCGCAGCT
Organism: Pseudomonadota bacterium; assembly: GCA_039797295.1. Classification (GTDB taxonomy): domain Bacteria; phylum Pseudomonadota; class Gammaproteobacteria; order Thiotrichales; family Thiotrichaceae; genus Thiothrix. Next base: position 33,748 of record JBDKID010000009.1, on the reverse strand, counting down.
TCAATCATTTTGCCGGTAATGAGTTTGGCTTCGCTGGGGTTTTCCAACAAAAAGTCCGCCAGTCGCTCATTCATCGCGGATTCGACCACGCCTTTGACTTCCGACGACACCAATTTGTCTTTGGTTTGGGATGAGAATTTCGGATCAGGAACTTTGACCGATAACACAGCGGTTAAACCTTCACGCGCATCATCGCCAGTTGGACTCACTTTTTCTTTTTTCGCCAACCCACTGTTTTCGATGTAGTTATTCAGTGTGCGTGTTAATGCCGCGCGGAAACCGGATAAATGCGCTCCACCATCACGTTGGGGAATATTATTGGTAAAGCAAAACACGTTTTCTTGGTAAGAATCGTTCCATTGCAAAGCAACTTCTACGCCAATCCCATCCTGTTCGGTACTGAAATACACAATGTTGGAATGGATCGGGGTTTTATTACGGTTAAGGTGTTCGACGAACGCACGAATCCCACCTTCGTACTCAAATACATCTTCACGGCCTTCACCACGACGGTCAATTAAGTGAATGCGCACGCCTGAATTCAGGAAAGATAATTCCCGCAAACGTTTGGCAAGGATGTCATAGTGAAATTCAGTCTGCGTGAAAATAATAGGGCTTGGCCAAAAGCGCACGGATGTTCCCGTACCTTCGGTGTCACCAACCGCCGCCAGTGGAGCTTGTGGTTCACCCAAAGCGTAAATTTGCTGGTGTAATTTACCGTAACGGCGAATATTGAGTTCTAATTTTTCTGACAAAGCATTGACGACGGAAATACCAACACCGTGTAAACCGCCAGAGACTTTGTAAGAGTTGTCGTCGAATTTACCACCAGCGTGCAGCACAGTCATAATGACTTCAGCAGCGGAACGACCTTCCTCTTCGTGTATATCCACGGGGATACCACGCCCGTCATCCGTGACTTTTACTGAACCATCGCTAAATAATTCAACGCGAATTTCCGAACAATGACCAGCCAGTGCTTCATCAATCGAGTTATCCACAACCTCAAACACCATGTGGTGCAGACCCGTACCGTCGTCTGTATCGCCGATGTACATGCCGGGGCGTTTACGTACCGCTTCCAGACCTTTGAGGACTTTAATATTTGACGAGTCGTAGGTTTGCTCTGTCATGTTGATTCCATTTTTTCCGTGATTGAACGGCAATAGTGTTGCTTATACTAAGATAATCTGACCTTGTTTCACGTGAAACACACGAGTTTGGGCAAATGCCGCAAGCCGTGGGTCGTGACGTGTACTTGTCATCATTAGCTGTTGCCGTGTTGTGTGTAACGTATTGTACAACGCTTGTTGGTTTTGCTCATCCAGTTCGGAAGCTAGGTCGTCAATCGCTAATAAACCGTATGAGCTTGTCGGTTGTTGTGGGTCGTGAAGGGTTTGACTGCGTGCTAACAATAATCCAACTGCTAACAATTTCAATTGCCCGCGTGAAGCAATGCGTAATGCAGGAATGTTATCTAACAAAATACTGACATCAACACGATGCGCTCCGTATAACGTAAAACCTTGCTTGATTTCAGCATCGCGTTTGCTGTGGAAAAAGTCGTGCAAAACATCAGAGTTATCCACAGCCACACCTTGTGGAAAACCATTACTCAATTGCAATTGTGGATAACCTGTATTGGCAAACAGGATTTCATTGTTACGCAAAGTGCTTTCTAAAACGCTTAATGCTTGTAAGCGATATTGCTGTAACACGGGAATCCACTTAATCAATTGCTGCGTCCATTGCTCTAATGCGTAACGTTGTTGTGGATTACGCAAACACACATTACGCTGTTTTAGGGCGCGTTGATAGTGTCGCCATGCATTATTAAAATCTGGAAAAAGGTAAAACGCGATCCAATCCAGAAAAGCACGGCGTATTTGTGGACTTCCGGTTAATAATTCAATTGAACCGGGATGAATGAGTGTTAATGGCAAATGACTACTGAGTTCAGCTTGTTGTTGAACATCCGCATGATTAATCCGAATATGTGTGGAGTGTAATGTTTTACGGATTCCAATCGGATATTCTGTACCATTAGCTGTGGATAACTTTGCACTGACGGTAATTTCGTGTGTATCTCTGTGGATAACTTCTGCAATACGTGGGGTACGAAATGAACGACCACGTGCTAACAGTGATAAAGCTTCCAATACACTGGATTTACCAGCAGCGTTATCCCCAACGAAGGCATTGACCGTTGGGGATAAGTCGAGGTTTGCTTGGGTAATGACACGACAATTTTGGATGGTCAGCTTACTTATCCACATGATTTATCCACAGTTTGCGAGTTACCCACAGCTTTTTCCACAACCCATGACAATGATTATTATAACCGAATAGGCATAATGACATTGCGTACATTGTCATCATCAGGGTCAGTGACTAACGCACTACTTTCTGGTGAATTGCAGTACAAACGTAAGGTTTCACCTTGTAAATGATTAACTGCATCCAGTAAATAATTCACATTGAAACCAATATTAAATTCTTTACCTGAGTAATGAACATCTAATTCATCGGTTGCGACTTCTTGTTCTGGATTTTGTGCTTGAATTTGTAATAGATTGGTACTTAATGATAAACGTACCCCTCTGAATTTCTCATTAGATAAAATAGCAACGCGGGTTAACATATCCTTGAAAACCTTACGATCTAAATCGACTTGCACTTGTCCGCCTTGTGGTACAGCCGCGCGGTAATCGGGGTAACGTCCGTCAATTAATTTCGTCGTAAAGCGTAGATTATCCAGTTGCACACGTAAATGATTGGTACTGGTTTGTACTTGCACAGGAACTTGGCAATCACTGCGTAATAATCGTGATAATTCTTGTACCCCTTTGCGTGGAATGAGTAGTTGTTTACTGTGATCAATACCAGCAATTGGGTTGTTATGAAAACATAATGCTAAACGATGTCCGTCCGTTGCAACGGTGCGAATACCTTCTGCATTGACTTCTAATAACATACCGTTGAGGTAATAACGCACATCTTGGTTAGCCATTGCAAAAGCGGTGCGTTCTAATAAACGTTTGAGGATGTTTTCAGGTACTTCAAAAACGTGAGTATCGCCGATGTCTTCTAAATCGGGGTATTCGCTTGCGGGCAAGGTTGCTAATTCAAACCGACTACGACCTGCTGTTACACGAACACGGTTTCCTTCGTGAACTTCCAGATTAACAATACTTTCTGCTGGCAAAGATTTACAAATATCGGCTAATTTGCGTGCAGGTAAGGTGATTGCTCCATCTCGACCATCCATGATGGGTGCATGAGTGGCGATTTCTAATTCAAGATCAGTTCCTCTCCAGTACGAACGAGTACCCTGAATGTGTAACAGAACGTTCTCCAAAATGGGAGAAGTATGACGTTTCTCGATAGCTCCCAATGTTGCTTGGAGTGATTCGAGTAGGTGTTCGCGTGTTTGTGTCAGTTTCATTACTCTAATATCTTTATATATTTAAAAGTTAATAATAGTTAATAAGTGAAGCACTAAACTGTGGATAACTTTTTTATCTATTTGATTTAAAAGTTAATTTTCACACTTTTCCCTGTTGATAACTTTGTGGAAAACCTGTGGAAAACCTGTGGAAAACCTGTGGGTAACATTGCACTTAACAGTTATCCACAACTTATTCACAACTTATCAACAGGGTTATCCACAGACTTATCCACAGCCTATTTTAGCTGGTTAGGGTGCGTAGCAAGATGCTGTAATCCTCCTCGGTTTTGGGATCTGCTTCACGTAATTCGATGACAGCACGGCAGCCATGCAGTATGGTGGTGTGATCACGACCACCAAATTCTATGCCAATTTCTGGCAAGCTGTGGTTAGTTAACTCTCGCGCTAAACTCATGGCCATTTGTCTTGGGCGTGCAATGGATCGCTTACGGCTTTGGGATTCGAGATCTGCCACGCGCATGTTGTAATATTGGGCAACCGTTTTTTTGATATTAGTGATCGAAATCAGCTTGTCTTGACTGGCCAATTGGTCACGTAAGGCTTCTTGTACGAAATCCATTGTGATTTGGGTGACGCATTTTAGGCGCATACTCGCGACTACCCGCTGAAGTGCACCTTCTAGGTCGCGGATATTGGAGTGAAAGCGTTTGCCAATGAAAAAACTGACATCATTGGGCAAGCGTATTCCATTGTCCTCTGATTTTTTGCGTAAGATTGCGACACGTGTTTCTAAGTCCGGTGATTCGATTTGTACGGTAAGACCCCAATTAAAACGGGTTTTCAAGCGATCTTCGATGCCAGCTAAGTCGCGAGGAAAGCGATCACTAGCGAGAATAATGCGTTTTTGGCCTTCCAATAGGGCATTGAAGGTGTGGAAAAATTCTTCCATCGAGCGATCTTTGCCCGCGATGAATTGAATATCATCAATCAGTAATGCATCCACACTGCGGTAATGTTGCTTAAATTCTTCCATGCGCGAGCCGCGTATGGCAGTGATCATGTCATTGACGAAACGTTCGGCATACACGTAAATCACTCGCGCATCAGGCTTGCATTCGATAATGCGGTTGCCAATGGCGTGCATGAGGTGCGTTTTTCCCAATCCTACGCCGCCGTAGATGAATAACGGGTTGTACCCGGTATCTTCCCTTTCCCCCACCTGTTGCGCAGCCGCACAGGCCAATTGGTTCGATTTGCCTTGGACGAAGTTGGTGAAGGTCATTCGCGGATTTAACGTGTTGGCAAATCGTTCGCTAATGGGTGCAGGTGATGGCAGGTGATGGGTTTGACCATTCGTTGCTGTTGTTAGGTTGCTTGCCCAAGCATTGACCGCCAGCGAACTTGGGATATTGGCATCGGCTAGTGTCGATGGTTCAGTTTCGCATAGGGATACTTTTACGGGTTCTTTGGCTTCTTGAATACCGGGGAAGTCGTCTAAAAACAGTGGGGTGGGGGGTGTCGCAGAGACAACCGCAGGGCGTGGGGTTGGTTTCGGTGGTGATGAACCAATCTGCAACATGACTTCGTAATCATTGTCACCCGTCAGCACGCGAGTATGAAACAAAATGCGTGGCAGGTATTGTTCGTGCACTTGTTGCAGCACAATGGTATTGGGGGCAAGCAAGTACAAAGCATGGCGTTTTTCCACCGCGTGTAGGGCACGTAGCCAAGTATTGATTTCGTGATCAGGGATTTCCTGTCCCAATTGTTGTAAGCATTGTTGCCAGAGCAGCATACGGGATTTGGTTCCAGAGCGGTTGAAATGATCAGTGTGGTGACGTGTCGGAACATTCCATTATAGCCTTCCGCCAGAGTTATCCACAAGCACGATGCAAGTTTGGGCTTTGAGTATCCTATTGACAAAACAAGGACAATCCCTTAACGTTCCTGACCTTTTTGGCTATGCCTACATTTTTTCGGGGCAGCCATAATCTCTCATTAATTTTGAACGGTAACTTGTCATGAAAAGAACCTTCCAACCGAGTAAATTGCACCGTGCCCGTACTCATGGCTTTCGTGCACGTATGGCGACTGCTGACGGACGTAAAATCTTAAGTGCGCGTCGTGCGAAAGGCCGCGCTCGCCTGATCCCATAAACCCTTGGATGCAGGCCAATCGGGAGTGATTCACTTCCCGCGTGATGTGCGCCTGACCCGTGGGGTTGAATTCCAGCGGGTCTTCCAGTATGGCAAACGCCTGCATGTAAACGGTTTGAATGCCCGTGCTGCTGCTAATACCGAAGGGTATCCGCGTTTGGGCATGGCTATTGCGAAAAAAGCTTTACGCCGTGCGCATGAACGTAATCGCATTAAGCGTTTAGTACGTGACAGTTTCCGTCATCATCAGTCTGCTTTGCCCGCCGTTGATATTGTGGTTATGTGTCGCCACGAAATTCTGACCATGAGTAATGCCGAGATTTTCCAGCAATTGGAAGGTTTATGGTTACGCTTGCACAAGCTATACTCTGCCGGGTCTGGGCAGCCTGCGTAAGTTTGTAATTTGTAACAGTTGCCTTGTCCTCATTTTTACCAACCGGATTGCACAACCTATGGATTCGCAACGTCCCATCCTTTACCTCACCTTGCTGTTCTTGCTGTTTTTGACTTGGACAACGTGGAAACAGGATCACGCACCGAAACCACCTGAAACGGCTGCCGTTGCTAGTACCGTTGCCAATGGCAATGCGGCTGGGCAGGATGTTCCGGTGGCGAATGGTTCATCCCCATCCTCAGCACCCAATGCCAGTAATGGCGATGCTGGGCAAACCATCACAGTACGCACGGATACGCTGCAAGTGCGGATTAACACCCGTGGTGGCGAGATTCTGGAAGCGGATTTGCCAACTTACCCCGTTAGCATTGAAACACCTGATCAACCTGTCAAAATCTTGGATTTGAATGGGCGCAATTATGTCGCGCAATCCGGTCTACAAGCATCTGGTGTCGTGGCTGGGCAAGATGCCAAAACCTTAGCTCCCGACCATTTAGCGACCTATACCGCGCCGCAATTGGATTACAAGTTAACCGATGGTCAGAACGAATTAGTTGTGCCGTTGACTTGGCAAGGTGCGAATGGCATTACCGTTACTAAGCGTTTTGTGTTTAAACGTGGTGCTTTTCTCGTCAATGTCGAACATGAAGTGAAAAATGGTTCGGCACAAGCGTGGTCAGGTACGGAATACTGTCAGTTAAAACACGGCGAATCAGCGCAACAAGGTAGCATGTTGGGCGGTGTAACTGCTTACGTTGGTGGTGCTTACTACCATGAAGGCAAATACACTAAGTTATCATTCGCGGACATGGAAAAAACGCTAGTGAATGAGACCGTGCCTGACGGTTGGGTTGCCATGCAAGAACATTATTTTTTAAGTGCATGGATTCCGCCCGTAGAGCAGGCGTCATCTTATTACACCAATGTTTCTCGCGTGGATGGTGTGAAAGGTTATATTTTAGGGATGCGCAGCCCGGCTAAAACCATTGCTCCGGGTGCAACGGATACCTTCAAAAGCAGCTTTTACGTCGGCCCTAAAGACCAAGATGCTTTGGCAAAAATCGCTGATGGTTTGGATTTAACCGTCGATTACGGCATTTTCGCGTTTATTTCCAAGCCAATTTTCTGGTTAATGCAGTTGATCCATAAGGTATTGGGTAACTGGGGTTGGACGATTATTTTCCTGACCATCATTATCAAAGCTATCTTCTTCTACCCCTCGGCAATGAGCTACAGATCAATGGCGAAACTCAAAGCGGTTTCACCTAAATTGAAAGAGATCAACGAGCGGTTTGCGGATGATCCAGCGGGCAAGCAAAAAGCCATGATGGATATTTACCGTAAGGAAAAAATCAACCCGTTGGGCGGTTGTTTACCGATTTTGATTCAAATTCCGGTGTTCATGGGTTTGTACTGGGTACTGCTGGAAAGCGTGGAATTACGCCAAGCACCGTGGTTATTGTGGTATCACGACCTGTCGATCAAAGACCCGTTCTTTGTGTTGCCAGTGCTGTACGGGATTTCCATGTTCGTGCAACAAAAGCTCAATCCGCCGCAAGTTGACCCAATGCAGCAAAAGATGTTCCAGTTCATGCCGATTATTTTGACCGTCATGTTCCTGTTCTTCCCGGCTGGTTTGGTGTTGTACTGGGTGGTGAACAACGTGTTGTCGATGGCACAACAATGGTACATCAACAAACAGATGATGGGTCACGCCTAATGTGGAACAGTCCCGACACCATCGCTGCCGTAGCCACACCGCCGGGGCGCGGTGGGGTCGGGATTATCCGTCTGTCCGGCAAGCACGTTCCTGCGCTTGCCGTCGGTATCTTAGGAAACCTTCCCAACCCACGTAAAGCCGTACACCGTCGTTTTTTAGCGGCAGATGGTGCGATTTTAGATGATGGGATTGCCTTGTATTTCCCCGCTCCGCATTCCTTTACGGGCGAACACGTTCTCGAATTGCAAGGGCATGGTGGGCAAATCGTGCTCGATATGCTGCTCAAACGTTGCCTTGAATTGGGTGCGCGTTTAGCACGCCCCGGTGAATTTTCCGAACGCGCTTTTCTCAATGACAAACTCGATTTGGCGCAAGCGGAAGCCATTGCCGATTTGATTGATTCGGGGTCGGAACAAGCGGCACGTTCCGCGTTGCGTTCGTTACAAGGCGAGTTTTCCACAGCAGTGGATCAGTTACTCACAGGCTTGATCGAGTTGCGCGTGTATGTGGAAGCCGCGCTCGATTTCCCCGATGAAGATGTCGATTTCTTAGCGGATAGCGAGGTCACGCGGCGTTTAGATGCCATTAAACAGCAGTTGCAAAGCATTTTCCAAAAGGCGCGGCAGGGTAGTTTGCTACGCGATGGGATGCATTTGGTAATTGTTGGTCGTCCGAATGCGGGGAAATCCAGCTTGTTAAATGCGTTAGCAGGGCAGGAAACTGCGATTGTTACTGATATTGCTGGCACAACCCGCGACGTATTGCGTGAACGCATTAACCTTGACGGAATGCCGTTGCACATTGTTGATACCGCTGGTTTACGCGAGAGTGATGATCCGGTGGAAAAAATCGGCATTGAACGCGCATGGCAAGAAGTCCACAAAGCGGATCTGATTCTGTTATTGGTCGATGATACGCAACTGGATGATGCCGAAAATGCAGCGATTTTGGCGCAATTGCCGGAAGGCTTACCGCGTTTGACAGTACACAATAAAGTTGATCTCAGTGGCAAAACCGCAGGTAAACAAGGCGAGCATTTGTATATTTCCGCCAAACAAGGTTTGGGGATTGAAGCTTTAAAAGCGGAACTGAAAACCCGTATGGGCTATCAAGGCGAAGCAGAAGATACTTTCATTGCGCGGCGGCGGCATTTAGAAGCCTTAGCTGCGACGCAAACCGCAGTCGAACAAGCCGAGTGGCAATTACGCGCGTGCAATGCGGGCGAATTAATGGCGGAAGAACTGCGCACTGCGCAAGATGCTTTAGGGCAGATTACCGGAAAATTCACGCCGGATGATTTATTAGGCGAAATTTTTTCCAGTTTTTGTATTGGCAAGTGATTGATTTTAAATAATTTTTAGCTTTGCTGAAATATTACGTCATCGTGATGTTAATTATCTGCTTAACCCACCACTTCTACCGCTACTTCCGCAGAACCGTTCAGGATCAAGCCTAATTGTTGTGCTGCTGCTAAAGACACATCCACGATACGACCGGGTTTGAAAGGGCCACGATCATTCACGCGCACGATCACAGATTGCCCAGTTTGTACGTTAGTAACCCGCAGTGGAGTACCGAACGGCAGGCTAGGGTGTGCTGCTGTCATGGCGTACATGTCGTAAGTTTCACCGCTAGCAGTTGGGCGACCTTGGTATTGTTCGCTGTAGTAAGACGCCGCACCGTGCATCGCTTGTGGTGCAACCGGTGTCATGTTGGGGGCTGGTGCATTGTAACCGTTGTTATAGCCGTTGTTGGCGGGTGCGTAGTTTGGGGCGTTATTCGGTACGTAGTTAGGTTGTGCAGGATAAGCGTTGTCTTGTGCATAACCTTGGTAGTTGTTAGCAGGCATGGGTACTGCTTGAGCATTGCTATTGTTGTTTACCGCATCTGCCCAGTAACCTTGATAATCGGCATGAGCGGTAGTGCTGAAGAGTTGGCAAGCGACGAATGCAAGGCTGGCGATGATAGAAGCTTTGCGAGTTTTGTTATTGATTTTCATGGCTTTTCTCTCTTTGCTATTGTTTTGTTGCTATGAGGTTATCTTTTCATAAGCTGAGTTAATCCTCTCGCTCAGTCGTGATGAGTGGCGCTTTCGTGTTGATAATTGGAATAAGTGGTTTGTGCTTAAGGACAAACGGTAGAAAAACTACTGAAATTGACAGATAAACGGTAAAACTATAATAGGTTTTGTTTATAAGTGGTGGTGAAGTACCACTGGTCTGGCGGGTTGTCCGCTAAAGCGTGCAGTTCCCCGATTAGCGGCGTATTATCGTTAGTATAGGCATTTTGCTTGTATTTTGTCGCTGGATTATTGGCAATATTAACTATACTAGCGTTGGGAAGCCTTGGTGTAACTAACGCAATAAGCCACTGAAATGACACATCATTACTCATTCGTCTGCTGTGTGGGAAGCCCATGAAATTAAAACTACTGGCTATCGTTATTGCTGTGATTTTGCCCGTTACATTGTTGGGAGCGGCGAACGATCCGGCGCGTCATTATGGTCCGGTAAAAACGCAAGACACGTTGTGGAGCATTGCCGATCATGCTCGCCCCGATAACAGCATTAGCGTGCAACAAATGATGGTGGCGATTCGCGATTACAATCCGCAAGCCTTTGTGAATGGCGATATGCACGCGCTGCAAAAAGGTGCGAATCTGTATTTGCCAACACTAGCCGACATTCGCGCTAACAAATCCCTACAATCTGCGACGAAAACCCAATTGCATCAAGCCATTACAAGCTTGCGCACCCGTTTAACGCAAGAACAACAGCGCAGCCAGCAACTAGCTAAACAATTGCAAGCTGAGCAACAACACAGCCGTACTTTGCAGTCGCGTTTGAAGCAATTACAAGCAGCGAAAGTGCAAGCCGAAAAAGTTACAGCCCATGCACCGCTTACTGCTGAACCCAAGTTACCTGTTACCGCAAAAACGCCGTCCGTCGCCACGCCGCCCACGAGCAGCAACCCTGCCGTCGATCAAGAATTGGCAAGCTTGAAACAGTTATTGGTAGAACGTGATACCCACATTCAAAACCTACAAGCTTCTTTGCGTGAAGCCAGTATTGCGATTAAACGCCAGTACGCGGAAAGTGTCGCTTTGCATCAGCAATTGAAAGCCATTGACCCGACCAACCAAGAAACCATTCCGCCGCCACCGGCTGACATCAATGCGGATGGGAATCAGGTGAGTAAACCGGGGTTAACCTTGGAAGCTGCACCGGAAACGACGCAGCCACCCGTGAATACCACGAGCAATAACGCTGCACCGCCGAGCGGTATGTCGGTGAAAAGTTGGTTGGAACAACAAGCCGCAAACCAGCCGTCGTCAACTCAAGCAACACAGCCCTTGGCTGCCACGCCGTCACGGGTATCGATTGTGATTGCCTTGTTATCCTTGTTATTCATTGCAGCATTGTGGTGGCGTTCTTATGCACAGCAACGCGCATTAAAACGTGAGGAAGCGGCATTACGTGCGACTTTGACGGATGATGATCTCAACAATAGCCAGCCATTGACGGTTTCATCCCCCACAACCCCCGCATAACACTGGAAATGCTGGCAGAGATGCGGTACAAGGCGTTTTCGACGCATTAATAGACGCATTTATGGATGGGAATCGCATGAAATACCATGTATTTGGCATTGGCAACGCGCTGGTGGACAAAGAATTTGAAGTAACGGAAGACTTTTTGGCAGCCAATGGCATTCAAAAAGGCATGATGACGCTGATTGATGCCAACCAACAACAGCAACTCATGGCGGGTTTGGTGGAAACCTTTGGTTTGAAAAAACGCGCTAGTGGCGGTTCGGCTGCCAATAGCATTGTGGCGGTCAGTCAGTTCGGCGGCAAAGCGTTCTATGCTTGCAAAGTTGCCAATGATGAAACTGGCGAATTTTACATGCACGATTTGCACGCCGCTGGTGTTAGCTCGAAATTAGATCAAGTGCGTTGCGCGTCTGAAGGCGTAACAGGCAAGTGCTTGGTCATGGTGACACCGGATGCCGAGCGCACCATGAATACGTTCTTGGGCATTACCGCCGACTTTTCTGAAGCCGAATTGCACCTTGATGAATTGGTGCAAGCACAGTATTTGTACATCGAAGGCTATTTAGTTACTTCCGATGTTTCCCGCGCCGCTGTATTGAAAGCGCGTGAAGTTGCGAAAGCCAATGGGGTGAAAACTGCCATGACTTTCTCTGATCCGGCAATGGTGCGTTTTTTCCGTACTGGCATTGATGAAATGCTGGGCGATGGCGTGGACATGCTGTTCTGCAACCGCGAAGAGGCTTGTGTCTTTACGGGGCAAGACGATTTGGAAGCAGCGATTACTGCGATTAAACCATATACGCAAAAACTGGTGATTACGTTGGGCAGCCAAGGCGCATTGGTGGTGGATGAAACGGGTCGTACTGCGATTGCTCCGCACATGGTGCAAGCGGTGGATACCAATGGTGCGGGCGATATGTTCGCAGGTGCTTTCCTCTACGGCATTACGCATGGTATGGACAATGCCCAAGCTGGACGTTTAGCCAGCCTTGCGGCATCACGCATTGTCACGGTTTTTGGCGCACGTTTGAGCAAAGATACCCACGCAGCGGTTCTGGCTGAAGCGGCGGCGTAATTAGGCGTGCAATAACTGCCGTGCTAAAGCAGCATCGCTGGCAATCTGGGTTTGCAGAGCTGCCAGCGAATCAAATCGCTGTTCATCGCGCAGAAATACCACGGGTTCGACACAAATGTGTTGCCCGTACACTTGCTGATTGAAATCAAACACATGCACTTCGAGGCGATTTTCCATGCCGTGTACGGTAGGACGCACGCCTAAATTCGCCACACCTAAGTGTATTTGCGCGTCTAAGCCCGTAACTTTGACCGCATACACGCCACGGCGCAGCGCAATGTGTTGTGGCATACGCAAATTGAGGGTGGGGAAACCGATGGTGCGTCCACGCTTATCGCCATGCCGCACGCGCCCTGAGAGCTGATACGGGCTACCCAATAATTCCGCCGCGAGTGCCAATTCCGCCGTGCTTAATGCCAAGCGAATTCGTGTGCTGCTGACGCGCTCTTCGGTGTGCAAACACGTTGGCGTATCCAACACTTGCATTCCTTGCGCCGCCCCCAGTTGTTGCAATAAGTGGAAATCGCCGCGCCGCCCTTTGCCAAAGCGGAAATCATCGCCGACCACCAAATAGCGCACTTTTAAACCATCGAGCAGAATCTTTTGCACGAAGTCTTCCGCTTCCATGTTCGCCAGTGCGTGGTTAAAACGCAGGCAAGCGAATTGCGCAATCGCCATCTCATTCAGCAAGCGCAATTTGTCGCGCAAAGCGTAAATGCGGGGCGGCGGCGGATTGCGGAATAATTCCACGGGCAAGGGTTCAAAGCTAATCACGGTGGCAGGCAATTGCAGCAGACGCGCTTGTGCCACCACATGATTCAGCACGGCTTTGTGCCCACGGTGCAAACCGTCGAAATTACCAATGGTGGCAACACAACCATGAGTCGCGGGGAAGTTAGGCGAAATGTGGCGAAGTAGTTTCATCTGCCGAGTTTAACCCAAAGTTTAAGTCAAATCTGGGAAACTGCATTGGCGTAAGGCTTCGTACACCACCACCGCTACCGTATTCGACAGGTTGAGGCTACGGCTATCCGGCAACATGGGCACGCGCAATTTCAACTCATCCGGCAAACTTAACAATAAGGCTTCGGGTAAACCGCGCGTTTCAGGGCCAAATAATAAAACATCACCGATTTGGAAAGCCGTTTCAGCATAAGTGCTGCGGGCTTTGGTGCTTAAGGCGAACACGCGCCGCCCTTGCATAGCAACATTGAACGCCGCAAAGCTGTCGTGTTCTTGCACTACCGCAAGGTCGCGGTAATCCATGCCCGCGCGGCGCACTTGTTTTTCATCCAACGAAAAACCTAAGGGGTGAATCAAGTGCAAACGGCAGCCTGTGTTAGCACACAGGCGCATGATATTGCCGGTATTCGGGGGAATTTCAGGTTGATATAAAGCAATGTCGAACATAAAAACCGATTTTTAACCTTTACGCCTGTCAGAACGCTTTAATAACCTGTGCGATGGAACACGGTTTTACCCGCGAGCAGCGTGCGTTGTACCGCACCATTGAAATTCCAGCCCATAAATGGTGTATTTTTACCCGCACTATGGATATTGGGTAAATCCAACTCCCACAGCGTTTTCGGGTCGAATAACACCAAATCCGCTGGTGCGCCGACGCTGATTTGTCCGGCTTCGCTGTGAATGATTTGTGCTGGGTTGGTGGTGATTTTGCGTAACACTTCCGGCAGCGACAATACGCCATCTTCCACCAAACGCAAACTCAACGGTAACAGTGTTTCCAAGCCCGAAATGCCGGGTTCGGTTTGTTGGAAAGGTGCAAGTTTGGCATCGACTTCGTGCGGTTGATGATCCGAACAAATCGCATCAATCGTACCATCGGCTAAGCCTTCGCGCAGTGCATCACGATCACGCGCCGAACGTAACGGCGGCATCACATGACATAAGGGGTTAAAGTCCGCCACATCCATTTCAGTTAAGAACAATTGGTGAGCCGCAACGTCAGCGGTAATGTCCAAATCGCTTTCTTTGGCTTGGCGAATCAAACGCACACTCAAGCGCGTGGAAAGACGGCAGAAATGCACCCGTGCGCCGGTGTGACTGGCTAAGGCTAAGGTTTGCGCTACGGCCACGGTTTCGGCGGCGGAGGGAATCGCGGGGAAACCCAAACGTGCGGAAACTTCACCTTCGTGCATGTAACCACCCGCTGCGAGAGCGTGTTCCATTGGGTACACGAATACGGTGAGGTCATGCGTCGCGGCGTATTCCATTGCACGGCGCAAGGTTTGCAAGCTGTGGAACGGTTGCCAGCCATTACTCACCCCAACACAGCCCGCATTTTTCAGCGTGCCCATGTTGCTGAGTTGTTCGCCGCCGAGGTTGCGCGTCAAATTGCCGACCACTGCAACGTTAGCAAAACCAGCTTCCCGCGCCCGATTGTGAATCAAATTCACTTGCGCTGAACCGTTTAAATTCGCCGCTGGTTCGGGTTGGTAGCACAGCGTCGTAATGCCGCTCGCTGCTGCCGCGCGTGTTTCGCTATACAAGGTGGCTTTGTGATCCAAGCCCGGTTCACGTAACCATGCGGATAAATCAATCACACCGGGGAACAGCCACAAACCGGCTGCATCAATGCTGGATTCCGCGCTGAATGCTGCTGATGCTTCGGTTAACGCGGTAATGCGTCCGTTTTGAATGAGGATATTGCGTTGTCCATCCAACCCCGATTGAGGGTCAATGACACGCGCATTCCGAATCAACAAACTCACATTGCACCCCCAATCGTTTGTGCTGAACCCGAACCCATGATCATGGACATCACCGCCATGCGCACCGCAATGCCATTGGTGACTTGTTCCAAAATCACCGATTGCGCACCATCGGCAACGCGCGAGTCGATTTCGACCCCACGGTTAATCGGCCCCGGATGCATCACAATCGCGTCCGGTTTGGCTAATTCCATGCGAGCCTCGGTTAAACCGTACAGCTTGAAAAATTCGTGTTCGGACGGCAGCAAAGCGGTTTGCATCCGTTCGCGTTGCAAGCGCAGCATAATCACCACATCCACATCGCGCAAACCCGCTTCCATGTTGTGGTAAACGTGTACGCCCATGCGTTCTAAACCAGCGGGAACGAGCGTTTTCGGTGCGATCACGCGAATTTCACCCGTTGCCAGTGTGCTTAAGGCGTGGATTTGCGAACGTGCCACCCGTGAATGCAGTACATCGCCTACAATCGCCACTTTCAGCGGTTGGAAACTGCCTTTTTTCTGGCGGATGGTGAACATATCCAGCATGGCTTGCGTGGGGTGTGAATGTCGCCCGTCGCCTGCATTCAACACGCTGACGTGTGGTGCACAATAGCGTGCAATGAAATGCGCAGCACCCGCGTGCTCATGACGCACCACGAACATATCAGCGTTCATGGCTTCTAGATTGCGCACGGTATCCAGCAAGGTTTCGCCTTTGGCAGTGGATGAGGTACGAATATCGAGGTTGATCACGTCCGCGCCGAGGCGTTGTGCCGCGATTTCAAAAGTAACACGGGTGCGCGTGGAGTTTTCAAAGAACAAATTCATGACCGTTTTGCCGCGCAACAGCGGGGCTTTTTTCTGCTGCTTGTCAGCTAAACTGACAAATTGTCCAGCACGATCAAGGATTTCTTCCAATAACAATGGGGACAAGCCCTCAATGGTGAGGAAATGTTTTAGTTTACCGTCCGGTGTGAGTTGCATTCGGGACGGCAAAGGTCCAGGGGACAGATGAGCGTTCAGCATTATTGCTCTCGCTTATATTTTAGACAATTCAAAAGGAGTGCGCTTATCTTACAAGTTTGTGACACGCCAATAAAGTTTTATTGCACTGCAATATAATGTTTCGGTCGTTATCCGTGCATCAAGGTAGTGGTGATGGTGCACTCGCGCACGGTATGACGAATTGGGCGGGTCAGTTATTGCGAGCGATTCACTAAACGCAAGCTTTGTAAGCTCGGATCAGACACTTCAAACAGCAAATCGGCGGCAATTTCTTCGTGCAAGGCGGCAATTTGCGGTTCGATGGGTAATTCACGCCCACCCCGGTCGACCAAGACGATTAAGGTAATGCTGGCGGGTCGCCCGTAATCGAACAGTTCATTCATTGCGCCGCGCAAAGTACGCCCCGTGTAAATGACATCATCCACCAATAAAACATGGCGGTTTTCAATGCCGACGGGTAAGCGTGACGGCTTGTTTTGCGTCGCTAAACCAATACGGCTGAAGTCATCGCGGTAAAAAGTGACATCCAATTCACCTAAGGCATCGCTTAAGCCTAAACGCGCGTGCAAGGCTTGGGCTAACCACACGCCAGCGGTGTGAATGCCAACCATAATGGGTTGAGCAATGTTTTTGGCTTGCAACCATTGGCGGGTTTGTTGTTCGAGTTGATCCAATAACGGCGCAATCGCGTATGCTTTGCTGATTGAGTAAGGGCTATTAGGGTTGGGCATGGCTGTATTCCTGCATCCAGCTTTCGAGAATGATGGCGGCTGCCACCTGATCAATTTCATCCTTGCGAACTTTGCGTTTGCGTCCAGCTTGGCGGGCTTGTTTTAAACGCTGTTCGGCTTCGAGTGAGGACAGTTGTTCGCACACCACATCCACGGGCAAGTTGTAACGTCCTTGCAGTTGGCGAATAAAGCGTTCGATGGGTTCGCGCATGGCACTGTCTGAGCCATCGAGTTTGCGTGGCATTCCAACCACCAAGCGGGCGGGTTTCCATTCCTGTAAACAACGTGTTACGGCATCCCAATCCGGTGCGCCATCGCGAGCATGAACCGTGGATTGTGGTGTAGCAATACCGGTTAGCGTATTGGTAACAGCAACGCCAATGCGCGTTTTGCCGTAATCAAAGCCCAGCACGGTAAACGTATTAGCCATGACCAGCCACCAAACCGAGTAAGTTGAGATCAATGCCGAGGGTTTGCGCTGAACCTTTCCAACGCTGTTCGTAAGGCATTTGGAACAGTAACTGCGCGGAAGCGGGGCAGGTTAACCACGTATTTTGTTTGATTTCGTGCTCCAATTGCCCCGGTCCCCAACCCGCACAACCCAATACCAGAAGGAAATTGGCAGGGCCTGTGCCTTTGGCAATGTCCGTTAAAATATCGCGCGAAGAGGTAATGGCTAATTCGTCAGTAATGCGTAAGGTGCTTTCCCATTGGCGTTCGCCATCGTGTAACACAAAACCTTGTTCAGCTTGCACCGGACCACCGCTTAAAGCCAGTTGTCCGCCAATGTGTAAATCGTGGACGGCAATTTGCAGTTGACTGAGTAATTCCCCTACCGTCAGTTCAATCGGGCGGTTAATGGTAATGCCAAAAGCCCCGTATTCGTCATGCTGGCACACGAGTGTGACAGTATGCTCAAACGTAGGATCACCCATGCCGGGCATGGCAATCAGAAGGTGGTTACGCAGGTTAGAAATTGCTTCAATCACATTATGTCATCGCGTTAAGTTAGCATTACTGGGTGTTCAGTGTGCCGCTGTGGAAAATCCAAGTGCGGGTAATGTTAAGTTGATCCCATTTACGGCTGATTTCGTCCGGCAATTGGGGGTAGGGGGCTGCCAATTGAATGATACGTAAGGCAGCTTTATCTAACACGTCAGACCCTGATGATACACTGATTTGTGAGTCCACAACACGACCCGCCTGATCCAGTGTGACATTTAGAATTAGCTTGCCACTTAAATTCTGAGCAATGGCTTCTTCGGGGAAATTAATATTCCCAATCCGCTCAATTTTTTTCACCCATGCATCAATATATTCCGCTTCTACCGCGCTTTTGGCACTGACTGCATCAATAAAGTGAATGCGTGGACGGCGTGCGTAACGGGCTTCGTCATCATTCATTTCTGCCAATAATTGCGCGACTTGCTGATCCGTATCGGAACGTTCCGCAATCGGGTCTTGTGTCTCATCCGGTTGTTCGGGGGCTTTTTCCACAGGCTTGAAGGTTTCACCCTTGGTAGTGAGCACTTGTGGCGTAATTTTTAAGGGATTATCGGCTGATGCGGCTTGCGATTGCAGGGGAGCATCACCGTCTTCCATGTCCGTGGGAATTAAGGATGATAATGGGCTTTGTGGGCGATTTTTTTCTTCGCTCGTGCCGCTGGCTTCTTGATTGGCTTGTGCAAGGAAATCCACCACGTCTGGGGCTTTTTCCGTATGCGTTTGCACCAGTGTAATATCTAAAATCGGCGCGAGATGTGCTTGTGGGTCGCGTTGCGGTGCAAAACTAACCCCAAAGATGAGCAGTGCGTGCAATAAAAATGCAATCGGCAAGGTTTTTGCAAGCGGGTCATTGAGCATATTTATCGGTAAAACTTGCATGGTATGGTCTACCCAGATCGCTTGTTCTATGGGACAGGATGTTGATTTTAATATAATCCTGCTGGCTTTTTTTCAAGGTATGCCCCCTTATGTCGCGCTATAGTAACACTTTTATCAACGAATTGAGTAGGGAATAACAAGCCATGATGGTCAAACAGTTGATGGGGATTGCCCTTGCGGTTGCCTTGGGTATGGGTGGTGCGTGGTTAGCCGTGCGGTACACAGCGGTATCGCCACCAGCCGTTACCGCCATAGCAGCCAGTGATTTACCAGCGGGCGGGGATTTCACTTTGCAAGCGGTGCAAGGTGATGTGAAATTAGCCGATCTGCGCGGTAAAGTGGTGGTGGTGTATTTTGGTTATACCGCTTGCCCTGACATTTGCCCGACCTCAATGGCGACCTTGAAAGGCGCGTTGAATCAACTCACCGCCAGTGAATTAGCGCAAGTACAAGGGTTGTTGATTTCGGTTGACCCCGAACGCGATACACTGGCGCATGTGCAGGAATACGCGAATTATTTTCACCCCAATATTCGTGGCGTGACGGGTTCGCCAGCGGTTTTACAGGAAGTGGCGCAACGCTACCGCGCTTTTTACCGCAAAGTACCGATGGCAGGTTCGGCAATGGCTTATAGCATCGATCATTCCGCTATTTTGTACGTGGTCGACAAACAGGGTAAGCTGCGGGAATTAGTGCAACATGCCACACCGCCAGCCGAGTTAGCGGCGGCGATTCGGCGGTATTTATAGGTAGGGATGCCTGATGACCATTCGTTGTATTGCATTTGATTTGGATGATACCTTCTGGGATTGCCGCCCAGTGATTGAGCGTGCAGAGCAGCATTTTTACGTTTGGTTGCAGGTAAATTATCCACAAATTCCAGCACGTTATTCATTAGCTGAATTAATTAAAAAACGCATCAGCTACATGCAGAACTACCCTGAATTACAGTATAATTTAACCGACTTGCGTAAAAAATGGCTGGCTGCACTTGCGGAGGAGCAGGGGTATTCGTCAGCTTTAGTTGAGCCCGGTTTTACAGTGTTCTGGTTAGCACGCAATGAAGTCACATTTTTTGAAGGAACACTCGATGTGTTGCAGCGGTTAGCTGAACGTTTTGTCATGGGGGTGATTAGTAATGGCAATGCGTGTGTACATCACATCGGTATCGGGCATTTATTCCAATTTGTTCACCATGCTGCACAAGCAGGGGTTGCGAAGCCGCATCCCGCTATTTTTCAGCAAGCCTTAAGCAAAGTCGGTATTGCTCCACATGAAGCGGTTTATGTGGGGGATGATCCGATTAATGACATGCAAGGTGCTGCAATGGCGGGTTGGCGCACGGTTTGGTTTAACCCCAAACAGCAGGCTTGGTCGTGTGCATCGTTAGGGGCTGGTATTCCTGCACCCGATGCTGAGATTCAAGATTGGAAGCAGTTGGAAGCTGTATTAGCAGCACTGTAACTCGTTATAACTCGTCTTTGCGCGAAGAGGAAAGAGTGTCAACATGCAACATAGTCGTATATCCAATACGCAATCTCGCACGCGACAGGCATGGTTAGATCGTTTCACTGTGTCGGATGATGAGCGGGATGTTTACCAATTAGCACAAGTCATTAATGACTTGTTACAGTTGCCGCCCCCCACTGACCCTAGCCAACCGTGTAGTTTGGATGTCGCGGAAATTCTGCGCCATTTGGATGCCGATCAAACCACTTTGATTGCGGCATTACTGTGCGATGGACGTTTCGATACGCTGCTCTCTTTGGAGGAAATTGAGCAGGATTACGGTGTCACCATTCGTACCTTGTGTGAAAACGTGCGCAATTTGCACTATTTTCACGATTGTGCGGGCGCGTGCGACCCGGATGTAACCGATGAGGAACAAGGCGAACAATTACGGCGTATGATGCTGGCAATGGTGAATGATTTACGTGCCATTGTGATTTTGCTGGCATGGAATCTGCAATATTTGCGCTTGTTATCACGCCAAGACATTACCCCCGCCCATCACTGTGTGGCACGGCAAACCATGAATTTGTACGCACCGTGGGCGAATCGCTTAGGCATTAGCCAAGTGAAATGGGAGTTGGAAGACTTGTCTTTCCGTTTCCTCCACCCAGAAACCTACAAGCAGATTGCGAAATCTTTAGCCGGTAAACGCATTGAGCGTGAGCAATACATCACTGATTTTATTCACCGTGTCCAAACTTTACTCAGTGAACACCACATTAAAGCTGATGTGTACGGACGACCCAAACACATTTACAGCATTTGGAAAAAAACCAAGCGCAAGCACGTTGAAATCGAAAACCTGTACGACTTACGCGCCGTGCGCATTATTGTTTCGGGTGAAAAAACGCTGTGTTATGAAGTGCTGAGTTTTGTACAGGAAACGTGGCGACCGATTCCCGAAGAATTTGACGATTACATTGCCAACCCCAAACCCAATGGTTATCAATCGATTCATTCGGTGGTGATTGGCCCGCAAGGCAAAGCGGTGGAAGTGCAAATTCGTACTCGTCAAATGCACCAGCAAGCGGAACAGGGTGTTGCCTCGCATTGGCGTTACAAAGAAGGCGGCAAACTCGACCCTGAATTGGAACGGGTGATTGCTTCCGTGCGCCGCATGTTGGATAGCAATGACAATGATCGTCAGCTCATGGATGACTTCCGTACCGAAGTCTTTAATGACCGTGTGTTTGTGCGTACTCCCAAGGGCAAAATCATTGATTTGCCGAAAGGTTCAACACCGATTGATTTCGCTTACTACGTGCACACCAGCATTGGGCATCGTTGTCGTGGGGCAAAAGTGTCTGGCAATATTGTGCCGCTGAATTATGTGCTGAAAAACGGTGAGGCGGTGGAAATCCTCACCAGTAAAGTGGAACGTCCGCGTCAAGATTGGCTGATGCCGGAATTGGCGTATGTGAAATCGGTCAGTGCAAAACAGAAAATTCGCCAATGGTTTAGCCAACAAAATCACGAGCAAAATTTCCGTGATGGTGAAAAGTTGTTGGAAAAAGAACGCCATTTACTGAATCTCAAAACCTTGGATTTGGTGGATTTAGCACGGCAATTTAATCGCCCCACTGAACGCGATTTTGTGATTGCGGTGGGGAAAAATGACATTACCTCAGCGCAAATTCGCAATTACTTGCTGCGTTCCCACGAGCCGGAATTCAAGCTGCGCAAATCAAAACGCCCGAATGCGGCGGGTACGGATATTGAAGTGCTCGGCGTTACGCAACTGTATACGCGCATGGCACCTTGTTGCCAGCCAGTATTCGGTGATCCGATTGTGGGGTATTTATCGCAAGGACGTGGCGTGGTGGTGCATCGTGCTGATTGCATTGAGGCATTGAACTTACGCAAAGAACGCGAAGATCGCATGATCGAAGTCACGTGGGGCACGAGTACCACGGCTTACGAAGCGGATATTACGGTTTCCACTTACAACAAGGCGGGTGTGTTGGGGGATATTGCGAATTTGCTGGCGAAAGAGCGCATTAACATTCGCAGTTTACAAACCCGTGATACCAATGACCCGTGTTTTGCCATGTTGGATTTCACGTTGGAAATCCGTGATGCTACACAATTAGGTGACATCCTAGAGAAGCTGTTACAGCTTCCCTCGGTGATTGATGCGCAGCGTAAAACCTAGGTGAACTCGATTCATGGCTGACCTAGGCTGTGATGTATACACGCTGCTTAACGATAAGCTGCCGCTAAGTTATTGA
Organism: Pseudomonadota bacterium; assembly: GCA_039797295.1. Lineage (GTDB taxonomy): Bacteria > Pseudomonadota > Gammaproteobacteria > Thiotrichales > Thiotrichaceae > Thiothrix. The sequence goes on along the minus strand of JBDKID010000009.1, from coordinate 11,368 downwards.
ATAATTTGCGACTCATGCCGGTGATTTTGAGGAATTTTTCTAATTCGGCAGATAGCGACGACGCTTGGTAGGATTCCTGCATGATTTGCAGGTTAAAACCGAGTGCTGCGATGACTGCTTCTAACACGGCGGACAGTTTTTCCGGCTCGTGTCCGTACAGTTTTACCAAAATCGGGGTAATGTGCTGCTGAATTTGCGTCATTGCCCCAGCCATGAATTCCACCGGCAGGTTTACTTTTACGTGTACATCACCAACGTGGTAAATGTAGCGCGTGTAATCGTCGGTAAAGTCAGTGGTGAAAATGCTTTCCAGCCATTTATGGTGCGTGTGTTTGAGTGCATCTAAACGCCCGTCGAGGTAAGGCTTGGTGCGGTCAATTTTAATGAGTTCGGCGTAAAAGCTTTCGGTTACGGCATGAAGGTGGGGTATTACCGTGGGGGCAATTGCTCTGAGTAGTTGTTCACGTTCGGGGGTTAAGCCGCAGAAGGCTTTGCAGTATTGTGTTAGATTGGTAAAGTCCAACGTGTCCATGAAGTGTTCTCACTGAAGGTTTATAGGTAGATTTATCTCTTGACCATTACGTGTAATGCTCAGATTTACTTGTGAGGTTGTTGATGCTCCCTGCATCACTTGCATTGCAGTGGCTGGACTGTCAAGGTTTGTACCATTCACAGCCGTCACAATGTCACCGGATTGCAGTCCATACTGCTTGAACATTGCCACATTACTGCCGGGTGTCAACTGAAAGCCGACAAACTTACCATCACGCTCATAAGGCTGTGGGCTAACGATTTCCATGAGGCGGGCTGGGTTATTGGCAGCATTAGAGGATTGTGGTGGCATTCCTCCCATGTTGGGGTTGCTACTGTCCAACCCAGCGGCTTGGGGGGCTTCGGTGGGTGGCAATGGTGGTGGAATCGTACCACTACTAGCATTCGGGTCTTGTAGTTCCGGTTGTGGTGGCATTTCCGGCATGGTTTCCGGTTCAACCATGTTGGTATCATTGATCTCACCCATGTCAACGCTATCCGGCATCGGGGGCGCGAAGTTCGCCGCATTTCCGCCGCCGCCACTAATACCTTGCCCTAATTTGGGTAAGTTCAGCTTTTCCAGCGTGTTATTACGGCGTAACAGCACATGATCAGGGAAGACTTTTTCCAAGACTGCCCCAGAACTACCAATGGTTTCACCAATCGCATAGGCTTTTTGCTTGCCACTTTCTTCGATGAAGGCATAGCCATGACTGCCCGAACGTGAATACACCCCTTGTAATTTCAATGCCAATTGCGAAGCTTGAATCGGAGCAGGGGCTGTTGTTTTGGGGGCATTGGTTGTGTACTGCCCAAACAAGTGGTAAGTGGTGAGTTCATTGGCGGGATTATTGGCGGCATCGGGGGCAATACCGGTTTCCTGCACGTTTGTGGTGGGAGTCGTCGGGATTGTACCACCGGGCACAAACATCCACGCCAAGCGTGCCAGTAAGAATCCGGCTAAGATCACCAACCCTAAGCTGGCGTAGTCGGGAAGACGTTCCAGCAGGCGACCAAAGACACTGTTAAACCCACGGTGTTGTTGAATGCCTTGCATTCTGTTATCCCTCATCCAGAAAGTTAGGTTGTCACATTAGGTCATCATCTCAGACCTGATAATAGTCGCGATACCATGCAATAAACCGATTCACACCTTCGGTAACGCTGGTCGCGGGGCGATAACCCACATCTGCCACTAAAGCTTCAACATCGGCATAAGTATCCGGCACGTCACCTGCTTGTAGGGGCAGTAAGCGTTTTGCGGCGGTTTTGCCTAACGCTTGTTCAATCGCTTGAATGTAATCTAACAGCTCAACGGGGTTCTGATTGCCTATATTATAGACGCGCCACGGTGATTTGCTGGTCGCTGGATCAGGTTTTTTACCATCCCACGCAAGATTGGGTTGCGCAGTGTGGTCGAGGGTACGCACAATGCCTTCCACAATGTCATCAATGTAAGTGAAATCGCGGCGGTGTTTGCCGTAATTAAACACATCAATCGGCTTATCTTCCAAAATGGCTTTGGTGAATTTAAACAAGGCCATATCCGGGCGACCCCACGGGCCATACACCGTGAAAAAGCGCAAACCCGTGGTCGGCAAACCGTACAAATGCGAATAGGTATGCGCCATTAACTCATTGGCTTTTTTCGAGGCAGCGTACAGCGAGAGGGGGTGGTCAACATTATCGTGCACCGAAAACGGCATGGACTCATTCGCACCATAAACCGAGCTCGACGAAGCATACACCAAATGTTTAACAGCATGGTGACGGCAGCCTTCCAAGATATTGGCAAAACCGACTAAATTGCTGTCAATGTAAGCGAGGGGATTATCAATGGAATAACGCACGCCTGCTTGTGCCGCGAGATTCACCACCGTATCCGGTTTGATGTCAGCAAATAATTGCGCAATTGCGGCACGATCTGCTAAATCCATGCGCATAAACTGGAAACGACCGTGGGTGTCCGCGTCCACAATGTGTTGCAAACGTGCTTCTTTCAAACTGACAGCGTAATAGTCATTGAGGTTATCAATGCCAATCACTTCATCGCCGCGTTGTAACAAGCACCGCGTAAGGTGCATACCAATGAATCCGGCAGCACCTGTTACCAATACACGCATGGTTTACCCCTAAATGCAGTTGTTTTTATTTTGTCAGTAAATCAGCGACTTCACGGTATTTCGCCGCCGTTTTGGCAGCAATTTCGTCCGGCAATACTGGACCTGGTGCGACTTTGCCCCAGTCCAAGGTTTCCAAGTAATCGCGCACGAATTGCTTGTCGAATGATGGCGGGCTAATGCCGACTTGGTATTGATCCGCAGGCCAAAAACGTGAGGAATCCGGTGTCAGAATTTCGTCGATTAACACCAAATTATCATTGGCATCCAAACCGAACTCGAATTTGGTATCCGCAATAATAATGCCGCGTTGGAGCGCGTAGGCTGCGGCACGGTTATACAACTCAATGCTCACACTGCGTACTTGTTCGGCAAGTTCCGCACCGATTTGCGCTTGCATCTGTGCAAAGCTGATATTGATGTCGTGCGTACCGACTTCTGCTTTGGTGGATGGGGTGAAAATCGGTTCAGGTAAACGATCCGCCATGCGCAAACCAACGGGTAATTCGATACCGCAAACCGCGCCCGTTGCTTGATAATCTTTCCAGCCTGAACCAATCAAATAACCACGCACAATGGCTTCGACGGGTAACGGACGTAGGCGTTTGACAATAATGCTCCGCCCTTGTAGCAAAGTCTTTTCTTCCGCGCTTAATGGCAGGTCATCCAAGGTTTTGTCGCTTAAATGGTTGGGAATCACGTCTTTCAGCAATTCAAACCAGAAATTAGCAACTTGCGTGAGAATCACGCCCTTTTGCGGAATTGGGGTGGGCATGATGACATCAAAGGCGGATAAGCGATCCGTCGTGACAATCAGCATGTGTTGCTCATCGACCGCGTAAATGTCCCGAACTTTGCCTTTAGCAATTAACGGGAGCGAAGTGATAGCCGTTTCAAAGACGGTAGGAGTGTCTGTTGTTGCCATTGTATAAAGTATTGCCGTAATCAAATAGTGCGAAAGGGTACATCACGGTATAATATCAGATTTTGCAAGAAATAAGGTTAGCATCATGACCCAACCCAGTCCGGCAGTCGTGGTAGGGGTTGTCATGGGTAGTAACAGCGATTGGAATGTGATGTCCAAAGCCGTCGAACAGCTCGACAAATTCGGCATTGCACATGAATACCGCGTGGTTTCTGCTCATCGAACACCGGATTTGCTCTTTGAATACGCCGCAACGGCGCGTGAGCGCGGGCTAAAATGCATCATCGCGGGTGCGGGTGGTGCGGCACATTTGCCCGGCATGTTAGCCGCTAAAACCACTGTTCCCGTGTTAGGTGTGCCTGTTACCACCCGTGCATTAAGTGGTGTCGATTCCCTGTATTCCATTGTGCAAATGCCCAAAGGTGTACCCGTGGCGACGTTTGCGATTGGCGAAGCGGGTGCGGCGAATGCGGCATTGTTTGCCGTGGCGATGTTGGCGAATGAAGACCCTGCTTTGGCGGAAAAGTTAGTGCAATTCCGCGAAGAACAACGCCAGCACGCCATGAACATGAAATTACCTCCTGAATAATGCTGGATTTGCTGTAAGTTATGACTCTACTTCCCGGATCAACCATTGGTATGCTCGGCGGCGGGCAACTTGGGCGTATGTTTACCGTGGCGGCGCGTACCCTCGGTTATCGCGTTATCGTGCTCGAACCCGACCCCCACAGTCCTGCTGCGCAATTAGCCGATGATCATGTGATTGCCGCTTACGATGACACTGCTGCTTTGACCGCGTTTGGGCAACGTTGCGATGTTATAACCACGGAATTTGAAAACATTCCGGCACAAACGTTGGAATTCCTTGCACATTATGCCCCCGTGCGCCCCTGTGCAGCAGCGGTGGAAATGGCGCAAGATCGCATTGTCGAGAAAGAATTTGTGCGTGCCTGCGGTTTGTTACCCGTGCCGTTTGCGGCGATTCGCACCGTAGCAGACATTGCCAAAGCAGCGGAACAGGTAGCTTACCCGGCGATTCTGAAAACCGCGCGGTTTGGTTACGACGGCAAAGGGCAAGCGACGGTGCATTCTGCTGCCGAAGCGCAAGCCGCTTTCGTGCAGTTTGGTGGTGTGGCTTGCGTGCTGGAACAGCGTGTGGCATTGGCACGCGAGATTTCCGTGATCCTTGCTCGCAGTACCAGTGGCGAAGTGCGTTGTTTCCCCGTGGCGGAAAACGAGCATCGCGGCGGTATTTTGCATCAAACCATTGTACCCGCGCGTATTGATGCCGCTTTAGCCCAATCCGCACAAGCAGCGGCAACACGCATGGCGGATAAATTGGCATTCGTTGGGGTGATGGCGGTGGAATTTTTCGTCACCACCAAGGGCGAATTGCTGGTAAATGAGATGGCACCGCGCACGCATAACAGCGGGCATTACACTTTGGATGCGTGCATTACCTCGCAGTTTGAGCAACAAGTGCGTATGGTGTGCGAACTGCCGTTTGGCGATACGCACTTACTTTCGCCGGTGGTGATGGTGAATTTGCTGGGTGATGTGTGGCACGGCACGCAACCCGAATGGCTGAGTTTATTGCACAGCCCGAACACCAAACTGCATTTGTATGGGAAGCGCGAAGCGCGACCAGGGCGGAAAATGGGGCATTATTGCACTTTAGCGGATCAAGTCGAGGACGCGATTCAAGAAGCCGGACGGATTTTCGGCAAACTCCAACAACCGTAACGGTGAAATATGGCTGATATTCCTTACACGCAGAGTTTGCGCGACGACATTCGTTTCGACACGGAATTGTGCGGACACCGTTTCACCTTCCTGTCAACGTGGGGGATTTTTTCCCCGCGTGAAATTGATGATGGCACGGATTTGTTGCTGAAATACTTGGAAATTAACCCAACTGATGATTGTTTCGATCTCGGCTGTGGTTATGGGCCAGTCGGTTTGGCAATGGCGAAACTTGCCCCACAAGGTCAAACCTTGATGGTGGACAAAGATTTCATGGCAGTGGAATACGCGAATCGCAATGCGGCGTTAAACAAGCTACCGAATGCCAAAGCTATGCTGAGTAATGGTTTCCAGCACATTGATAAGAGTTTACGCTTTGATGTGATTGCGTCCAATGTTCCAGCGAAAGTCGGCAAGGAAATGATGAGCATCTTGCTGCATGACATGAAACGCCACCTCAAACCGGGTGGGCGCGTTTACCTCGTGACCATTAACGGTTTGCGCGAGTACATGAAACGTAATTTGAAAGAGACTTTCGGCAACTTCGACAAGCTCAAACAAGGTCAGGCATATACGGTTTCTTACGCAGAAAAGCACTAGAATAAGTAGCAGAGTGCGCAGAAAAAAAAGAGGCGAACCCGAAGGTTCGCCAGACTTGCGAGGGAGTATTATAACTTTTAAGAATTGCTACTTGAGTGTGTGTAGTGTGTCGAGCTAAGTCATCACCCCGCCGTTCTACCGTTGTTATTAACAAGATGAATGGTGCAGATAATGCCTTAAAGATTTCGACTACCGTTTTGTCGCTATACTTATTCAAAGGGTTCAAAGAAATTTCAAAAAAACTCAATTTGATTGTTTAACGATCCATTGAGGCGATACATGGTCAGCTGGTCTTGTTATTCCCGTGCTTAATTAAGTCTTAGAGTCGTCAACGATCAGCCACAGTCATACTATTTGTCGGATTTATTTAAACCAAATCCAGAGCGAGAGCGACACAGCAGATGGAAAGCCATTCACAGGATGGAAATGCACAAGCAAAAACTAATGCCTCTAGTCAACTATCCGATGAAGTTCTGCTCGAACTCATCAGCCAAGGTGATCAGCAGGCATTTAGTCAGTTATACCTGCGTTACCAACCACGTTTAGTTAAGTATTGCGCCCGTGTATTACGCGATGATGTGGCGCAGGCCGCTGATCTTGTGGATGAGGCAATGTTTGATGTTTGGCGTTCAGCGGAACACTTTGCCGGACGGTCGAAACCTTCCACCTGGATGTATTCGATTGCCCGCAATAAAGTGATTTCGTGGCTGCGAAAAACCTCTGAAGTGAGTCTGGAAGATGAATCAATATTGGATGCCATGGTTGATCCAAATGCCAATCCGCACGAGGAGTTGGCAATGGATGACATGAAGCAACAGTTGTTGCGTTTGATGGATCAATTGACAGATGAGCATCGGGAAGTGCTCAAATTGACTTATTTTGAGGAGAAATCAGTCAAAGAAGTGGCTGATCTGCTAGATATTTCCGAAAACACGGTTAAGACCCGCATGTTTTATGCCCGTAAGCGTCTCGCACAATTATTAGAGAAGGCGGGCATTGTTGGTCTTGATTTTTGCTAACTGATTGTCCGGTAACTAGTGTGCTGTTTTTATGAGCCGATACCCAAACGGTGATACTCTGGAGGAAGCCCGTCTCCTGCTTCCGTGGTACATCACTGGAAAACTGACCGAACCGGAGAAAGAACTGGTCCAGCGTATGCTAGAGCAGCATCCTGTGTTACAGGCAGAATACGAACGTGAAGTCACGCTCGTTGACCTGATACGAGAAAATCATAGTTTATTGCAATTGACCGCTGTGGATACGACGGGGCAACGTTTAGATAAGTTGATGCGCCGCATTGAGCGCGAAAATCAGGGTAACAATGCTGCGGGGGCTGCGAAGCCCGCTAGTCCTGCACTTGATCAGGCACAGACCACAATAAGCACCCCTGCTTCCGCGCAAACGTCACCTAGGCCGTTATCCACACGTTGCTGGCAGTTCTTGCAGAATTTGTTGCCCAGTAATGTGGGATTCACCCCAACTAATGCGGTGTTCGCTTCATTAGTGGTGGTACAAGCAGGGTTAGTGGGGTGGTATGTCTGGTCGGCGAATCCGATGGCAACCGTTTCTAACTCAGCACTGACGACCACCACTTACCAAACGGCAACCGCGCCGATTGTGGCGACCGCAAAAGATTTGGAACTGTTGGTGGATTTTAATGATGCGGTGCAAATTCGCCAAGTGCGTGATTTTTTACAACGTTGGAATGCGCACATTATTGATGGCCCTGATGTGAATGCCGATAACTACTTCCGTCTGGAAGTGCGTGGCGTACAACCCCAAGATGCCAAACAAGCCGATACGATTGTGCAGCAAATGCAGCAAGAACAAACGGTGATTAATTTCGCTGGCAAAGCGACCTTCTGATACAATTCTTTCCCTCAAATAGCCGGTTTGTCCTAGGCAAACCGTTTTGTCATTTCACCACACTGTCATGTGCGTATGCTTTCCTATGTTCTTCGTTATGGTTTGTCGTTGGTTGCTGTTGCTGCGTTAGTGGGCTTAAGCGCGTGTTCTAATGCCAAATACAAAGTGATTGGTTGGCATGATGATTCTGCTGCTTGCCAGATCAGCGCGAGTATTTGTGTCACCACGCCCACTTTTAAGCGCATTGATTACGAAGCTAATGAAATGCTCATTACCTATGACAGTCAGCAATCGGATGATGCCGCGAATAACGTCCTAAAAAAGTACAAATTACGTGCAAAACGCGCGGATAATCTGGATTCCATCAAAACCACGATGATTACGGCGGCGACCAATGGGCAAGACCCAGAAGCGGTGGTGCAGAAAATTCACCAAGCCGAAAAAGACGTGGATGCCAGTACCAGTAATTTTTTTACCACGGCGAATTTAGACACCGGGCGTGCCGCCTTGTACCCGTTAGGCATGACGGGCGTACCACTGGCGCGTGAGCGTAATGCTGGTAAAGGGGTCGTGATTGGTATGATCGATACCCCTGTGGATTTGGATTACGGCGATACCTTGCAATCCCCGCTGATTGAGCGCATTGAATTAGTTCCGGCAGGCGATGCGCAAAATCGTTTGCACGGCACGGAAGTCGCAGGGATTATGGTCAGTAAAAATCCGCGCATTGGCATTGCGCCGGATGCCAAACTCGTGGCGATTAGCGCGTTCAGTACTAATCCGAGTAATCCTGGTGAACGTCGCAGTAACTCTGGTTTAGTGGCGCGTGCCTTGGAACTCGCCATGAAACAAGGGGTAGATGTACTGAATTTGAGCTTTGCAGGTCAGTCTGACCCCGTGGTGGATCGTTTAGTCGCAGAAGCGGTGAAGCGTGGCATTGTGGTAGTGGCATCGGCGGGCAACAATGGTCCGAATGCACAACCCGCATACCCGGCGGCCATACCGGGCGTGATTGCCGTGACAGCCGTGGATCGGCAAGAAAGCGTCTTTGGGCAAGCCAATCGCGGTGATTACATTGCATTAGCCGCACCGGGGGTCGGGATTTTAACCACAGCACCGCGTGGTGCATTCCAATTATCCAGCGGAACATCGTTAGCCACGGCTCATGCGTCGGGGGTGATTGCCTTGTTATTAGCCGCAAACCGCCAAGCGTTTACCCCTGAGGTGTTGAATCGTACTGCGGTTGATTTAGGCAAACCGGGGCGTGATAGTGATTACGGTTTCGGGCTAATTAATACTGAACAAGCCTTGCGCAGCATTGCAGTTCCGTAACGCACTAACTAGCTGAATCGACTCGCTGAATCGCGAAAACTTTGACTTGTAGCAAGAAACGCTCGCAAACCGCTGGGTGGTTTTGATCTTGCGCAAAGCCACCCACCCTACGCGCTTTTATCATGACCCCAGATTCATCATGAGGAGCGCGATGTTATGTCTTTTTTTACCAGTGCCAGCGGTATTGTGTTCATGTCGGTGTTCACCATCCTGTTTATCTTGGGGTTTTTAGGCTATTTAGGCTGGAAGTTTTTTAAACTTTCTGACCACAAGCCACAACCCGGCGAAAAAAGTTGGTAGAACGCGGCGGTTTAGTTTGTCGCCAACCAATCACGGTGCGGGAGGAAGTCAGTGTATAACTTGGCTTCCGCCGAACCTGCTTCCGGTTGCCAGTTGTAACGCCATTTCACCAACGGCGGTAATGACATGAGGATCGATTCGGTACGCCCGCCGGATTGCAGCCCGAACAACGTGCCACGGTCATACACCAGATTGAATTCCACGTAACGCCCACGACGATAGAGTTGGAAGTCGCGTTGCGTTTCAGTAGCGGGTAAAGCTTTGCGTTTGGCGACAATCGGGCGATAAGCCTGAATGTAGTGGTTGCCGACGCTTTGCATGAACGCGAAACAGCGTGCAAAACCCCATTCGTTTAAATCATCAAAGAATAAACCACCCACGCCCCGCGCTTCATTGCGGTGTTTTAAGTAGAAATACTCATCGCACCAGCGTTTGTAATGAGCGTACACATCCGCGCCGAAGGGGTCACACGCGGCTTTGGCAGTTTGATGCCAGAATACGCAATCTTCTTCAAACCCATAATACGGGGTTAAGTCAAAACCACCACCAAACCACCATACGGGGTCTTCGCCTGCTTTTTCGGCAATGAAAAAGCGCACATTGGCATGGGAAGTTGGCACATTCGGATTGCGTGGGTGAATGACCAGCGATACGCCCATTGCTTGGAAACTGCGTCCGGCGAGTTCAGGGCGTTGCGCAGTCGCCGAGGGTGGCAGTTGATCGCCAAAAACGTGGGAAAAATTCACCCCACCTTGTTCAATCACAGCTCCTTCGCTCAAAACGCGCGTGCGCCCGCCGCCACCTGTCGGGCGTTCCCAACTTTCTTCCATGAAGGTCGCTTGCCCGTCTTCGGCTTCCAATTGACGGCAAATATCATCCTGCAAAGCCAATAAGTAAGCTTTGACGGCTGCAATATCAACTTGCGACATGGTGGAAGCCCCCTTCACGGTGATCAATAGCGGTAAAAACGATAAAGCCGCTCATTGTAGCGGGAAATCCGCCTAAAACTGAATGGCTTTCCGCGCGTGAACAGGGCGATTTGCTTGCGATTTGTCAGTTAAATGCCACTAATACGGCTTTTCACCCACCCAATTGCCGCGTGGATTGTAATTACACACCCACAATTGTTCCTTGTTTGGGCAAATCGTCATGCCACAACCGACTTCGGTACTGTCGCGCCACACCATTTGCGTGTAATGCCCGCATTGCTTACCTGAAGCGCAAGTATCCGAGGCGTAATGGTAATCCGCACGCTCATCCGCCCATGCTTGTGCAACGGCGGCGGGAGTAACGGCTTGCACCTCATTGCGTCCATCGCTCCACATCACCGGACTCGCCCAATACAGGTTTTCACCGACGGGCAATTCCGCCGCGCCAGCATGAGAACGGTGCTGCATTTTGCAGTTATTGGTACGCGCTAACTGTTCCGCCCACGCTTGCGCATACGCACTCATGCGCCCCGACCATTGCAATGGCGGCACGCCAACCGAAGCACGCACTTGGTTATGCACTTCCAACATGCCCCGCATCGCGGCAGGTTGCGGGGCAGGGGTTAATGCAACATTGGCATCGGGAGTGCCCACATTCGCAGACGTATTGGTATTTGGTGTCGGGCTGGGCAAACAAGCCGTACACAGCACGCTACTGATGACGCAAATCAGCTTGGCATTCGCCAACAATCGTGAAACATTATTCAACAACATACCTCACCCCACGCTAAAAACACGGCTATGACTGTAGCCGGACTTATTGCTAGGTTAAACCGAAACCACCTTAACCGTGCAATTCAAACCGATCTTTTCGGGCAATACTTCGGACAGTTTAGGCATGATTGAAAAATAGGAAGGAAGCCTCCAGTGTGGGAAGATGTTGTCAACCACGATAACAACCCCTCACCCCAGAAGCTTCCATGCCCTCAATAGAAACGATTCTGAGCCAAATGTCCAGCGTG